>JBARVS010000085.1:0-16239 GCA_049646385.1 Phormidesmis sp. | reverse complement strand
CTGGGCAAAGATTGGGAGAGGCTGTGGGTGCAGCTACTGTGGAAATCTGCTGAGGGCTCATGGACGCGCTACCCCAATGAATTTGTTTGGGACTTGGCGTCGGCTCCGTCCGCTCATCTGCCGCTGTCGAATCAGCTTCGAGGCGTTAGGGCGATGAATGCGCTGCTCTCTCATCCTGCTTGGGATTCTTTGAGTGCACGATAATTTAAACAGTGGCGCGAGTGTCCAAGTCTCTAAGGTAGAAGAGCGCAAAGCAGGCTGCTAGCATTGGCCAAGAGGCGTAGAACAAGATATTTGCGCTTTCAAAAGGCGCTAGATATTTGGGAAATGACACTAGCGTAGAAGCCGTGTGCATGAGCAAGACTAGACCGTAGGTGATTTTCTTTTGGTAGCCTGCGACAAAGCTAACCATAATCACGAGTTGAATAGCACCTAAGCAATAGGCGATCGCACTACTTACCCCACCGATTCCATAAAACGCTTGAAACACAGCGGCAGTATGTTCTGGCTGCACAAATTTGTCAATCACCCAAATCATCATTGCAATAAAGATACTTAAACGGGTTAGCAGCAGCACTAGCGATACTCGCTGGGCAACTGGCGTATGATTCATCGACATAGCGGTAGAGTCTAATTTCATATTTTTTATAAGGGCTACAGCACTATTATGAAATAGCTGCTTCTGGCTAGAATGAGAGCCAACTTAGAGTTTTCATCTATGTTTCACGATTTGCTCGCCGCCCAAAACAGAGCCCTCGTCCTACAGTTTTACAAATCGTTTGACAGCCGCCGACTGCATGAAGGTCTCTCGCTGCTTTCACCAGCGCTAATCGCACATATGGCAGGCATAGATGCACCGCTGAGTCAGGCCGAATTTGCTCAGATGGGCACCGAAGTTTACAACGCTTTTCCAGACGGCCAGCATATTTTCACTCAGGTCATTGCGCACCGAGATCAGGTGACGACCTGCGGCTTTTTTGCTGGCACCCATTTAGATACTTTTCAAGGATTGCCTGCGACGGGTAAAACGGTGCGCTTTGCGGTTATGCATATTGACCGAGTTAGCCACAGCAAAATTGTGGAGCACTGGGGACAGGGCGATAGTTTATCGCTGGTGCAGCAGCTCGGCGTTAGGCTCATTCCTGGGCCTAGCAGCTTGGTGAAGCTAGGGCTTAAAGCCAGCAAGCATTTTCAGACGGAAACGTTTGAAAAGCTAAGAGCGATCGCTCAGCCTGACTACAATCCTCAGCCCAAGTAACTTCTAAATAAATGTAGAAGCCAGGTCATTGAGCCTGAATGGAAATAGGCCGCTCTATCGCTTTTTCTAGGACGTGGCGATCGCACATAGCCGCCCAAAGCTCGATCTCAAGTCCGTCTGAGCCTGAGCTAGATCCGAAGATTGTTATCTTTAGCGAGTCTTTTTCAATTTCGCAAGCAGTCCTGCTGACTAGCTGACTTTTTGATCTATCCAAACCAATCGCAGTTCTGAGCAGTCCAGCCAGCATCCACACAATCTGTTGGTTTGAGTCAGATAAACGCTTGAACTTTTTGTGTTTTGTCTTAGGGTTTGCCTTGCGATGATAGCGAATTACATGGCCAATTAGCAGCATTTCCTCATCGGTAAAGCCGCGTGGGTCAGTGCGCTCAAGGATATAGCGAGAGTTTTTATGATAGCCGCGAAAAGAGATATATTGGCCAATATCATGCATCAAGGCGGCATACTCTAAAACGCTTCGTTCTAAGTCGCCATAGCCATGCAAAGCTTCAGTTTGATCAAACAATTGCAGCGCTAGCTTAGCTATATGAGTATTGCTTTCCCAGTCCGCACCGTATTTGGAGACCAGTCGAGCGGCTTTACGGTGTCGCAAGTCCTGTTTTTGCTCACTTTTTTTACAATTGGGGGCAGCTGCCTCTCCAATTTTTCCCTGGGGAGGGTGCCGCTCTAAATAGTCTAGAATCATGCCCTCTCGCAGCGACGCATCGCAAAGGGTAATTTCTGTTGCACCTGCCATTTGCAGCAGCTGGGTTAGCAGCACCCCGCCTAAGTGAATCGCGTCTGTACGCTTGTCGCTAATGCCGTCTATTTTGCCTCGCTTGTCAGGTTTTAAGTCAACTAGGCGATCGGTCATAGCTTGTAAGTCTGTCAGCGAAACTATCTCAGCGTTAACAGAGCCCAGAGAGCCCTGGTTTTTTTCTAAGTAGGCTGCCTCGCCCAGCGTGCGAATAGTGCCTGAAGTGCCGATTATCTGGGTGAAATTGGCCTGTTTAGCGTTGGCCATTGCCTGCTTAGCCAAAACCTGAATATGCGCTTCTAAAATGCCTCTAGCTTTTTTACCTAGGGGCTTTTGATCGCCAATCATATCCAGCAGGCGTAACACACCTAGCTTTAGGCTAGTGCCAAAAAGAATGTCTTGCTGATTGCCGACGACAGCTTCTGTGCTGCCACCGCCAATATCTAGCACCAGTGCAGTTTCGTTTTCTAAGGCGATCGCATTTCTCACCGCCAAAAATATCAGCCTTGCCTCTTCTTTGCCAGAAATTATTCGCGGCACAATTTTAGTGCGGCGCGCGAGTTCCTCTAAAAAAGCCTCCCCATTTTGAGCCTCGCGGGTGGCGCTGGTGGCCACGGTGATGATGTCATCAACCCCGAGCTGATCGGCGAGCTGAGCGTAGCGCTCGATAGTGTCGAGTCCGGTGCTGAAGGCGCGATCGCTCAATCGATTGGTTGCAAACACCCCCCTACCCAGCTTTACCATCTCCTTTTCTCGATCAATCACTTCAAAGGCTTTTTCGCTCACTACTTTTACCACCACCATATGAATGGAGTTGGTACCAATATCAATTGCAGCTAGCTTCATGGTGTTAAAGGCGAGGTGTTAAAGATGAATTTAAGGTGCAGATATCTGCCTATTTCCATCATGAGCCTATCCCTTCAGAAACTCAAGTAGGTGGCCTTAATCTCTCAGAAGATGGAGGACTGCTATGGTCTTACGCGAGATCATAAAAAGCCGTGAGTCATTAAATAGTGACGAACCACGCTAACCTTTGGAGATAACAGCATGTCTGATATGACAACGATCGCAACTAAGCTAGCCGACCTAAAGCTTTTTCAAAATACCTTGATTGAGCTGGGCCAAAAGCTTATGACTGAGACCAGCGACCAAAAGATTAAAGAGCGGCTTGAGAAAATTGTGAGCCAGGATAAAGAGAATGTAGGGGATATTGAAGAGGCGATCGCTAAATTTGGCAACCGCGTAGAACCTCGTGACATCACTCAAATGCACGCTCAAAAAGTAACGGAGATGATGAACGGCTCCGAGCTGACCTCATATGACAAGTTCTTTCAGTTCGAGCTGCTAAAGCACCAGCAAACGATGACTGGCCTCGTACTTCACAAAGCTGCCCAAACGCTGAGCGACGACCTGCAAGATGCGATGGAGCCTTTGAATGAAGTTAACTTTGAGAATCGGGCGCACCAAGAAGTGCTCAAAGGCATTCTATATTTTGTAGGCACTCGTGAGATGACTGGCGAAGAGCCTGATATGGGCTTGCTGGCTAGCCTTGAGCAAGGAGTTGCCGCTATTAAAGGCGCAGTTGGTAGCGCGATCAACTAATTAGTCTATAGAATTAGTCTATAGAATTAGTCTATAGATAGAGCATGAGACAGCTAAAGAGGCGATCGCCTTTTAAGATAGCCAGCAGCTTGCCGCAAATTAAGCAGGTTGCTGGCTGTTAGTCTCAAGGTTTTTACAGCGTACCGAAAGCTCAAAGCGCTAATCTAAAGCTTTAAAGACTACGCGGCTACGCCCCCATTCCCACGGCCACCTGCTCACGCTGAGGATGAATAGGACTGCCCGTCTGCATGGCTGTGTACAGTCGGTTCAGCGCATTGATGTAGGCGTAGGCTGAGGCCACAATGATATCAGTATTAGCGGCATGGCCTGAGTAGATTTTCTCGCCGTTGCGAACGCGAATCGTTACTTCGCCCATGGCGTCAATGCCAGCGGTGACCGACTGCACCGAGTATTCAATCAGGTCGTTTTCAATATCAACAATCCGATTAATTGCTCGATAGATAGCGTCTACTGGCCCGGTGCCTACTGAGGCGTCGGTTAGCTCTTGTCCGTCGGGCATTCTAACGGTAATCGTAGCGGTTGGCTGGGCGTTGCTGCCGCAGGAAACCTGGATAAGATTGAGCTTGAAGTGTTCGGCAACTTGCAGAATTTCGTCGTTAACAATGGCTTCTAGGTCGCGATCGCTAATCTCTTTCTTTTTATCAGCAACCTCCTTAAACCGCAAAAACGCCTTGTTCAGCTCCTGATCGCTCAGCTCAAAGCCCAGCTCACGCAGCCGGGTGCGAAACGCATTGCGCCCTGAATGCTTGCCCAGCACAATCAAATTGTTGTTTAGCCCAATTAGCTGAGCATCCATAATCTCGTAGGTTAGCCGATTTTTGAGCACCCCATCTTGATGAATGCCCGACTCATGGGCAAACGCATTCGCCCCGACAATTGCCTTATTAGGCTGTACCAGCATCCCAGTCATATTAGAAACCAGTCGCGAAGCCTTGTAGATTTCTTGGGTTTTAACAGCCGTTAGCGGCGCTTCTGACTCAGGCGGCAGGCCGAAAAACGGATTGTAATACTGACGGCGCACGTGCAAAGCCATCACCAGCTCTTCTAGCGCTGCGTTCCCCGCCCGCTCGCCGATGCCGTTAATCGTGCACTCTAGCTGCCGCGCCCCGGCTTTTACGGCTTCTAAAAAGTTAGCCACCGCTAGGCCCAAGTCGTTGTGTCCATGCACTGAAATAATTACGTTATCAACGCCCTGCACGTTGCTTTTGATGCCCCGAATCAAATCGCCAAATTCAGTCGGCGTTAGGTAGCCCACCGTATCAGGAATATTCAGCGTCGTCGCCCCTGCTGCGATCGCCCTCTCTAGCACCTCATACAAAAAATCAGGCTCACTGCGGCCCGCATCTTCGGGAGAAAATTCTACGTCGCCCGTAAAGCTTTTGGCAAACCCCACCATTTCTTCAGTCATCGCCAGCACGTCAGCCCGCGACTTTTTAAGCTTGTACTTCATATGAATATCTGAAGTAGCCAAAAAGGTGTGAATCCGTCCTTTTACCGCTGGGGCAATGGCCTTAGCTGCCGACTCAATATCGCCTTTAGTCGCTCGTGCCAAGCCGCAAATTGTGGGGCCGTTGGGCGTGCCGACTTCTGATGCAATTTGGTGCACCGCCTCAAAATCGCCAGGACTCGCAAACGGAAAGCCCGCTTCAATAATGTCCACGTTGAGGCGAGCGAGCTGTCGGGCAACGGCTAGCTTTTCGCTGGCATTCATAGTTGCCCCCGGTGACTGCTCACCATCGCGCAGCGTTGTGTCAAAAATGAGCACTCTATCTGTATTGACGCTCATGTTTTTATCCGTATTGCGTTGGGCCGGGTTGCTGGCTGGCTGTGTCATAGCAAAAAAGGGTACCTGTTCGTTCCTCTATTTTATGGGTGAGCGTCCCTATCGGGGAAAATGTCATAGAAAAAGCCGCCATAGAGCTGACGGCGACTTCTCAAGTAGCAAAAATAAGTTGCTAAGCGGCCTGTAGGTAAATAGGATCGAACCCATGATATTGAGGCTCAATGCCCGATGCGAGCAAATGCTTTAGCTTGGGAATCTCGCCGCTATCGTAAACTCGAAACTCATTGTGCACCTTGGCGTTTTGTGTCCGAACGGCCTGGTTAATGACTAGCGAACCCTTAAGGTCTGACTCTGAGCGGTGAAAAGTACCGGGGGGAATTCGCAAAATGTGACGGTTGGCGTCTAGCCGGACAATGTGATAAGGGCACTCCCACTCGAAGTTAATGAGGTGAAAGGTGCGTCCGCCTGAAAGCGCTAGCAGATTATCTTCCTGGCGAGGATGAAGGTAGAACTGCCAGCTGCTGTCTGGAGAATTGTTTGGGCTGATGGCTGGCCCCGTGTGACAAACTAAATCGCGCGCGTTGGAATCTGGTACGGTGATGTCGAAAAATTGAACGCTGGGCGTATCTCTGAACTTTTGAAACTGAAGTAACTTAAACACAGGAACCCTTAAAAAATCAAAAAAACTTGAATCGAAAGCTTACGGGTGAAAACTTAATGAATGAATTGCTGCTACCTTAGCTTTGGCCTGGGTAAGGATCAAATCGCCTACTGAAGGACATCTATGCGGAAAGCGGATAGAAGTTAGCTATGAACATTTTTCAGCTTGAGGTGCTGGCTGCTGTCGTCAAGCAGGGTACTTTCTCGGATGCGGCGATTAGCCTGGAGGTGTCGCAGTCGGCGGTGAGTCGGGCGATCGCCTCCCTAGAAGCCGAGCTAGGCATTCCGCTGCTGTCTAGAGGGCGCTTTGGGGCTAAGCTGACACCCGTGGGCGAGCGGATAATTATCCACACCCAAAAAATGCTAGATCTCAAGGAGCATATAGACTACGAAGCCAATTTAGAAAAAGGGCTTTACCGTAGCCGTCTGCGAATTTCTTCATTTCGCAGCGCCGCAACGCACTTGCTACCCGCTAATATTGCCCGATTTCGCCAGCAGTTTCCCCATGTAGAAATTACCCTCTCCGAACTCGATCCGGCGGGGGTAGAACTCTCTTTGCGAGAAGGGCAAACCGATATTGGACTCATTCCACTGCCGCGCTCAGAAGAATTTAAGACGTTAGAAATCGCTCGTGATGAGTATGTTGTTCTGCTCCCAAAGACAGAAGCCCCACCGCCCAAAAATCTTACTTGGGAAGATTTGGCAGGATACTCTTTTATTCTCTTTAACTATGCCGAATGCACCAATGCGGTGAAAGACCACTGGGCGCAGTGCGGCCAGCCTTTTGAAATAGGCTATGTGATTAAAGAAGATTCGACAATTGTGAGCATGGTGGCACAGGGGCTAGGGGCGGCTATCTTACCTCGGCTAGCGGCCTTGCCCATTCCTGATGCGGTGTATGTGCGATCGCTCCCCGTCCGTCTCAATCGCGTCATCGGCGCAGCCATTCTTGCCAGCACACCACCCGCCCCCGCCGTCAAAATGTTCTTAGACGTGCTCAGCCACCAGGGTAGATTTGCAAAGTAATTCCTTTGCATTGGCAATCTTTCCAGCTTATGCGAGGAAGCTTTTTACAGCAATAGATATTGCCTGAACCAAGTCGCAACAGCCTCTTGAAACGCTAAGAGATCTTGTCTTTCTACTTTGTTGGGCTCAGAAAGAACGAGATGATGTGCAAGGTGGGGAAATGTTTTCACCTTTGTTCGTTCAGCTACGCTGTATTTTCTATATGCTGCATGAAGTGTATTTCCTAGTGCTTGTGTCTCCACTACTGAATACATTTCGTCCTGCTCTCCATGCATGAGCAGGACAGCAGGTGGCAAACCGTGATTAGTGAGTTCATCAACCCTGCCGCCAAGGTCAAATTGTGATCGCGCCGCCTTCGAAGCAGCACTCCACCTGTACGTCATCATTTCATCTCGGAACCAGTCATAGTGCTCGCGTAGGTAGTCAAGGTAGGATTGTGTTCCCCGCTCAAAGCTTGCCACAGCTATATCGAGATTTGGAGGTGCTCCGGCTAGGACGGCTGCTCGAATATTTACAGACCTGTTGAGAGGCTCATTAAGTAAAGCCAAAATAGCGGCAGCGGCTCCAGCAGAGAAGCCAAATAACCCAACCCCTTGTGAAGCATCTACGCCTAACTGGTGCTCAGCTTCAGCAATCATTTCGGGCAGCTCTGCTACAGCCGCTTCTACGGTAGGAAGCAGCAGGTCGAGCACGTAATCGGAAAGCTGACGCCGCATGATCTCATCCATCCCACCTTCAGGTAGTCGTTCACCAAACAGGGGTAGGGCAGGATAAAGCTTCCATGCAGCCACCTCGTCTAAGGGAAGAAGTTCAGCCAGTGCTTGTTCAGAGGCTGGTGGGCCGTAGCCATGCCAGAGCACAATGAGTGGAGCACCATCAATATCATCTTGAGGGGGGCGGACGAGCGCTGGTACACCAGCAAGCATCACTTTTCTGTTCTCGACCATAGTGATTTAGGACAGTAGTTTGAAGCGATATTTGAGCGATGAGCCCAGCTAGATAGCTGAATTTTAGCTTGCCATTGCTTTTTCATCGAACCTCTCATAGCCTCTAACGATTAACAAAGAGATTATCTATAGAGCTGAAACTATTCCTTAACGTTAAGCGCAAAGGGTTAGGCTCAACTATTGAACGACAAAAAAGGGTACAAGGCTGATGCTCTATACCCCTTATCGACTATTTCTCAGTACAGTTTAGCCGCCTGCAACAGCCGGAACAATGCTCACTTCGTCGCCATCATTTAGAGCGGTCTCTTTGTTGTCTAAAAAGCGAATGTCTTCGCTGTTGACGTAAAAATTAACAAATCGGCGTAGCTCACCGCTGTCGTCACACAGGCGCTTTTTGATGCCAGGAAATTTGCTGTCTAGCGTATTCATCAGTTCAACAATGTTGCCGCCGTCACATTCAACGGTCGCTTCATCGTTAGTGAACTTTTGCAGAGGGGTTGGAATTAAAACCTTTACGGCCATTTTTTTTCAAGATATCCAAACTAAAAAAACGGATTAACCTTAGCAGCGAAAACATTACAGAGTCGAAGACTATACCTGAGTTTGCTGCCACTCTAAGCGGTTGAGCGTGTTAGCTCGCTCCCAGGCCCGCTCGAAGCTCTCTAGCTTAGGCTCAATCGTTAGCGGCTCACCAATGTAGCCCTGCACGGCCTCAGTCGTCTTCAGGCCATTGCCCGTAATAAAGGCAACTGTTGTTTCTTCAGGGTCAATTTTGCCAGCTTCTACGAGCTTTTTAAGCACGGCAATCGTTGTACCGCCTGCGGTCTCTGTGAAAATGCCCTCGGTTTCAGCCAGTAGCTTCATGCCTGCAATAATCTCGGCATCGGTCACATCTTCAATGTTGCCGTTGGTTTTGCGGGCGACTTCCAGCGCATACATGCCGTCGGCGGGGTTGCCGATGGCGATAGATTTGGCGATGGTGTTGGGCTTTACGGGCGTGATAAAGTCGCGACCTTCTTTGAACGCTTGAGAAATTGGCGAGCAGCCTTCTGCCTGTGCGCCGCTGAATCGAACGGCCTTATCTTCTACAAGGCCAGTTTTTACAAACTCGTTGAAACCCTTGTGGATTTTGGTGAATAAGGAGCCTGATGCGCAGGGCGCTACGACGTGATCGGGAAGCTGCCAGCCTAGCTGCTCAGCGACTTCAAAGCCCAGCGTTTTAGAGCCTTCAGAATAGTAAGGACGCAGGTTGATGTTCACAAAGCCCCAGCCGTGAGTGTTGGCGACTTCGGAGCACAGCCGATTGACCTGATCGTAGTTGCCTTTTACGGCCATCAGGGTGGGGTCGTAGATGAGCGTACCCAGAATTTTACCGGCTTCTAAGTCGGCGGGTATGAAAACGCAGCACTCTAGGCCAGCGTGGGCGGCGATCGCCGCCGTAGAATTAGCTAAGTTTCCTGTACTCGCACAGGAAACCGTCGTAAAGCCCAGCTCTTTAGCGCGCGTTAAGGCGACCGAAACCACCCGATCTTTAAAGCTTAAGGTCGGCATGTTAACAGCGTCGTTCTTAATGTAGAGATTTTTAAGACCGAGCTGACGAGCTAAGCGATTGGCTTTAACTAGCGGCGTCATGCCTGTGCCAACGTCAATAGGGGTATCGGTTTCAACGGGCAAAAATGCCTTGTAGCGCCAGATAGAGTGGGGGCCAGCGGCAATGGTCTCACGCGAAACCTGACGCTTGATAGCCTCGTAGTCGTAAGCCACCTCTAGGGGGCCAAAGCATACATCTTCGCAAACATGCTTAGCACCTAACCCATACTGCTCGCCGCACTCTTTACACCGAAGCGCGGTAAACGTTCGCGGTAGCGCGCTTGAGCGCGAGCCTGAGGCGGTAACGAGTCTATCGATAGCTTGAGTCATTCAGTGAACCCTCTGGAAAATTTGTAAAAGCGGGTGTGGAAGGCTGCCTAGCACAGGTATGAAGCGAGGCATGTCCAGGCATATAAACCTGCTTTGATTGAATTGGATTGATAGTAGCACGTGAAATATCGCACAGCAAACATACCCGACCGTTTTTGTCGGGATTGATTTTTGTCGGGATTAGAGTCTGCTGCAAAAATCTAACCGCAAAAGTCTGCTTTGGTGGCGGCATCAGCCGCTAACGGTTTGTCAATGCCTGCAAACGCTTCCAGTCGGCAGATCTCACCATCCATCCCTTGATGTTCACTTTGCTTTTGGCTGCGCCTGTGTTGCTGCCCTCTATATATAAAGTGGTGTTTTCTATGCTCAGGTGGCCAAAGGATTCAAAAGGGTAGCGTTTGACAGCGCTGCCGATGAGGTTGTATATGGTGAGGCGGTTGGGTGCGATCGCAAAATAAGGCCGACTCAAATATAAAAAGCCAGCCACCATCAGCAGCAGCCCTAGCACAGCAGCGCCAATAAATCCGCCGTTTAGCAGCATGGCGCGCAAACTCATGCCGACGGTGACGCTACCGAGCAACAGAAAAGCAGCGCCTATCCAAAGCTTGTAGCGGACTTTAAAGTGTTCTATTTCGGTAGGAACGCTAGCAGAAGAAGAGACCATTGGCGTACTGAACTAAGAGGGTTGAAGCAGCGGAAAAATGCATTGCAAACAACTGCCTTTATTTGAATTGGCCCGAGGCGCTATTAAAAATTCACCCCCAATGAGCGGCAGCGCCGTCTGAGCCGTTGCTAGTATTAGCCCGGTAGAAAGCTTTATATCTTCAGCTGAAAAGTTCCTTGCCGACTGAAGAGAATCTGTTTCAGAAGCCTCGCTTGATGGAGTCTCGCTAGCATTAGCAGCGGACTCAGAAATGTTATCAAGTTCGCTTTGTAGGGTTGCGGCGGGGCGATCGCCCTCAATGACAACCGCAACAGATTGACTGCTCTTTACAGTCGTTAGCCGCAGGACTTTAGTGTGGGGAATCGCATCTTGAATCAAACTAGCTAGAATGTTCTTTAGCCATTTAGCGTCGGTATAAACTTCTAGCTCATCCGTTAAAATATCCACCGTGTAGCGAACGTTTTGATTTTTGGCCTGTAGCACTGTAAGCATTTCAACTTCCGGTAGCAAAAAGCTTAAGTCCGCTGCTGCTAGCTTAGGTGGCTCACGACCTACATCCAGCTTAGAAACCGCCGCAATCTGGTCAAACAGCGCCAGCATTTTCAGCGCTGCCCCTTTAGACTGTTCGATAAACTCTTTCTCTTCTTCTGGGCCTTCGCACAGATCTTCGAGAATTAGCTGATGCAGGCTAACGATGGTGTTGATGGGCGATCGCAGTTCGTGAGAAGTGCGGGCTAAAAAGCCACTCTTAAACCGTTCAAGCGCCAGCAAACGCTGGTAAGCCAGCCGTAGGTTTTCGTTAGAGTCCATACTAGAAGTGTCTACGCTCATAAGATTGGCAGTTTAGAGATCAACTTTACCCTGGCGGAGTATCTGCCAGCTAGAGCCAGTCCATTTAACCACGGTAGAGGGCAGACCGCTAATAGGAGCTTCAGCACCCATAGCAAAGCTCTTTGCCGATAAAACCAGGGCATCTGGAAAAGCCCGCGCAATCTCATCGGGCGAGATGAGTGGCGGCTGTCCAGACAGGTTGGCGCTCGTCGTTGCTAAAGGGCCAGTGCGCCTAAGCAAATTTAAGGCGATGGGATGGTTGGGTACGCGAATGCCGAGGGTGCCCGTGTTTTGCGGATTTAGCGCTGAAGGAAGTCCTGATTTGGCGGGTAAAACTAGCGTGAGCTGACCAGGCCAGTGCTGTTGAGCAAGGTTCTGCCAAGCGCTAACCTCTGAGTCATCGCCGCAGACATATGGCAGCAGATCTGCGAAAGCGGCTCCCATCAGAATTAAGGGCTTATCAGGCGATCGCTGCTTGGCGGCATAGATCAGCTCGGCATGTTCTGGGCGGGCTGATAAAGCCGGGACGGTATCGGTTGGGAAGCTTACTAACGCAGGTGCAGCAGCTAGCTTCTCGACCATTTGAGAAAGTGAAACTTGTGTCATAATCCCAATTTATCCCGTCAACATCTAATTAGCCGCGAGCAACAGATTCCTCTATAAATCATTGGCTTACTGGCCTACTGGCCAAGTCTCTTTCACTTTAAGATAGCACTTTGGCACTTTTCGGCATCCTTTAATTGATAGAATATGCAACAATACGAGGGATCAAATTAAAGGCAAGGAACTGTTGACTATGGCATCTCCCTCCAGCGTTAGCATTCAGGCAGTACAGGCTATTGGCCTCACCGTCTCTGATGCTAGCCAAGCCACCGACTTTTTTACGGGTGCCTTCGACTTTGAAGTGACCGCCGATGCCGTGCTTAGCGGCGACGAAGCCAGCTATCTTTACGGCGTACCTAACGCGCAGGTTCGCATCGTATCGCTTCAGCTTGGCCAGGAAACCATCCGACTCATGGAGTTTTTAGGCACTTCCAGCAGGGCCATTCCTGCCGAGAGCAAAAGCAATGACCTGTGGTTTCAGCACTTCGCCATCATCGTTAGCGATATGGACAAAGCCTATACTCAGCTGCAAAAGTTCTCTTTTAGCCCTATTTCGCCCGAGCCCCAAACTCTCCCTAATGACATTCGCGCCTTTAAGTTTAGAGATGCCGACGGTCACGCCCTAGAACTGTTGCAATTTCCTTCAGGGCTTGGCCCCGACTATTGGCAAACCAAAGACACTCTCTTTTTAGGCATTGATCATTCAGCCATTTCCATTTCTAGCACTGAGCGTAGCCTAGCACTCTACCGTGATGTGCTGGGCCTAACTCACGCTAGCAGCACTACCAATATTGGCCTCAAGCAGGAGGCTATGGACAATCTTTTTAGCGCAAAAGTGATTGTCACTTCTCTCTCTCCCGCGACGGGCAGGCTAGGCGTAGAATTTTTAGACTACTTAACGCCACCCGGCGCTAGACCTTTCCCGATAGACCAACAAACTAGCGATTTGGTTCACATGCACTATGAAATGCTTGTAGACGATATTGACGCAGCAGTAGAAGCCTTGGAAGAAGCGCCCAGTGAAATAAATGTGCAGTTCGTTTCACCTAAAGTAATTGATTTGCCTGATGTATTGCCTTTTGCAAGAGCCGCACTATGGCGTGATGTAGACGGTCATAACGTACTGCTAGTTCAAAACCAATAGAAACAAAAAAGCAGGTAAAGAGTATTAAATAAGGAGTATTTTGTTGGAAACGCTGAGGGCTTTGTTATCCGTGCTATATCCTGAATTTGTAGGAGGATTACAAGGGTATATGCTGCTCACCTTCCGAGCAGTGATAGGGTTTTTGTTTGTTTTACATGGGCTGCCAAAGCTCAAAAATCTTGGGATTTGGGCAGAAGCACTGGGCGCGCCGCGATCGCTTTGCTTTTTATCCGCCGGGTTTATGGAAGTGGGTGGTATGGGCCTTATATTAGGATTGCTCACACCTTTGGCTAGCGCTTCTATTTTAGTTTCAATGCTGTATGCCCTATTTCTGGAGCTAATCAAAGGAGACCCACTCATCGCTCCTGATCCGTATGAGCTAGGCGACTATTATGAAGGGCCGGATGGCCGGAAAGGAGAACCGCCTAGCCTAGAGAAAGCATTGGTTTTTAGTTTGATGTTGGCGATGATCATCGTTTTTGGCCCTGGCGCATACTCAATAGATGCACTGCTTTTTTAAGCTACAGGTAAACTGATGTATTGCGGCTTGTCAGGATTCTATCTGTAGGTAGTCCTTAAACTGTCAGGTTCGTTGATAGTCTTCCTTGGGCAGTCAGAAACGGCGCTGACTTTGCTAAGGGATATCATAAAGGGATACACAGGGGAAAAGGGCATGAAAATTGGGTCGCGCTTTGTAGCAGAGAGTTCGCAGGAGGGGGCAGCGGGCTGTCGGTTCGCGGTGTGGGCTCCGCTGCTGAATAAGGTATCTGTGGAGATTGTGAAGGTGCCTGCTGGTGAGCCTTCTATGGGATCTGCCGCTGAGCTTGCTGATGAAACAACGTCACCGGGCTCAGCGCATTCCCTGCTGCCGATGACTCAAGATGCGCGAGGGTACTGGCACGCGATCGCCCCTAATCTACCCGCAGGCACGCAATACCGCTATCAAATCGAAGATGCTGAGGGCGCATCTGAAGGCGCGCTAGCGTCATGGCCTGATCCCGCCTCAGATTTTCAGCCAGAAGGCGTTCACGGCCCTTCGGAGGTAGTCGATCACAGCGCTTTTGACTGGCAGGATGACGGCTGGCAAGGCATTGAGCTGGCTGACTATATTATCTATGAGCTGCATGTGGGGACGTTTACGCCTGAGGGCACGTTTGCCGCAGCGATCGCCCGTCTGCCTGACTTAGTCAGCTTGGGCATTACAGCGGTTGAAATTATGCCAGTCGCTCAGTTTCCGGGCGATCGCAACTGGGGCTACGATGGCGTTTTTCCCTTTGCAGTGCAAAACTCATACGGTGGCCCTACGGGTCTTAAGCAGCTTGTAAATGCCTGCCATCAGCACGGTTTGTCGGTTGTGCTAGATGTGGTGTACAACCATTTTGGCCCCGAAGGTAACTACACTGGCAAGTATGGCCCCTACACCACTGAGCGCTACCGCACGCCCTGGGGCAATGCGATTAATTTTGATGATGCCTACTCCGATGGCGTTCGTCACTACTTTATTCAAAACGCGCTGAGCTGGCTGCGCGACTACCATATTGATGCGCTGCGGCTAGATGCGGTTCACGCCATTTATGACTTTGGCGCTCGGCATTTTTTGCAGGCGCTGGCAGAAGCAACCGCTCACTATGCTAAAGATCGGCCCTACCCCGCCTATCTAATTGCCGAGAGCGATCTCAACGATCCTCGGCTGGTGCGCTCAATTAACCAGGGCGGCTATCAGCTCAATGCCCAGTGGAGCGACGATTTTCACCATGCGCTTCACACCCGGCTCACGGGTGAAACGATTGGCTATTACAGCGATTTTACGAGCCTAGAAACCCTAGCAGAGGCCATCAAAAATCGGTTTGCCTATGCCGGACAATATTCGCCTTTTCGCCGTCGCGATCACGGTAGCTCGGCGCTCGACTTGCCCTCAGATCGGTTCGTGGTGTGCAGCCAAAACCACGATCAGGTCGGCAATCGGATGACAGGCGATCGCTTCTCTACTTTAATTTCTTTTGCAGGCCAAAAGCTCGCGGCTAGTATGACGCTGCTCTCACCCTACATTCCCCTTTTGTTTATGGGCGAAGAGTATGGCGAAAACGCACCTTTTTTGTATTTTGTCGATCATGGCGATCCCGATTTGATTGAATCTGTTCGGGCGGGAAGAAAAGAAGAATTTAGAGCGTTTCACAGTGAGGGAGCACCGCCTGATCCCGCTAGCTTAGAGACCTTTAAAGCATCTACGCTTAACTGGCCGTCTGATCTCTATGCAAATTTAGCGCCCTCGTCAAAGTTCGAGCTAAAAGATGCCAACGTTTTAGCAGCCAAAAAAGCGGAAAAAAAAGGCAACAGCCCAGATCAGCAGGCGCTGCTGCTGCGGTTTTATCAGCGATTGATTCAGATTCGCCACGAGTGCCAAATTATGGCGGTCTCTCAGCAGCCCGACATTCTGACGCATCATACTAACGATATTCTTTACTTTCAGCGCAAAATGAAGCGCGGAGACCTGCTGTGCATCATGAACTTCGGCGAGCGCACTCGCGAAGTTGAGCTACCCTTAAACAACCAAACCTGGCAGCTTAAAATTTATTCTGCTGACGCTGAATGGTCTGCCGATGATGGTGAGACTGAAGATTTATCGTCGGTGCCTGAAGTGTTGGAAGGAAAGACATCGGATGGTATTGCGATCGCGCCCCTTAGCATCGCGCTTTATCAAGCTAGAGAGTAACCTTTGGGATTATGCTGCTCGCTAGTGCTTTTGATGGATCTTTTGGCCTGTGCTTAATGCGTTTTGACTTTTTGACTTTGTCTCGGGCGGTGGGCAAAAATTGAAGGTTTCCTTGTCCGATAAAGTTTGTGTTTGACTTGCCCACCCTATATCTTTTCTTATGCGTATTCCTGTTGCTACCTACCGCCTTCAATTTCACGCTGATTTTGGCTTTAACCGGGCCAAAGAAATTGTTGATTACCTCGATCAGCTTGGCATTTCTGATATTTACGCCTCGCCTATCTTTAAATCTCGCAGCGGCTCTATGCACGGC
>JBARVS010000084.1:0-14589 GCA_049646385.1 Phormidesmis sp. | reverse complement strand
GCAAATGTCTTTGCTGCTACAGGTAGCCAACAATACAAGTATCGGAAAAACTGCAGATGTCATCTCACGTTAAGCTAGTCGATTATATCGCGCAAACCTTTGCGATCGCCCACAGGGAACCGACTGATCAACTCACTCAAGCGCTGACGAAGGCTGAATTTGACTGCTCCGTGCTCATGCAGACTGTCTCTGCTGAAGTGCTTACGGGGTGAAGGCGTGCGGTAGCGATCGCCCCTCAGTCAGTGCTCTAAGCGTCGCTCTGAGCCTCTGCGGTTAAATGAGGTGTTAGATTCGACAAGTCAACCAAAGCATTTCCGGCAACCCGGCAACCTGTCCACTCATCCATCAAAACTGCGCCGATGCCTCTATAGAAAGTAATCGCGCTTTCATTCCAGTCGAGCACGCTCCATTCCAAACGCCCGCAGCCTTTGCTAAGGGCATGGCCTGCCAAATACTTCAGCAAATCTGTTGCAATTCCCCGCCGTCGATAGTCGGGCAGTACAAACAAATCTTCTAGATAAATACCTGGCTTCATTAAAAACGTAGAAAAGTTGTAGAAGTAGGTAGCTGATCCAACAACCTTGCCATCAATCTCAGCGACAATAGCCTCTGCATAGCTTGGCGAGCCAAACAGGGCTTTGTGCAAATCTGCTTGGGCACCCACCATCTCATGAGCGAGCTTTTCGTACTCGCTAAGCAGCTGACTAAACGAGAAAATAGCGGATACGTCTGCGGGCGTCGCTGGGCGGATGTCAATCATTACTTACTTTTTGTGAGCTTCTATTAGGTTAAAACAAGCGAATTAAAACAAAAGGCTGGTGACTCGACCGATGACTAATTCTGGGCCTATTACGCCAAAAGAGCGGCTATCAGAGCCTTCAGCAGCATTATCGCTCAATACGTAGCAGCTGCCATCGCAAAAAACTTCACTTACCCGCTTCACCATTCGGATACTGGGCTTCAGCGGATGTAAACATATCACGATATCGCCGACCGAAATATCGGCTGAAGAGCGCGTTGTTTTATGCACTGGCACAACTAAAATATCTTCTCCAGGCCGCAGCGTGGGCAGCATGGAGTTTCCTACCACGCGAAATCGCCAGCGTTTGCCTAACGTCCAGCGGCCAATTTCTACCCAATTACGCTTTAACTTCACGGCTAGTTTTGACGGCTAGGTTTCTCTTACACCTTTATGCGACACCTTCGCATAGAAGAGGGCACAGCAGTGCTGCGCCCTTACATCAGAGGATTGATGCGTAAAAATTAGCTGGCGGTGTACCAAGAAACGTCGCGGCTCTTGGTTTCCCAAAAGATGTTATGAATCTTCTTGACGGCGTCCATTAGCTCTTGGCAGTGCTGCGTGCTGACTTCTACTTTACAAGCTGAGCAGGTTTTAGCAGCTTTCCAAAAAGTGTCGTGCAGGTCGGGGTACTGTTCTAAGTGAACTGGCTTGAAGTAGTCAGTCCATAGCACTAGCAGCTCATCTTTGGCCATTTGAGCCTGCTCTTCTTTGATCGCAATATAGCGAGACATGGTGTTTTGGTAAGACGCCATGGCCTGAGCGTCGCCGCCTTCAGGATGCTGAAGATCGAGAATTTTTTTGGTCATAGAAACGACAGCTTCTGCGGCAATGCGAGCAGAGGAAGGATCGTATACACCGCAAGGGCCGTCGCAATGGGCTTGAGCTTCGGGGGCTGGGAAGCGAGCTTTCAGCGTAGAAACAACTGTGCTAAACATAAATTACGAAATTCTCCAAGGGATTACGGCTTTAAGTATACCGTCCTAGCTTTTTGATAGCGGAACGATTGCAGCAGCATCCTCATCCATTCGAAATGCCTCAGGAGGTTGCGCATTATACAGCCGATACATGCTTTGCTTATACCACGCGATCGCCTCATCAAGTATCCAGCTAAAGCGATAAAAGGCTATTAATACGCTGTTCAAGCAGGCAGATCTCAGTGTAGCCTACATGAACGGCCTATATAGAACAAATATACTAAGCCGCTTATAAAATCGCACTTCTTTTCTCTTATGCAAAAGTTTACACATTTTTACTCGCAGCTCGGAAGGGTCAAGTTAACGATCGCCGCCTTACTCGCGATCGCCCTCACTACCTGCGATGCACCGGACGATGTTTATGCTACCCTGCCGCCCTGCGCCGACAGCTACTGCGACTGTGGTGATTTTACAAGTCGGGCGATCGCTCAAGAAGTTTTTAACGCTTTTGAAGACGATTATTACGGACTAGACAAAGATGGCAACGGTCAGGCGTGCGAGAGCCTGCCACAAACTGACCTTAGCCTAGAACAGGCCACTTATTTCTCTAACAGCGAGCACTTGAGCTTTGGTAACCCCAGCAATGCCGCGCAGGACAATCTCAATAACTTTTTAATCGAGCGCGAGCCCTATGTGCTCTCTTACAGCAAGGCGCGTAACGTTTTGAACTGGGCGAGCTGGCGAGTTGATCGCCGCTGGCTCGGCAGCGTTGATCGCCAGGATGACTTTCGGCCCGACGGCGGCTTGCCCAAAGGGTTTTATCAGGTGACGCCGACAGACTATCGCCGTAGCGGATACGACCGAGGACATATGGTGCCTTCAGGCGATCGCACCCTCACCCCTCGCGATAATTCGCTCACCTTTTTAATGAGCAATATTTTTCCGCAGGCTAGCGACAACAATCGCGGCCCCTGGCGCGAACTAGAGCAGTACGGGCGAGATTTGGTGCAGCAGGAAGGCAAAGCACTCTATGTAATTGCAGGCATCTATGGCGATAAAGGCAAGGTTGGGAAGGTCACCACTCCAGGCCGCGTGTGGAAGGTGATAGTGGTGCTAAACGATGTAGAAGATGACATCACTCGACAAACAGAGGTGATTGCGGTGGATATGCCGAATAGCGATCGCATTGAAGCCGACTGGCAAACCTATCGCACCACCGTCGACCGAATTGAAATTGCCACAGGCTACGATTTGCTCTCAAAGGTTCCCAAAAATGTACAGGCTGCTGTTGAAAGCCGCTAGTTTTTAGAACTTTAGGTCTATAAAGTCATCTTTTCTTGTGATCTCTTCGTATTAAAACGGACAGCTCATCTTGTATGGTTAATAAATAATTTATATGCAAAAATTCTATACATATGACCGTCATCGCAGCCCGCAAAACATCAGAGGCCATCATTTTCGCTGCTGACACCCAAATTACAGAAGGACTCTCCAAATCAAGCGGCACAGATATTCTTCACAGCAAGCTATTTCAGCAAAACGGCATGATCATCGGCAGCACCGGAGACTGCTACGAAAGCACATTCATGGAGCTATTTAGCCGCAACCACAAACCCGTCGATACCAATCGGCTCAGCATGATTGATTTTTTAGTCGAGTTCAGAGAATGGATTCGTAAAAAGGAAAGTGGCTACACGCCTGGAAACGGCTTTTTGATTGCCTTCGAGAAAAAGCTGTTTCGCGTCTGCGCCGGATTGGATGTATACGAAGTTAGCGAATTTGAAGCCATTGGCTCAGGGCAAGACTTTGCCAAGGCAGCGCTTCACTTGGGTCATACGCCTCGCGAAGCGGTTGAGGTAGCCTGCAAACTGTCGCTTTTTTGCAGCGAGCCCATTACCGAAATGACTGTCAGCCTATAGCTGTCAGCCCATAGTAATCAAAAAAGCCGCCCCTGATGATTTCAGGGGCGGCTTTCAAGGACTGTGGAGAAACAGCTTACTAGCTTAAGCTTGCTTTAGGGTTCAGGTGAGCGCTATGCAATGCTAGCCATCTTCACATCGTTAGTAGCCAGCAAGTTTTGCAGCTCTTCAGAATCTACAGTCTCTTTGTCTACCAGCATGTCAGCTAGCTGGTCGAGGATGTGACGATTCTCTTGAAGCACCGTTTTACAGCGGATATAGGCTTGATCTACCAAAGAGCGAACCTCTGCATCAATCGAAGCTGCCGTTTTCTCCGAAAAGTCACGCTCGCTCGCAATGTCGCGTCCTAAGAAAGGATTACCTTGCTGACGACCAAGGGCAACCGGGCCAAGCTTATCGCTCATGCCAAAACGAGTCACCATCTGACGGGCCACGCGAGCAACCTGCTGAAGATCATTAGATGCGCCTGTGGTGACTTCTTCATCGCCAAAGACAATCTCTTCAGCTAAGCGGCCCCCTAAGGCAACCGCCATTTGGTTTTGCAAGTAAGAGCGAGAATACAGGCCCGACTCCAAGCGCTCTTCGCTCGGCGTAAACCAAGTCAAGCCGCCCGCACGACCGCGAGGGATAATGCTGATTTTTTGCACGGGGTCGTAGTCAGGCATCAGCGCACCCACCAGCGCATGACCCGCTTCGTGGTAGGCCACTAGCGTCTTGCGCTTTTCACTCATCACCCGATCTTTCTTCTCGGGGCCAGCCAGCACGCGATCAATCGCGTCATTGACCTCATCCATTGCAATTTCAGTGAGGTTGCGACGAGCTGCCAAAATAGCCGCCTCGTTCAGCAAGTTAGATAAATCCGCACCCGTAAACCCAGGCGTCCGGCGAGCAATTTTCTCTAGGTCTACGTCTTTAGAGAATGTTTTGCCGCGTGAGTGAACGTTGAGAATTTCTAGACGGCCTGCGTAATCGGGGCGATCTACAACAACCTGACGGTCAAAGCGACCGGGGCGAAGGAGGGCAGCGTCAAGCACATCAGGGCGGTTAGTGGCCGCAATAATAATGATGCCTGTGTTGCCCTCAAAGCCGTCCATCTCGGTGAGGAGCTGGTTGAGAGTTTGCTCACGCTCGTCGTTACCACCGCCTAGACCTGCGCCGCGCTGACGACCTACCGCGTCAATCTCGTCGATAAATACGATGCAGGGGGCGTTAGTTTTAGCTTGCTCAAACAGGTCGCGAACGCGGGAAGCACCCACGCCGACAAACATTTCAACAAACTCAGAGCCTGAGATAGAGAAAAAGGGAACGCCTGCTTCACCAGCAACTGCTTTGGCCAGCAAAGTCTTACCCGTTCCAGGTGGGCCCACTAGCAATACGCCCTTAGGAATTTTTGCGCCGATAGCGGTAAAGCGATCTGCGTTTTTCAAAAAGTCAACGACTTCAGCTAGCTCTAGCTTGGCTTGATCAATGCCAGCGACATCGCCAAAAGTAACCTGAGTTTGAGGCTCCATTTGAACGCGAGCTTTGGACTTGCCAAAGTTCATTGCCTGAGAGCCGGGGCCATTGGAGGCCCGACGGAATAAAAAGAATAGAGCAACGAGCAGCAGCACCGGAATTATGAGCGCGCTAAAGACCTTTACTAGGGCGCTTTCGTCTTGGGTGGGCTGAACAGTGATATCAACATTGTTGCTAGTAAGGATGTTGACCAGCTCGGGATCTTGAGGCAGATTGACGATGATTCGACCTGTGCCATCGGGGGCGGCAAATCTGGCCTGAGTTCTATCTGAGCTTAAGACGACGTTTTCAATTCGATCTTGCTCAACTTCGTCTATAAACTTGCTGTAGCGCCAAGACTGAGTCTCAACGCGCGGTTGATCAAAAAATGCAGTTGCCAATGCAATGACAACAACGACGAGTAATACGTATAGACCCGCGTTTCTCCAGCGCTTGTTCACCGAGGGGAAGCCTCCTAATGAGATGGTGTAAGGATACTGTTTACCTGTTGGGCTTGCCTGCTGGGTTTGCCTGGTTGAGGGCTACCCGTTGGGCTGTACCTGTTTGAGTGTGTTTTCCTTTGTTATTAACTTATGTTAACGCATTTTCAGTAATCACTTGCAGCCGTTGGCCAACAGGCTAATCCGGTTCTGTAATGCTTTGATGCTGTCATGGCTGCAATTATATTCCAGTGTAGTCGCCCCGCTAAAAATTGTGTGAATCGGCACAAGCCCGACAGCGCAGTTGCTATAGGCTATGGCCTCAAAGCTCAATAGCTGCTTTAGGTGCCAGGGCTGAGGATCGATAATCTGGCCTGATTCTGCCAAAATTTTCTCTAATATACGGCGCATGATACCCGGCAAGCAGTGGTTATGCAGGGGCGTACACCAGCGTCCCTGCCCAGAGGCGTCGCGCCGCCAGCCCCAGAGATTACCCGTTGTGGTTTCGAGCCAGTCGCCCTGTGGGTTAGTCAGAATGGCCTCGTAAGCGCCATGGCTTTGCGCCTGCTGACGGGCGAGCCAACAGGCTAGATAGTTGCCGGTTTTATGAGCGGGCAGGCTGCGGGTATAGGTGCTAGGGGCTACCCAGCAGGCGACGCCAGTTTGCTGGTGGTGAGTGAGCTGATGAGAGAGCGATCGCCCGACAATCCATTCTTTTCCATCGGGAAAAATTGTCACGCGCAAAATCGGATAGCGGCGCTTTAATAGCTGAGCGCCCGCGTAAAGAGCAGACCAGTTGGGCAGCTGCCATTTGAACGCTTGCAGGGAATGGGTGAGGCGATCGCAATGCGCCTGCCATTGAGTGAGCGGATGATGTAAATCCTCGCTATATACCCGCAAGGTTGTGAACACCGTCGCCCCAAATTTTAGGCTCTCCTGATTTGGAGGAACATATGGAGGAATCGAGGAATCGCCTGAATCTGCTTCAAAGGAACTGCCGTTATACCAGAAAGTCATATTCATCTGAAAATTGGTAATTAGCACTAGCTCAATGACCGACTAGAGCGCTCAAAGGCCGCGCAAGAGCCGTCAGAGGTGACCTGTAGGCCCACCAGCGGCGAGTCAGGATTACGGCATCTTTGGCCGCGTAAGTGGCGGCAGTGGTAGCAGGTTTGAGTGGAGGTATCAGCATCACGCGGCGCGACGCGCATGAGTTCTCGCGAGTTGAGCCCTCGAATAACGAGCTGTTCGCCCTGCCAGTTTGCTTCTACAATTCCTGTGTCGGCTAGCTGACTCCAGCGGGGATCGCTCTCTAGGCTCTTGGGTAAGGTCAGCTTTATGTGCTCAAGGCTGGCCTCTATTTCACCTTCGTAAAGGGTGTTGCGAGGCGGAGCGGGCTGCCAAAAGGCTTCTGCTAGCGGCAGCTCTATCACCTGAGCGGGCGCGGGCAAATGTAGCTGATATCGGCTTTGTAAGTCGTCTAAGCTCGCTAAATCGTTAAGCTGTCGGGAACGACCATGCACAAAAATAACGTGCTGCGGTCTCAGGTTGTGAATGAGCTGAGTTGTGCCGCCACCATCGGAGTGGCTAGTGAGCATATAGTGCTCTATTTCAATTTTGTCAGCAGCCGTTTGCGCCTGCATTTCAGCTAGCCAGTCGAATCTGAACGATGCATCCGTTAGACTATCGCGATCGCTTAGCTGAGGCGTTAGCTGATCTTGCCACAGCGGAATGTCCTTTAAAGAAGGAACAAACACCGTCCATTCAGACGGGTCGTTTTTACAATATAGGCTGGGATGGCTAGCCGGATGAACGATTAGAATAGCGGGATCGGAGCCCTGGGCGATTCTTTGCGGAATGGGGGGCGCGATCGCCTCAAAAGAGGTCTCAGCCTCTAGCCGTCTGACCCGAGGCAGCACTCGCTCATCCCAAAACAGCGGCTGGTGCTGAGCAAAGTTTTGCACGGTTGCTGGTAGCGCTGATAAGGAGCCTAAATAAGCGTCGCAGCCAACGGCGATCGCCGGATCTACCCACACATCTATCGGCTGACCTGTGAAGTGATGATGGCTGCGCACCAGCATCAGCAGCTCTTGCCCAAGGCCCAACAGCGGGCTCGGGAAAACGGCTCGCCCCTGGTTAGCCAGCGCCTTGCTCAAGCGCTCTACCAAATAGTTTTCCTGCTGCTTGCGATGCGGATGACGCTCGGTGCCGTAGCTGCCTTCAATAATCAGCACGTCGGGCTTGAGGTTGCGCAGCTCCGCTAGGGGCAGGCCATCTACTAGCCGCCCATTCGACAAAAAGCAGTCACCGCTATAAAAAACGCTGTAGGTACGCTGGGCCGTTTTGTAGGTGAGTAAAAAGCAGGCGGCTCCGGGCAGATGACCCGCAGGCCAGAGCTGCACGGTGAGCCCTGGGGCTAGTTCGGTGGGCGATCGCCAAGGCAAAGGCCGACAGAAGCCAGCGTCTTGCTGCCCCGGCCAGTTAATCGGCAGCAGGCGAGCCGTCACCGCGCTACCAAAAATAGGCAGGTGAGGAAAGCTCCGGTGCAGGCCCAGCAGCCCCCGGCAGTGGTCGGTATGCGCGTGGCTACAGAACACAAAATCGGCGGCTTCTTCTCGCAGCGAGCTAATGTCCTCCAGGCCACAGTCGAGCAAAATAGAATAAGGGCCCATCCGAATGCTCAGACAGACCCCTTCGTCTTCGTAGCCGACACCATAAGGTAAACAGGACAGCTCAGTCACAGGTACAGGCAGGCTTTATAAAAATCAAAAGAGAATAGCGAAGCGAAAAATGCGATTAGTGGGCCGAACCATTGCCGTGATAGTTTTCAGAATCGTAGAAGCCGTTGCGGGTTCCAAAAAACAGGCAGGCGACAGCAAATACAGCCGGTAGCAAACAAAGCGCGAGCTTAATATCCATGAATTACAAAACGCTAGAATAACAAGCGCTAGAGGGTGAGTAACGTTTACTTACTTAAAATCCTAACAATTTTACGTGTACTGCGTGACAATTCTTAATGGTTTATGACGAATGTATTGCGCCTGAATGGTGCGATCGCCCCTCTTTAAAAGTCGCCCCCGACCTCATTGGCTGCATACTCATCCGACAGTTGCCCAGCGGCCCCCTCATCCGCGCTACCATCGTCGAAACCGAAGCCTACGCGCCAGACGATCCGGCCTGTCACGCCTATCGAGGCATGAGCAAACGCAACGCCAGCATGTTTGGCCCGCCCGGTCACAGCTACGTCTATCTAATCTATGGCATGTACTACTGCTTAAACGTCGTCACCGAACCCTCAGGGATTGGTAGCGCGGTCTTGATTCGTGCCCTTGAGCTAGCGACCATTCCACCCAATATAGATCCTAAGCATCTTAAAAAGCCTGACCGCATCGCCGCAGGGCCAGGAAAGCTATGCAGAGCGCTCGATATTGACCGCACCCTAGACGGCTCGCCCTATCATCCCAGCAGCGGTCTCTGGCTAGCACATCGCAGCCATTTAATCGACCCAGCAGACATCGTTCAAACCACCCGAGTCGGCATTACCCAAGCCGCTGATCGCCCCTGGCGCTGGTATCTAAAAAACAGCCCAGCCGTCTCCAAACCGTAAGGGCATTCCCGAGGAGTGCCCCTACAAAACAATCTCCTGGCCACGATTGGTAAACTTCACAGCGGTAATGCCCCACTCAGGGTTATTGCGCAAGGTTTCTTCAACGCTGCCAAAAAGCGCTCGCTGTTCGCAGCTAGAGAGTGATACAAACTTACGCTCAGAGCTAGGCGAGAGCTTCATGTCTACCACAGCCGTCGTGCCATTGACGCTGATTTCATACCCCTCTAACTTAAAAGCGTTATAGTCAACGGCGCTAATAGCTTGACCTACGGCCTCAGCCATTGCCTTATCGCTTGGCAGCTGTACCGTTTTCTCAACAAAGTTGTTGCACTGATTGTCGATAGTATATACCGAGACATTCTCTAACTCGCCGGACGCAGCGGTTGGCTTGTCAGGTACTGCGTCGGGTTGCGCGGTGACCGGCGGCTCCGTAGTTGGCTTTTCTGCCACGGGCGGCTTAGTCTGCTTGGGGGTTTCTATCGGCGCAGCCTTGGGCGTCGGCTCTACAACGATCTCTTCTGGTGCAGTCGTAGCGCAACCGCCCAGGATTAAGCCTAGCGTCAATACTAGGCCCGTTGTGTAAGCCTTTGCATGAGCCTTTGCATGAGCCTTAGTCTGAGCTTGGAGCGGGCGTCGGGTAAGCTGGCGCGGGGCAGTCCCTGAAAAGTATGCTGGAATATCCTTCAAAAACCGAACCATCTGACGAAATACTGAAGTACAGCACTATATAAAAGATATTCTTATCCTACAAAACAGATGGCCGCCTCGCTCTAAATTATGTGCCAATTTGCAAAGCTTATAGATTGACCTTGGCCGACCTATACGCGCCAGCTGCCGCCCATAAGCCGCCCATAAGCCGCCAACTAATAGACCTCATGACTAATTTCTCCTGGAATCGGCAACATATCATCTCCTTAGCCGATTTTGTGCCTGCTGAATACGAAAGCGTTTTGCAAACCGCGCTTAGCTTTCAAGGTGTGCTATCACGCCGGACTAAAAAAGTGCCGACGCTACAAGGGCAGGTCGTTGCCAACCTTTTTTTTGAGCCTTCTACACGGACGCGCAGCAGCTTTGAGCTAGCGGCCAAGCGGCTCTCAGCCGACACGCTTAACTTTTCCGCTGGCAGCTCCTCACTCACTAAGGGCGAAACCATATTAGATACCGCTAAAACCTACCTCGCCATGGGCACCGACTTAATGGTGATTCGACACAGTGGCTCGGGCGTACCTGCGACCATCGCGCGCGAAATGGACAGGCTCGATGCGGGCGTGGGCGTTCTTAACGCGGGCGATGGGCAGCACGAGCATCCGTCACAGGCGCTGCTAGATCTGCTGACTATTTGCAATTTGCTTAACCCAGAACAGCCAACGATTGAAGATTTGCGGGGTAAAAAGATTGTGATTGTGGGGGACATTTTGCACTCAAGGGTGGCTCGCTCTAACCTGTGGAGCCTGACGGCCTGCGGCGCTGAGGTGCATTTGGCCGCGCCGCCGACGCTGTTGCCCAAAGCCTTTGAGGAGGCATTTTCAACGCCGTTAGCAACGCCCCAGGGGTTGGTAAGGCGTCAGGTCTTTGTGCATTGGCAGCTAGCGCCTGCGCTGAGGGAGGCTGATTTTGTGATGGCGCTCAGGCTGCAAAAAGAAAGAATGAGCGAGCATTTGCTGCCTAGCCTGCGAGAGTATCATCAGCAGTTTGGCATTACGCGCGATCGCCTCAAACACTGCTCACCCCAAGTAAAAATCATGCATCCCGGCCCCACTAACCGAGGGGTAGAAATCACTTCTGATTTGATGGACGACCCGCAGCTTAGCTTGGTATCTAAGCAGGTCGCTAGCGGCGTAGCCGTCCGTATGGCACTGCTCTATCTGATGGGCGGCGCAAAGCATTAGGCTTATTTTTTGTTCCGGCTGGCTCGGTGGCTGGCTCGGTAGCTGGCTCGGTAGCTGGCTCAGTGGCTCGTTCGGCTGACGGAGCGACTGACGGATCGGCTGAAATATCAGCTAAATTGTGATAGGACGTATGTAACCGCAGCACGTCGCCCTCAGCGGTGGCATTGTCTGGCGCATAGCGGCTGAACAGCAGCACCGTTTTGTTGTCGTAGCCAATGAAGGTAGCGATCGCTCGACTCAGCGTATCTGGCCGATCAGAGAGCCACATTACCAGCGCCGACTGGCCGTCAATAGTGACGCTGCGATAGCGACCCACCACCGTACCTTCTTTCAAAAAGCTATCGATGTTCGCATCGACAACCGCTCCAGGCGGCGCAGCGACCTGGGCGACCTGAGTAGCCACCAAGTCAGCCTCGTCCGTCGTGACATTGCTAATCATGAGATCATCGCCTGAAACATCCACTTTCCAATCAGCCGGGAAGTCAACCGACATCACGCCATCTGAATAGTTTGCTGTTGTCCCCGCCGCCGCAGGCTCAACCAAAGGCGCTGACGATTCTATCGAAGGAGGTTCCGTCTCTGAAGAATCGGCCTCCTCAGGACTTACAGACATGGGCGCTGACGAACCTGATTCTGGCTCTGGCAGGGCCGGATTGACGGGATTTGGCAGCACATTCTGCGCTGGATTGGCTGGAATAATCTGTATGGGTGCTTGAGCTACAGCCTGAGCCGTCGGCATCGAACCAAGCGCAATGATTCCAGAAGCAACCAGTAAGGAAAGGCGCAGGTTTGGCGTCATAAGAATGCGTTCCAATAGGTTTTGAGATAGCTAAGCTTTTTAAGCTGTGTTGCTTTGACTGTATCGCTTTAAAGCAGCCTGAAGCGATACAGAGCTGCTTAATCCACCGCTTTTTGTAACATTTTTGTTAAGATACTTCAAGGCTTGTCTTTACAATGCGACTGCCCTGACAGTTCATTAACCGTACGCCCTCAAAGCCCACCTCAAAGCGACTTATGTTGACAGTGCAGACAAGCCTAAGAAAAATCAGAGAAAAAACGATAGAGAAAGCGATGCAGATGGGGGGCGGCTGGCCGTTAGTGTGGCTAGCTCGTCAGCTGGAATAGGGCTTTTGCAGAACACCCTTGGTTTTCCACTTTTTTGCTACTGACTTATTACGGAACTCTGTATGCTGCGCTTAGAAAAAATCACCAAAATATACCCCACTGGAGAAGTTCTCAAAGATATTAGCTGGGAAGTCAAAACGGGCGAGCGAATTGGCTTGGTCGGCGTTAATGGCGCGGGTAAATCGACTCAGCTCAAAATTATTCAGGGCGAGGTGGAGCCAACGACTGGCAACATTATTCGTCCGAGTGGAATGCATATTGCAGCCCTTAATCAAGAGTTTGAGGTTGATCCTCGGCGTACGGTGCGCGAAGAATTTTGGACGGTTTTTGCTGAGGCCAACAAAATTCAGCAGGCGCTAGCCGATATTCCTCACCAAATGGAGGGGGCTGATCCCGACCGATTAGAGAAGCTAATTGACAGGCTAGATAAAAAACAGCGGCAGTTTGAAGCGCTTGATGGCTACGGCCTTGAGTCGCGGATTGAAAAGATTTTGCCTGAGATGGGCTTTGAGCTAGATGCGGGCGATCGCCTGGTCAGCTCCTACAGTGGCGGCTGGCAAATGCGCATGGGATTAGGCAAAGTGCTGCTTCAGTCTCCTGATTTGCTGCTGCTCGACGAGCCGACCAACCATTTAGATTTAGAAACCATCGAATGGCTAGAGACTTACCTTAAGGGACTAACGATCCCCATGGTCATTATTTCGCATGACCGAGAGTTTTTAGATCGTCTATGCACCTCCATTGTAGAAACCGAGCGCGGCGTATCGACCACTTATTTGGGTAACTACAGCGCCTACCTCGCCCAAAAAGAAGAAAGCAAAGCCGCTCAGCTTAGCACCTACGAGCGTCAGCAAAAGGAGCTAGCCAAGCAGCAGACCTTTGTCGATAAGTTTCGTGCGAGTGCAACGCGCAGCACTCAGGCCAAAAGCAGAGAAAAGCAGCTGGCTAAAATTGAGCGCGTAGAAGCGCCAACGGCTGATTTGCGCGGGCTTCAGTTTCAGTTTCAGCCCGCTCCCCGCAGTGGCAGAGAGGTGGTCACCATCGAAGAGATGACCCATACCTATGGCGACAAGATTTTGTTTTTAGATGCTTCATTGGAAGTGGAGAGCGGCGATCGCATCGCCTTTGTTGGCCCTAACGGTGCAGGCAAATCAACGCTGCTAAGGCTCATCACCAACAGCGAGAAACCAGATGACGGCACCGTTCGACTAGGCGCACACAACGTGCTACCGGGCTACTTTGAGCAGAACCAAGCAGAAGCCCTGGACTTAGAAAAAAAGGTGATGGCCACCATCCACGACGAAGTGCCTGACTGGACAAACGAAGAAGTGCGAACGCTGCTCGGACGCTTTTTATTTAGCGGAGAGGCTGCTTTTAAAAAAGTAGAGGCGCTCAGCGGCGGCGAAAAAGCCCGACTTGCCCTAGCCAAAATGCTGTTACAGCCAGCCAACCTACTCATCCTAGACGAGCCGACCAACCACCTCGATATTCCCGCCAAAGAAATGCTGGAGAGAGCCCTTCAAAACTATGAGGGGACAGCGCTGATTGTGTCCCACGACCGATACTTTATCTCTCAGGTCGCCAATAAAATCGTAGAGATTCGCGATGGAGAACTCAGGCTGTATCGAGGTGACTATCACTACTACATAGACAAAATTGAAGAAGAAAAAGAACGCGCTAGGTTAGAGAAGATAGAGGCGGAGAAAGCCGCTAAAACCGCTCAAAAGCGCCGTAAGCAGCAGGAAAAACAGGATGAAAAACGTAAAGCCAAGGCTGCGGTGAAAGGAGCCTAGCAAAGCAGTGCTTTATTTTATGAGGGACTCGTGCTAAATAATTACTAGCGCGAGTTTTTCATTTGATTGGCGCTCTTTGCACCTAAAATCGTTGCGATGCTTTCGTTTATAAACAAACTTTAAAACTAATTATACCTTTGGCAAAATTTCCTGACCTAAAACCTTTGATTTGACAGCCTGTCTAAAAAATAGCGCTATTGTGTGGGTCTAGATTCAAAGCGCCTAACGCAAAGTTTAGATCAAGCTTAAGCTAAGCAATTGGACTTAAACGACGCTTACGACATTAGCTATTAGGCTTGCCAATAACAGTATTGCCCGTTGGTTCTATCAATCAGCGAGCAGCTGATAGGTCATTAGCAGGTAGCTAATAGGCAAAGGTATATGCCCTGAATTTGGCCACTTAATCTAGTTTATTAGAGCAAGTAGTTAAGTGTCTTGCTTAGCTCTTTACAACTAGGCAGATAAGCTTTGATGCATCGTTGAACTGTTGCAAACTGTAGAGGATTTTCTAACAAGGCAGACTCATCGATTTCTCCCATGGTGCTCGTGATTTTAGATGGATGGGGATGCGGAGAAGCGAATGACGGCAACGCGATTAGTTTAGCT
>JBARVS010000083.1:0-7644 GCA_049646385.1 Phormidesmis sp. | reverse complement strand
TGTGCGCCTAGTCCTATCGCCATTTTTGCTGCCTCCGTACCCACCACGCCGCCGCCCAAAATAGCCACCCTACCCGGCATTACACCGGGCACGCCGCCAAGCAATACGCCGCGTCCGCCCTGCTGCTTTTCTAAAAAACGCGCGCCAAACTGCACAGAGAGTCGGCCTGCAATCACGCTCATGGGGGCTAGCAGCGGAAAAGCGCCGTTTTTCTCCACGCTTTCGTAGGCGATCGCACTCACCCCGCTCGCGATCAGCTTCTCAGTTAGCGTTCTATCTGCTGCCAAATGCAGGTAGGTAAACAGTAGCTGCTCCGACTTCAAGTAGTCATATTCTGCGCTCAACGGCTCTTTTACCTTCACGACCATCGTCTGAGCCCAGGGCTCTTGTGCATCAGCGGCAATCGTAGCGCCTGCTTTTAAATAATCCTCATCACTAAAGCCTGCGCCTATGCCCGCGTTAGTTTCTACTACGACCTGATGGTTGCGATCGCACAGTTCTTTCACGCTATCAGGACTCAACCCCACACGAAACTCCTGATCCTTAATCTCTTTGGGTAGGCCGATATTCATGAAGACTTTCCTGACTCGTGGTTGACACTGAAGCAGTCGAAACAGAATTTATTTTAAGGCGACTTTTGGCCCTGAAGTTGTATCTTTTGAGCCATCTTTCGGCTGTATTAGCGTAAAAATTGCTCATAAAAAATCCCGCTCGGCCTTTAGCCAAACGGGATTTTATCAGGGCTTCAGCTTGGACAACTGGAGGAGAACAACGGCTCACCTCGTCAGTTGGTAGGGCAATTGCCCTATTAAGCCTTAGTGACCGCCAGCCACTAAAGACGTTAGCAAAGGCAGATTCGCCGTTAGCAAATACGCGAAAGCCGTGCCGCCAATGCCGCCAACTAAAAAGCTCCCGGCAAATTCACTCCAGCCTTCATCGGTGCTAAGACCTTCAGGTGGGGTGTAAGGCAGGGTATTGCGAGAGACTTCAGGACTGATGTTAACGCCGCTATACAGCGATAGACAAACGGTTAAAATGAGGACTAAACCAACCGCAGCAATTAGGCCAGCGATCGCAGGCACGTCAGAATCTCTGAGGGGGCCAAGCAGTGCAAACGGGCCATATAGCAGGTAGCCGTGGGCCATACCCACTTCTAAACCACGACGCTGAGGCGAAAGCCCCTGGCGATAGGCAGGCAGATGGCTCAAAAAGGCTTGAGAAAGACCCGATGAATTCAAAGGGGTTTCAAGGTTGCCAATTTGAGGGTCGCCCTTATAGGGCTGAATAAATTCTGATGATGTAGGCATATCTAATACAGGGAATTCTCCAAACTTACTCGACACAGGATTTGCTCAAAAGTAAAGCAAAAAGTTAGCTATTCTCAGCTATTTAAAACCGATCTTTAGAACTAAGGGTGCAATAGCAAATCAGGAAAAAATCGGTTGAACTCAATCAATATGCCAGCCGTAATCACCATCCAAACGGTGGCAATAACGGGCGCGGTTGACAGATACTTCAAAAAATTACTGCTCATAATACTCCTCCTTGGAGCCTTAAGATAACGAGTGAGACAGCCCTTTTAGCTACCTAATGAATCAAGTCTATAGATCATTTTTGATAGATCACTCTATCGGTAGTTAAAGATCTAGCAGCCAGAGATTGGGTAGCTAAAGGTTACTAGCGAGGAGAAACCGTAATCTCTTCTTTTTTCGCAAACATCTCGCCAGTGGTGATCTCTTTAAAGGCAAGCAATGGCCAAAGAGCAGCGCCCAAAGAACATTTAATGGCTAAAGGCACATCAATGATGACCTCTTTCTCTTCAGGAGACTTGTCGGCGCGAACTGCGATCACATAAGAGCGACCCGCCCAGCCAATCCAGCCGGCAATCAGCAAGAATAAGGCGCTAGGAATTAAAAATTCACCAGCATGAGCCAAATCACCGTCTACAACGAGGTGAGGCAGTCCTTCGGGGCCACACAGAAGGCTAGTGTTGCCATAAAACTCAAAGCGCGCTTTGGCCGACTCGGTAGTCGCCGCAGCAGCGCGTTTTTGAAAAGCGGCTGACTCGTTGCAAGGTACTAAACCTGAAACATCGTTACCTGCAATTCCTGCGGCTGCCGGGGCGGCAAACCCAAAGGAAATACAGAGAACTAGAGCCAGAGCAAACAACCGTCTCATAAATGTGTTCCTCTCATTAATAAAGGCTAAGATAGCTTAGCTTTCAGGTCATCATACTCTTCGGTTGGAAGCCACGTAAAGAAAGCTATGGCGCGGCTTTACATCCCGACATATTCGCTTACAGTTTAACCAGAAAGCTGATGGGCCATAGCTTTGGTAAAAACACCTAGACAAACTGATTTCTCCCTAGCCAAAAATACGTTTATTCTTTTACGAGAGACTTTTAAAAAATCTTCCTTTTGGATGCGCCATTCACCTGATTACGATTTACATACTATTTTGGCGATTGAAACGAGCTGTGATGAAACCGCCGTTGCGATCGCCCAAGGCCGTCAGGTGCTCAGCAGCGTAGTGGCCTCACAGATTGATACGCACAGAAGGTACGGTGGCGTCGTGCCTGAGGTCGCTTCTCGGGAGCATGTGAGCGCGATCGCCCCTGCTTTAGAGCAGGCGTTTGCCGAAGCGAATAGCCAACAGCCCACTACCTGGCAAAATATTGATGCGATCGCCACTACCTGCGCCCCTGGCCTAGTCGGTGCGCTCATGGTCGGCATCACCACTGCCAAAACGCTGGCTATGGTTCACAATAAGCCTTTCCTGGGCGTTCACCATTTAGAAGGCCACATTTACGCCTCTTACTTAAGCGACGATACCCTAAAGCCTCCTTTTTTATGCCTGCTCGTTTCAGGCGGGCACACCAGCTTTGTGCAGGTACGCGGCGCGGGTGACTACGTTGTATTAGGCAAAACTCGTGACGACGCGGCAGGTGAGGCTTTTGATAAAGTCGCTCGGCTGCTGGGCCTGGGCTATCCGGGTGGCCCCGTGATTGATCGGCTCGCTCAGATCGGTAATCCTAAAGCGTTTGCGCTGCCTGAGGGTAAAATTTCGCTGCCCGGTGGCGGGTTCCATCCTTACGATGCTAGCTTTAGCGGCTTGAAAACGGCGGTGCTGCGGCTAACCGAAAAGCTGAGGGCTCAAGGCGGAGCACTGGGCAGAGGTGACGAGCTGCCAGTGGCTGATATCGCGGCGAGCTTTCAGAGCGCGGTGGTGCGATCGCTGGTAAAACGAGCGATCGCCTGCGCGGTTGACTATGATTTGCCAACGATTGCAGTCGGCGGCGGCGTAGCAGCCAACAGCGGACTTCGTCAGCAGCTCAATCTAGCGGCTGAAAAGCATGGGCTTAAGGTTATTTTCCCACCGATGAAATACTGCACCGACAATGCCGCAATGATTGCCTGTGCAGCCGCAGCGCATTTTTCCAAAGGAGAGCGATCGCCCCTTACCCTAAGCGCTCAATCGAAGCTATCTATCACCGAAGTCTCCCAGCTTTATTTGCCTATGACTTGATTTTGCCTAATGCTTTATTTTCCTAACAGCCGATAGCGCACGCCCTCAGCAATTTTTTGCCCCAAATACTCAGGAATCACGCCTTCATTGGGCCCCAACAAATACAAAATCAGGCGAGTTCGGCCTCGCCACACCAGCAGGTTCGCATTTACCACCAGCAAATCCTCCTGCCAAATGCTGTGCATCACTTTATAGAATAAACCGGGCTGATTGTCCGCCTCAATCAGCAGCGCGGGCAAATGAAACACCGGATCGACGTAAAACTCAGTTTCTACCTGCGCCAACCCCGCATCTAAATTAAACTCCACGTTGAGCATATCTTCGACTTCAAACCGACCCGCCAGCGCTTCTCTTACGGCCCTTCTCACGTTATCGGCAGTTTTGGGCGTCAGCTCTGCGCCACCGCGCGACACCACGAGCTTGGCAAACACCAGCATCGGCGGATAAATTTGCCCGTACAGGCTAAGGCTATGAATAGTGAGGCCATAGGCAGCTAGCACGCCAAAAATATCGCTGAGTAAAAAAGACTGGTTGCGATAGGCAAAATGAAGAACCGTGCGATCGCCCTTAGCCGTCAGCTCAATCACTGCCTTTTGAGTTCTAAAAAGCTGATAGGCCAAGCGCAAATTTTGTAGCTGAATATCGCTACCCACGAACTGTTCATAAAACTGAGGAAAAGCTCGATTAAATCGCTTGAGCAAATCCAAAGTAGAGGGTTCAAGCACAGTTGACATAAGCGCAATTGACATAAGGAAAGCCGACCTTCTATCCCAAACTTTTTTAATAAAGCCTGACTTAAAATCAGTTTGCCCGGTTTCTAGCTGTGCTAATGGTTCTTTTGCCGACTCATCTGGCGATGAAGTGAGCGACCAGGCGATATACTTCTTATTAAGCTCACTTCGACAAAAATAATTACTTTGCCTGCATGGGTTTCTGGAAAAGCTTATTCACTACGTCTGAAGCTGCTTCAGCTTCCCAACGCACAGCCAACGTTGGTTACCTTGCTGAAGCCAAAAGCGACGACAGCAACGCCCGCATATTTTTTAGCACCGAACGCGCCATCGACCTCTACGAACTCGAAGAGCTGTGCGACGCGGTAGGCTGGTCTCGCAGGCCCATTCGCAAAGTGCGCAAGGCCATTCAAAACAGCTTTTTGGTGATTACCATGTGGGAGCAGCGAGGCAGCCGCAAGCGCTTGATTGGCTTTTCTCGTGCCACCTCCGACCACGCCTTCAATGCCACCATCTGGGATGTTGTTGTCCACCCCGACTCACAGGGCAAGGGCTTAGGCAAAGCGCTGATGAAGCAGCTCATCAAAAAGCTGCGCAGCGAAGACATCAGCAACGTCACTCTATTTGCCGATCCTGACGTTGTGAACTTTTACAAGCAGCTAGGCTTCATGCCCGACCCTGAAGGCATCAAAGGCATGTTTTGGTATCCTGACTAGCGTTTAACTCATGTTTTCAGGTCAGATTGAATTTGATCCAGTAAAGGATTCTCAGGCGCTGACCTATCAGCTCGATGAGTGCCTTGCGCTACGGCCTCTAAGCCCGAGCGATGCCGACGTCTTGTTTAGCCTCGTTGACAGCAACCGCTTGTATTTAAGACAGTGGCTACCCTGGCTGGATAACAATCAGTCGGTGGACGATTCGCTAGAGTTTATTCGCGATAGCCGTGAGCGCGCAGGCGACAACAATGGATTTGCCTTAGCCATCTGTTACGAGGCTCAGCTAGTTGGAATTGTTGGCCTCAACTACATTAGTTGGGAAAATCGCCTCAGCGGGATTGGCTATTGGCTAGCCGAGCAGTATCAAGGAAAAGGACTCGTCACCCGCGCCTGTAAAGCTGTTTTAGATTATGGATTTACTGACCTGAATCTCAATCGAATCGATATTCGCTGTGCCCCTAAAAATCTTCGGAGCCAGGCAGTCGCTGAAAGACTAGGACTCACTTACGAAGGCACACTACGAGACGCCGAATGGCTCTACGAGCACTTTGTAGACCACCGCGTTTATTCCATGCTCCAGCGCGAATGGCGATCGCCAACTAGCTAGGCCCCCACCTTATCTCCCCATCTCCCGCGCTTGCTCAATCCAGGCAGCAACTTGAGCCACATTTGGTGCCCGATCAGCGCGATTGAAGAGCTGAACTTGTAAGCGTAAAAGCTGGGGGTGCAATCGCTGTACGCTCATGGTCGATAGCTGCTGCGGTGTGCTCACGCCTGCATGAAGTAGCAATCCGCAGTGCTGACAGCCTATGCCTGGAATGCGAGCTAGGTTAGCCAGCGCTGCCCACTTGTTAATGTGTTTGATATTTGCATGGAGCTTTTTTGAAAGCTGCTGGCGCTGGACAACGCTATTGCCCTGACGGAGCAAATCAAAGGTGGTTTTTATGCCAATAGCGTTGAGCTGATGCACCTGCGAATGACTTAGCCCCGGCAAGTCGGCAATGGAATGATTAGCTGATTTCACCATAAATTTTTCAATGCGCAATACAACGGTAGCGTTAGCTCAAGCTTAGTTGATGGGAAACCTATATTAGAAGCGATTCAAACGTGATACAGTGGGGGCCGGGATGTAGCGCAGCTTGGTAGCGCGCCTGCTTTGGGAGCAGGATGTCGCAGGTTCGAATCCTGTCATCCCGATTGGTTATGACCTTTTTGCTTACTTTTTTATACTGGCCGATATCGCGTAGTTGGTCAGTTTATTAATTGTCCACAGGCGCTTGAGTAATATAAGAGCGCTCACCCATTATTGACTTGCATCAAACATCTCATCAACAGCCTCAGCAAAATCGCCGTGGGCTTGTCACAAGCAGGAAAACCTATGATTTTTTTCAGTCACCGCCCTAAGCTAGCCGTTATGCCCAAAGGGGTGATGCGTTCGGCTATTACAGCCGCCGTTAAGACAGTGGCTTTAGGTACTATCGGGGTGAGTCTCATCGTTGCTGGGGCAATGGGAACGATGGTGAATCCAGCGATCGCACTTACCACCGAGCAAGTTAGCGAAAAGCTCGCCAGAGTGCCAGTTTATGTCATCAGCAGTAGCCAGGGCCTGGTGCTTATTTCAGCCGAAAGCGAAGGGCAACAGTCTAAGCCCAGCCTTTTTGTATTTATGACCGCGCAGGATGCCAACACCTTTTTGACTCGGGCCAACGAAAAAAATCCCCAGTTTGCACCCGATGCTCAAGTGACGCTCACTAGCCTAGAGAATTTGTATAAAGAGACTCAAGCGGGCGGAGATCAGCAGCTTCAGCTCACTTACTTTCCTGAAGCTGCTGAGGTCACTCAGGCTAGTGAACTCAACGCTGAGTATCGAGGCGGCGTGCCTTTGTTCTACGCCCAGTTTGAAGATGGCTCTTTAGTGCCCGTGCCACAAGGTGATAATGGCGTTATCTATCCCCTGTTTTTTTCTAGCGCAGATTTAGAGGCTCAGCTCGATAATCTAGCAAAGGCTAATCCTGAAGCCCGCGCAGCTATCAGCATCGGTGTTTTGCCTTTAGAAGCTATGCTGCGAGAGATGCAAAGCAAAGATGACGATACCCTACAAAGAATCCAGCTGCTGCCTGACTCGGAGACTATCAACCAGATTCGACAAAGTAATCCTCAGGGTCAGTAATCCTCAGAGCCAATAGATAGGTCGGTCAGTTAATGTAGTCAATTGATATATTAGAGCGATCGCCTACTCAACGAGGAAGTATGCGATCGCTCTGTCTTTGCGCAGGAGATGCTGACTTAAGCGTTCATTCTCTAGATGATCGAGGGGATTTTATCGATAAATAAACGCGATATACAAACCACAGCGCTAGACTCACAACAATCATCTCGCCGCCGTCTTCAAAGGCAGCAAAGTAGCGATTACCCCTGTTAGAAAGTGCGAAGAATGCGGAGGCAAACGAATGAGCCATGTCCACCACCAGCCCGAAAAAGCTGAGCCCGACTAAAAACAGCAGCAGACGATTAGAGATTGCTCGGGCAGCAGATGCGCGATCTATCCGGCTGGCCAGCACCAAAATTGTCGCCGCGATCGCCCCTAGCATCAAAAAAACAATGATTTCTCCATAGTCTTGCCCGCGCAGGTCATACATGCTAGGAATCGAAAACCACTCGACTAGCTTGCC
>JBARVS010000082.1:0-40062 GCA_049646385.1 Phormidesmis sp. | reverse complement strand
GAGCGATCGCTAATAACGGCGGCTCGTGACATGGGCGCGTCTGGCTTTGAGGTGCTTAAGGAGATTATTTTGCCGCTGAGTGCACCAGGGATTGCGATTGGCTCTATTTTTGTGGTGACGCTGGCGATGGGAGAGTCGATTACGGTGCGCCTGATGGGGGGCGGGCAGTCGGCTTCGATAGGGAAATTAATTAGCACTCAAATTGGCAGTGTGCAGTATCCGCTGGCGGCGGCGAATGCGGTGATTTTGCTGCTGGTGACGCTAGTGATGGTGACGGTGATTTTGCGGGTAGTGGATATTCGGAAAGAATTGTGATTGTTATGTCTAAACGTAGTCCTGCTTTTTATCCGCTGGCAGCTTTTTTCGGCTTGTTTGTGCTGTTCTTATATGGGCCGATGCTGGCGATTTTTACGCTTTCTTTGCAGGGGCCTAATGGTTCGCTGACGTTTCCGCTGCGAGGCTTTGGGTTTTATTGGCTAGGGCAGGTGTTTCAAGAGCAGCGGGTGGGTAGCTTTGTCGAGTCTTTTCAGCGCTCTTTTTTGCTAGGGATTTTAGTGGTGGCGATCGCCCTTATCGTTAGCGTCATGGCAAGTATGGCCTTTCGCAGTCGGTTCAAAGGCGCAGGCGCACTCTTTTATCTCACCATTTCTAGCCTGGTCGTACCGGGCATTCTCATTTCGCTGGGCATTGGCATCACCTTCCAAGTGTTAGGCGTTCAAACCAACTGGTTTTCATCGGGACTCGGCGCACATTTAACCTGGACGGTGCCCTTTGCTTTTTTAATTATGCTAGGCGTTTTTAATCGCTTCAACCCTTTTTATGAAGAGGCCGCTAAAGACTTAGGCGCAGGTGATGTTAGAACGTTTCAACAGGTTATACTGCCGCTGATTTTTCCTAGTCTAATTGGGATTGCTCTGCTGAGCTTTACGCTCTCTTATGACGAATTTATTCGCACTTCTTTGGTCTCGGGGCAAAGCAACACGCTGCCGCTAGAGATTTTTGGCATGACCACAAATGTGACCTCGCCCGCTCTGTATGCGCTCGGCACGTTGACGACGCTTTTTTCAGTGATGATGATTGCAGCAGGCTTCGGCGCGTACAAATTTCTATCGCGGCCATCGACTTAAGCTATGGCGGCTGTGTACTTTGAGCCAACGCTTATGGAAAATCTCTAGCTATGCCTTAGCAATAGAGAATTTGTAATGACGTGCTTAATACGTTGGCCAATAGATAATATCCATCGGATTTTATGCTTCGCTACTTCAGTCGGAGTCTGTTAAAGCTGCTCGGCTCTATTCAATACGTCTGTGCTAAAGAGATTGATCGCTATCAGCTCTGCCATGATCGGTACCTAACAAGCATCTAAGCCTAAATAATATGAGCTTTTGCATATATACCGGAGGCTCCTTCTCTCCTTGCAACCAACTCTGCAGGGTTCTATGAGGAACATTAAATAAATCGCTACAAAGCCTTACTTGAGTAACATCCAGCTCTTTTCTCAGCTGATTTAGCTTTTCCGAAAAACTAGAATCCATAGGTTTATCACTTGACAATACGCACTGAGTGCGCAAAAATACTGTTGATCTCAATCTTAAACGAGTAAATACTATCAAAAATAGTAAGTAATTCCCAAATGAAAAAAACTTCTATCTTCTCGTTTTTCTCTGGAAGCGGATTCCTTGACTTAGGATTTGAGCAAGGGAATTTTGAGATCAAATTTGTGAACGAACATCACCTGCCATTTTTACAAGCTTATAAGCACTCTAGAGAAAAAATGGGAATCCATACTCCTGAATATGGATATAGCTCAAGCAGTATAGAAGATTTTTCAGAAGGAAAAAGTAGAGCATATTTAAATAGCTTAGTTGAAGATGCAAAATCAAGCTCGAACTTTGTTGGTTTTATTGGCGGGCCTCCCTGTCCTGACTTCTCAGTAGGGGGTAAAAACAAAGGGAAAAATGGCGAGAATGGGAAGTTGACAAAGATATATTTTGATACGATTGTCAGTAATAATCCTGATTTTTTTGTTTTTGAAAACGTTAAAGGACTATGGAAGACAAAAAGCCATCGAGAGTTTTATGAAGAACAAAAGCGGAATCTAGTAGAACATGACTATGTTTTAACTGAAAGACTGACAAACTGTATTGAGTTTGGAGTGCCACAGAATCGAGATAGAATCATACTGTTTGGAATTAAGAAAAGATTGGTTTTAGATTTTGTCAAAGAAACAAGTTTAGAGGCTGCTTTCAACTGGGAAAATCATATCCAATACGATAAAAATACGGTTTTGAACAAGTTTCTGTAGCCTACTATAGAATCTTACGAAGAGGAGAGCTACAAGCCAATTCCAGGTACACTAAATGGACTTCACAAGCTGACTGTCCAGCATTGGTTTGATAAAAACGACGTTGAAAATCATCCCAATGCAAATCATCATTTTCAGCCGAGAGCAGGATTAACAAAGTTTCAAACGATTGCGGAGGGTGATGACAGTAAAAAATCCTACAAACGCCTGCATAGATGGCGATACTCACCGACTGCAGCTTACGGAAACAACGAAGTTCATTTACACCCCTATAAGAGCAGAAGATTATCCGCAGCAGAGGCGCTGGCTATACAGTCTTTGCCGCCAGAGTTTAGTTTGCCTGAAGATATGTCTTTATCTAACATGTTTAAGACAATCGGCAATGGTGTGCCCTATTTGGCTGCTTTAGGTATTGCAGATACAGTTCGTGACTTTTTGAGGAGAATTGAGTAATTCTTACTCTGCAAATATTTCGTTGAAAGCAGCATGAGCTTGCTCTATCGTATTAATTTCAAAAACTTCATCTACAGCAGCCTGAGGTAGGCTTTGAACGTTAGTTATTGAATGAGTGGCGACGGTCTTTAGAGCCTCTCTATCTGCGTTACCTACTTTTGAGGCTGCCGCATAGTATTTCAACCCTTCTGGATCAATAATCCATTCTCTAGTTTGCAGATGTATATAAGTCGCTTTCATCAGACTGCCCTCATGAGAGATTTGCAAGCGTCTATCTGGTCTAAAGCTCGTTTTGACAGATAGATAGGCGGCTATGCTGTTGAATGAACACCCTCCTATAAAATGCTTATATGATTCCTGCAGCTTATTTATCGTAGCTTCTGTAAATTCAGAAATAGGAATATCGAATGAATCATCAAGGGTTGCCTCATCGGGGATAATAACAACAAAATCAGGGTTTGAAGTGATTAGCTGAACCCCGGCGACATCTAGCACTTTCTGTCTTAGATCATCTATGTATTCATACAAATTAGAGGTATATAATGTAGCAACGTCAAATCTTGATACGTTAGGTAGCAACAGAGCTGTTGATTGTTTGTTGCTAGTTAGTCTAAAATTCCACGCAACACAATCAACAATCCATTCATACCAGTCACCATGGCAGTTGCTGAGGGCACCTTGCGTCACGTCAGGGCACTCAGCCCTAACAGCAGCATCCAACCTATCCAAAATCCCTTTAAACGTTTCGTTAGGGTTTGGGATTTGACCGTTTCTTAGACTGCAAAAAGCTTCAACTCTTTTAATCTGTGGTTTGCCCTGTCTATCATATTTTACGATTGCTATGTAGCTACTGTAGAATGCGCTTTTGCAGTCTCCCACGAAAGCGAAACTTTTAGAGTTTGTCTCAAAGAACTGCTTCAGCCCCCAACGCTTTAGACTGATTCTTCGTCCGGGTTGTTGGGCAGTAGATTAGACTGACCAAAGGAGCACAGTGCCAAAATGACGCAGCGATCGCACTTAGGCTTTTGATAATGGCAGCACCGCTGACCGTGCAGCATTAACACCTCATGATTGTCATACACCTGCTGCGCCGACCAGTGAGCGGGTAGCTGCGCCTCTAGTATTTTGTGTGATGGCCCTACCGACACCTTTGCGGGGATTAGGCCCGTGCGCACGGCGACGCGGTGGTGATGGCTATCGACTGGCAGCGCTCGCCTGCGCAAGGTGCTAAACGAAAGCACCGCCGCACTGGTCTTGGGGCCAACGCCCGTAAGCGTTTCCAACCACGCTCTAGCCGCCTCAACCGACAGATCTGCTAAAAAGTCAATCGATAGCTCGCCGCGTTCCTGCGTGATTTGCTGCAGGATTTGCTGAATGCGGGGCGCTTTTTGTTCGGGCCAAGTGCAGGGTGAAATTGCCACTTGCACCGCCGCCATCTCAGTATCGCGAACCGCTTCCCAGGTGGGAAAAGCCGCCCTTAGCTGCTTAAAGGCGCGGCCAGAATCCTTGTTTTTAGTGCGGTGCGACAGCAAAGAAGAGATTAGCTCGCTGAGCGGATCAAGACTATGAAAGTAGCTGATAGGACAGCCATATTCTTGGCAGAGCTGATGATGGATATTCAACACCCTTTGGTGCAGGTCATCGGCTGTATTACTAGATATATCACTGGCCTTTAGCATGTCGAGTTGCACAGGCGTTCCTAGAACGAGACTTCAGTACAAAGATTACGGGGTGATGGGTGCGATCGCCTCTATCTAAGGACTATCTAAAGACTGCCTAAAGACCGTCTTGTCTAAGTCTTAGGCAAACTTAACGCGAACAACCATATCGTCAAAATCTCCATCGCCATTAATCGAGTCTTCAAATCCAAAGGTATTGTCTCCAAAGAGTCGTAGATGATCGCCGCCATCAGCATTGGCACCCAAAAAGGGGAAGTAGATAGCCGGATCGTTGTCAGCTCTGCCGTCTAACAAATCAGCTACGGTTCCATCCACAACTAAAAAAGGAGCCAGCGTTTTTCCTGCCTCTAGGGTTCTTGTTATCGTTTTCATTCGATGATTAGAAGCAAACAAAGAAACATCCGCCACCCGGTTATTTAAAGCAGCTTGTATGTAGTCTGCTGTGGCTTCAGCGCGGATAGTCTGGCCGAGAGAGTCAGTCATCTGCCCGGTTAAATCATCAACAACATAGAAGCCAACGACGCTCTTAAGCGAAGCCTCCCGCTGAATGGTAAAGGTTGCTTTAACTTCACCAGCTATGCCTGTTAAATCTAAAACCTCTGCCTGGGCAACGCCTTGCAGACCCGTTCCCGTCAAGGCTGAGCTTATCTGCTTAGCGCTTATGCTCAACGCTTCAATGTCCAGATTAAAGCCAGCACCATCGGCCTCTATTCGCCGAATGCTTGAAAGAGAAACTTTGCCATTACCCGGTTTTGCCAACAGCGTGTCCACCGTACTCTCATTAATCGAGAAAAACCTTACGTAGTCACCAGCGATAAATGAGCGAGTGCTAACAGCGCTAGGTTTTGAAACAAAATTAGCATTGTTAGGCAGCGCCGAAAAAAGAACGGTAGAGCGTTTTAACGCCGCTTGTATGTAGCCATCATCACTTATAGATAGCCCATCGATACGGCCAGTCTCATCATCAACAATGACAAGCCCTACTTCTGATCGGTTGCTAAATCGATTTGCTCTAAACTCAAGATTAACAATAGCCGCCCCATTCGCTAGACTTTGTACTTTTTCCCATACCTTGCCGCCCGCTGCGCGGCCTATTGCGCGACCGTTTTGATCGCCATCATCAAAATGAATGCCGCCATAAATACGAGAGAGCCCAGCTTCGTTAGCCGCTTGGGTAAACGTTGGCCAAGCGAGCGTCGTTGCCACAGTAGGAACGCCTGCACCCTCAAAGCGCGACTCGCCTGCTTTAAAGGTAACCGAGCCCTCAAAAGCATCGCTGCCCGTGAAACGGCGTAAAATCTCGGCCCCTGCTGCGCTAAACGAGCTGTGGCCAGAGGTATATTCAGAAAAAGGTGGGGAGGGATCTTTTCCAGGCGTCTGATAGGTTGAGAAGTTTTTAGCCAAAATCTGCTGGGTGCCTTTGCCCGCCCCTGCCCAAGCGTTAATGACATATCCTGTTTCTCCCGTCACTGCGTCGGTGCCAAAAGCTCCGTTGTTAAGCAATCCTAGCTTGCCCAGCTCACGAATGACTCTGATAGGGCGAGCATAGTCGTAGGTAGTTTTGGCCTCCCAGGTGGCAACACCCGCATCGAAAACCGCATTGCCCAAGCTAAAAAACAGCACCGCGTCTTCATCTAAGCTGTTGCGATCTCTCGCTGATACAAATTCACCAAACGTCATCCAGGTGCCGGGAGGAAAAGACGTTCCACCCCCGTCTTCCCAAAATTCTGCAATGAGCTTGTGTTGATCCGTGAGCTGGGCACTGGCTGAAACCAAGCGCTCTGCTTGCGCAACAAAAGCTTGGTTAATGATGGCACCCGCAGTTTTATCGGTGCCCACTATGGCGGGCGAGATTTCGACCTGGGTGTTATCAGCTAGCGTAATCATGCCTGCATTCAAATCAACAGAAGATCCTTCTACTAGCAAAAAGGGCTTTGGAGCATTGGGGCGAAGCGCGCTAGCAGACTCTAAAGCAAAGGGTTTAACCACTGACCACTGAGGCGTCAAAAACTGTTGTTTGTTGCCTGATGAATGAATTGGAACAAATTCAGGCGTCCAGCTATCGAGGCTAATGATATGATTTGCATCTGCGTTTGCTGGCTGATAGCCGATAGTATCCGCATAGCCACCCAGCTGGTTAGAGCCGTCACTACAGCGAAACTGCATGAGAGCTTCGGCGGATACGTTACCAATACCCGCGGCTGTGCGGGTGTCGTTTGTTGTATTGTTGGGGTTTAAGCTCAGTGCGCTCATGAGCTGATTGAAAACCGACTGCTGCGTAGGAAACAGCTCTGTCAATACTCGATAGGCGGCGAAGCTCATGGCCTCGGTTTTACTAGCCGCTGTGTTTTCGGCAAGGGGCCGCTGAAGGTCGTCTTGTCGCTGCGTTGCAACGGCCCCTAAGTCATAAGCGGCCCAGGCGTCATACATGGCCGTGTGCAAGATGCCATAGGCGCGTGAGGCGATAGTTGGCCCTACTTTAGTGTTAATCACCGCTTTTTGTACGGCCTGATCCCAACGTACAGAGATAGTAGGAGAGGGATTGAGAACGGTGACCAGTTGGGAAACAGGATCTAAAGATAGTTGGGTGTCGGACATTTAACGGCTTGCTTAATGGCTGACTTAAGCTACGTTTTTTGAGCTAAAAGTCCGGATAGAATGAACAAAAAAGCAGCTTTGGGCTGAGCGCTTCATCAACACAACAAAAAGCGTCCTAAATAGCTAAGAAAAAAACACATTGTAAAAACACATTGTTTGATGCAGGTTTGCTCAAGCTAAGCTGGCCAAGCAACGAGCAACAGGTAAATAATCTATACAAACTATGTCTTCAGTTAGTACATGCAGTTTTTGCCGCTGGGCGTTTTGCCGGCGGTGATGCCGTGAAATTTTCCCTTTTGGCAGGTTTTTCGGGCGGCGGCTCCGGCCCTAATGACGGGCAATCCTATGCTGCTCAAGCACGCTCCTAACGTGCCGCAGTCGGCGCTGGCGATCGCCCAAATTTTCGAGCAAGCGGGCTTTCCACCCGGAAGGCTATCGGATTGAGTCGGCAGAAGACTTTGTGCCCACGCTTAAAACCGCCTTGGCTCAAAACGTGCCTACCGTGATTGACTGCCCCGATTGACTATCGTGAAAATCTGTTGTTTAGTGAGCGCTCAGAGCGGCTGAGCTGTCCATTACCGCAGCCATAGCTTGCTATATCAGCCTTTCAACCGCGCTACGCAAAAACTGTTTAACAAACTCGTCTCGGCGATTGAGCTGATACTGCTGCTCAACAACGGCCTGTATGCCGCCGTCGCCCCAGTCTTGATTAGCTTGAAAATACGTCACAAAGCTCTTACCTGCAATGCGAGTAAGATAAGCCGCGCTCGCACCTTGCAACAGCTTGCTAGCCACAGCTGTTGCCAGATTAGCCTGCAAGCCCACTGCCAACAGTCGCATAGTCCCTTTTGCTAAGCTCAGAGCCGCCATTGTTTTGGCAAGCGAGAAGGCCAGGGCTTTGGCCTCTTCTATGCTGACCTCCACGCCGTACACTCGGCCTAGCTCTATCACCATTTGCGCATTCACCGCCGCCGTTGCCAGCATATCTACAACGGGCAAAGGGGTCGCCGCTAATACCCCGGCCCCAATCCACTGATAGCGATCAACAATGGCCTCCGCCCGCTGCTGTCTTTGCACAGAAAGCATCCGCTTTGCATCTTCGCTAATTTGCTGAGACTGCAACAGTAAGTTATGAGCAATGAGGTCTGCACCTTCGCGCCGCAAAATGGCGGTCAGTCTTTCGATGAGCGCAGCAATATCTGGATCGGGTTGAATTTGAGTGCCGTCTGACAGAATAGCGGGGGAAGGGCAAGCGGCGATCGCCACCACATCTTCACCGCTCAACAGCCCTTGAGTGCGATCGCGCAATCGTCGCAAAATCTGTTCCTTTTCCTCAGGCAAATAGCGATCGCTCTTATTAAATACCAGCAGCGATCGCTTCCCCATTTTCACCAGCATCTGCAGCGGCTCATACTCCACCCGATGCAGATCATTGTCGATCACAAATAGCAGCAGATCAGCCGCTGCTGCGAGTGTTTTTGCCGCCTGCGATCGCCCTTCACCCAGCGCACTTGCCTCTAGCAGTCCCGGCGTATCGGTAATCAATATCTCCTGACCGCCTACGCCTGCCACCCGATAGGTTTGCGCCCTCTGCGTCGTGCCCACTGTTGCCGCCACAGGCGCAGCCATTTCCCCTAGCAGCGCATTCACCAGCGCCGTCTTCCCCGCCGACCCTAAGCCAAACACCACCACTTGAAACATCCGCGCTTCAAGCCGCTGCGTCAGCGCATCAGACCTAGCCGCGAGCGCCTGCCTTGCAATTTCATCTTCTATTTGGTTCACCTGCCGTTGAGCCGCCTGCAAGCTCACTGCCGCCACTTTATCCGGCGCTTCTGGCAAGGCCACTACTCGCTTTTGCTTAGGCCGTAAAAACAGCCAGCCGTAGTAAGCCAGCACGCCCAGCGCGCCGACTAAGGCCAGCACCACTAGCACAATCACGAGCTGAGCCAGCACAGGAGAGAGAGTAGCGATCGCGCCATAAAGCTGCCCCAGCGAACTAACCGCCGTGAGCAAAATCACAACCATAACGATGATGGCAACAGCCGATATCAAAGCAGCAGAACGACGCATGATATTCCCAAGGATTTGGCCAAAGCGTTCAATACAGAACGTTAGCACTCATTGATCAAGCCTTGCCCAAAGCTGGGGTCATCATGACGCCCTTATTCTGCTGTAAAGCTGAGAAACACAGCGCCTGCGGCCTCACCAGTTGTAACGGGCACGGTGCCACTCTCTGCGTTGCTCAGCGCCGCACTGTAGCCATAGCCTGCGTCTACGCCCTGCACGATGCCTTTGCCGCCTTTATCAGCTAGCACCGTCCAAAAGTTGCGGTCTTTAAAGTTGGGCGAAACGGATAGCCAAGTGCGATCGCGCCCCTCATACTCCCCAATAGGCTTACCGTTAATCGTCAGCTCGTCTCGATTAAGAATAGACTTACTCGCCGCGCCGCCCAAATACAGCCTGCCGTCAGCTGAGCCTGCAATATCGCCCAAATACATTGTGTTTGACTTGGTATCCGGCAGGCGCGGAAAGCTGAGCTGCGAGGTCACTAGCTCGCCTTTTGTAGGATGAACCCTAGCATAGTAAGACAGATGCGCCGAGCCGCTGTTGTATAGCTGAGAGTAGGCATCTATTTGAGTGACAAACGGTTCAGCATCGCCATATTTCTCTCCTTTCGTCAGGGGCCGACCCCGCCAGCGAAAAATAGTGGCCGTACCCGCACTCTCACCAGCGGTATATAGATAGCCATCGCGCCCCAAAGTGACCCGATATAGCCGAGTATCCGCTACGTTTTGCTTAATTGATTCGGTCGCGTCGCTAAACAAAGACCACTTTACGTTTCCTTTAAAGTCCAACGCTTCTAATCGCGCAATTTGCACCGGGTTGCGCTGGTCGTTCAGGTCAATAAACCACTCGTTTTTAAAGCTGCTCACATACACTAGCTGCTTGCTCTTGCAGCTCAGCACTTCTACGTCGGTAACGGCGGTATAGTTACGCTGCTGTGAAAAAACGTTAGCGCCGCTTTTGTCGTATAGGTAAACTGTTTTATCGGCGATCGCCCCCACATGCCCATCGGGTGAAATCGCCACCCGACTCACGCCTTTAAGCGGTATTTCGCTGACTACATCGCCGCTCGCCGCCGCTAGCTTTAATATTTTATTATCGGTTGCAACGACCAATAGATCGCTGCCATCAAAGGCCAAATCAGTAACGCTTCCTCGCAGTGCGACGCTCTGAGCCATTTCTCCGGTTGCCGGATTCACCCAGTACAGCTTTGAGCCATCATCAGTGTTGACAGCGGCGATCGCACCATGCTGCGTCATCACCACGTCCACGCCGTCACTACCCGATAGAGCAACACTCGCCGTCAGCTTCACGTCAGTGCTGTAGCGTCCTCCCCGGCTCACGACCGACTCATTAGGATCGCAAACCGATCCGCCATCATCTCGCAGCGTCGGTAGCGCCTTATTAACGGTGTTATCAACAACTGACCGACTAGCGACAGAGCTACTAGCCGATTCACTAGCCGACTGACTGGCCGACTGACTGATTAAACGAGCTGCGCCACAAGAGAGCATTGCGACCATCACACCGCCTGCGGTCAACAGATGAATCGGTCGCCAAAAAAATATAGTCATTATGAATACAGGGGTTACAGCAGAATTTTTACTCGAAAAAACAGCTATTTAACTATTTCAATGCACCCTTAAGCCTAGTTATAGCAAAAACCTCTAGCCGCAACATGCAACGGCAACGTCATTTCTGTAGCCCAAGGTCTTACCGTATAATGCCGTTGGTGACCCCCACTATTCTTTATTCATCCATTCAGGAAGGCTAACCCCTATGGGACTCTTTGATCAGGTCATAAAAGCCGTTGCTGACCCTAGCCGCAAAGCCAGTGCCAGCCAGCTCACTGACATTCTCGGCGCAGCTAAGCAGGTCGGCGCTCAAAACAATGCCGACTCTGAGACAATGCAGCAGGCCATGTCGGTCATTGGTGGCTTTGTGCGTTCCTCTCTCAAGGAAAAGCGTCAAACGCAGGGCAATGAAGCAGCTCAGTCGCTCATTGAAGAGGGCGCAGCCAACGGTGCAGCGGTTATTCCTCAGCTATTTAACAGCGCTCAGCTCACTGAAATGATTTCAGCCGTCACTCAAAAAACCAGCCTTAACACCAATCAAGTTCAGGGCATTTTGCCAATGGTGCTCCCCCTCGTCATGCGTTTCCTTAGCACTGGCAACAAAAAGCAAGGCGCTCCCGCCGCAGACACCAATCCCATCCTCACCGCCTTTTTAGATGGCGACGGCGATGGCGACGTAGACATGGGCGACATCATGGGCATGGCCGGCAAATTCATGTAGGATTCAAAGGGCAACCACGAGGGGCCCCTTACAAAATTTGGGATAAAAATGCCTGACTTCTTTCTTCTTTGGGATGGTTGAAAAATTCGTTTGGCGTATTCTCTTCGACTAGCACGCCGTCATCCATTAGCACCACCCGGTCGGCAACCTCTTTGGCAAAGCCGACCTCATGGGTGACGCACACCATGGTCATGCCGTCTTTGGCCAGGTTGCGCATTACGTCTAGCACCTCGCGCACCATTTCAGGATCAAGCGCAGAGGTGGGCTCATCAAAGAGCATTACTTTGGGCTGCATGGCTAACGAACGGGCGATCGCCACCCGCTGCTGCTGCCCGCCCGACATTTGCCCCGGAAACTTATAGGCTTGTTCGGCAATGCCCACGCGATCTAACAGGCGCATCGCAATCTCTTCTGCTTTGGCCTTGGGCCATCTGCGCACCCAAATCGGCGCGAGCGTCACGTTTTGCAACACCGTTAGATGCGGAAACAAATTGAACTGTTGAAACACCATGCCCACCTCACGCCGCACGGCCTCAATGTCTTTAAGATCGTTAGCGATCCGTACGCCGTCAATTTCAATACTGCCTTCCTGATAAGGCTCCAGCGCATTAAACGTGCGAATAAAGGTGGACTTGCCCGAGCCCGATGGCCCCATCACCACGACTACTTCGCCCTTATACACATTCATGCTCACGCCTTTGAGCACGTGAAAGCCATTGTCATACCATTTCTGCACGTCTTTAGCGACAATCACCGCCTCAGAACCAACAGCATTGGTAATTGGAATAGGGGCTTGAACGTCAGATTGGGTCATGAATAGGGTTCCTCTTTAGGAAATAGAAATAGGAGAAAGTGTGGGTAGAGCAGCTAGAGAAAGGCGGCAAAAAAGGTTAGCGAAGATCGGTGTTGAGCGCGGTCTCAATTTTACGGCTACCGTAGCTCATGGCATAGCAAAATATCCAGTAGATAGCTGCAATAAATATATAGCCTTCTTTGTAGTCACCTAGGTAAATAGGGCTCGCCAGCAGGTTTTGAGAAATTCCTAGCAGCTCAACTAGCCCTACAATGCCCAGCAGCGTCGTGTCTTGAAATAAGCTGATGAACTGTCCAACAATGGCGGGAATCGCCGTTTTTAACGCCTGTGGTAGCACAATTAAGGCGGTCGTTAAAGGCTTATTGAGCCCTAATGACTGAGCGGCTTCGCTTTGTCCGGTGGGCACCGCCTGTAGACCCGCTCGCACGTTCTCCGCTAGATAGGCCGCGCTAAAAATGGTCAGACCGATGATGGCCCGCACCACCCGGTCAGGGCGAACGCCTTCGGGTAAAAACAGAGGAATCAGCACCTGCCCCATAAACAAAATAGAGATCAGCGGTACGCCGCGAATCAGCTCAATGTAGGCGACCGAAAAGGCGCGAACAATCGGCAGCTTACTACGCCGACCCAGCGCCAGCAGTATGCCAGCCGGAAAGCATAAAACAATCCCGCTAATTGCCAGCAGCAGCGTGAGCGTTAAGCCGCCCCAGCTGTTAGTAGAAACGCTCTCTAGGCCGAAGTCTAACCCTAGCAGGTAGGGCACTCGCCACAGGATGTTGTACACCACCATAAAGCCCAGCAGGAAGAGGACTGTTTTACTCATCCAGCTAGGGATGCTAGGCACAGATACTCTTTGCGCAAGCTGCCAGCCTGCGGTCAGACTGCCGCCCAGCATGATGATAATGCTGTAAAACAGGCTTGGGCTAAGGCTGCCTCGACCAAAAAAGGGGCCGCCGCCTAGCAGGTACAGCGCGATAAAATAGGAGACAAACCACGCTGCCGAAATCCATTTGGCCGCGCCCGCTGACTTTCGCCCAACGGCCTGACCTGCCGCCGCACCCACAGCTAGCAGCACCAGCGCCCCGAGAATGTAAGGAATATGCGGGCGAGTGAGGGGCCAAAGAATGAAAAATAGGGCGATCGCTCCCAGCCCAATCAGCACACTGCGGCTAAAAAGCTGCCTCTGGTTTCGCGCCAGCACCCCCCAGCTCAGCCCGGAGAGCGCCATAATAATGCCTAAAATTGACCAAATTCGCCAGTACGAGCCCGGTGGATAGAGCCCGGTCATAAAGTTGCCGAAGTTATCAACCACCACCGACCAGTTGGCCTGAGTAAAAGCCCAGGTGAACATGCTAAAAAGCGCCCAGCCTAGCACCCCAATCAGCACAACCGTCAAAATGCTGTTGAGCCAGCTATTGAACAAGTGCTTGCGGCTCCAGGCAGCTGGCCCCATGCGTTGAACTCTAGGAGCGCCGCGCTCTATGGGTCTTGAGCTTAGGTCTGTGGTCATGGCTTAGCGCTCCTTGAATTGAACGGCGTCGTTGAGCTGATTCATATTGAGAGAAATCAGCAGGTTTAGCGATAGGTAAGTCGCCATCATCACCAAAAAGACTTCAATTGGTCGCCCGGTTTGGTTAAAGGTGGTGTTTGCAACCGAGTACAGGTCTGGGTAGCCAACCGCAAAGGCCAGACTGGAGTTTTTTGCTAGGTTGGCAAATTCGCTATTCAACGGTGGAATAATTACCCGCAAAGACTGAGGAAATACCACCAGCCGCATGGCCTTGCCGTTGCTTAGGCCGACCGAGCGAGCGGCTTCCCACTGCCCTCTAGAGACAGATTGAATACCCGCCCGCACAATCTCAGCGATAAAAGCTCCGGTATAAAAGGTGAGGCCCGTTAGCGCGGCGGCGTAGCGCATCGACATTTGTAGGCCGCCCGTTGCGCCGCCGCCTTCAACTATCGTCGGCACCGTCCAGTTAAAGGCAAACAGGACAATCGCAATGGCGACGACCACCACAGCAATCATGCCCAACAAAAATACTTTGCCGTCTTGCCCTGCGTCTAACATGGCCTTGAGCCGCATTCGCCACAGTACCAAAAAGGCGATCGCCAGCCCTGCCAAAGCCACTATCCAAAGCCCTGCTGGATGGGTAAATAAAGCAATTAAGCCGCCCTTGAAATACAGCCTGTCTTCGGCTGAATTGCTAAAGAGCAAAAAGTAGTTGACGACCAGCACTAGCCCAATCAGCGCCGCATAGCCTATCCGCGCAAACCAGCCCGATAGCCCAGCGGCAAAGCGCCCCTCACGAAACGCGGCGATCGCCCGCCACATCAGGCCAAACAGCAGCATAGAAACCGCCAGCAGCATTAGACCCACCCACACCTCATCGGGCAAACCTGGCCCCACCAAGTTGAGATTGTTATTACTAGCCACCAGCCAGGGCCTTTCCGGGCCCGGAAACACAATTTGATTCTCTTTTCTAGGAAATGCTAGAAAAACGGCAAAGTACCAAAAGAAAAGCTGAAGCAATAGCGGCACATTGCGCACCAGCCCCACATATACCCGGCTAATTTTATGCAGCAGCCAATTATCAGAAAAACTAGCAACGCCGGCGGCAACCCCCACAATTGTGGCCGTAATCACACCTGCGGCCACCAGCCTCAGCGAGTTAACAACGCCCGCCTGAATTACCTTGGTGTAAGAGTCTTGAGATGAGTAGCCAACTAGGTTTTCGCCGATGGCAAAGCTCGCCGGATTCTTAAAAAAGCTAAAGCCAAAATTGATGCCGCTGCGGGTCATATTGCGGTTGAGATTGCCTGCCAGATACGAAAAGACAGCCACCACTACAATGACTAAAATGACCTGAAAAGCGATTTGCCAAAACCGCTCGTCTCGCAGCAGAGCGCGAATGCCAGAGGCAGGTTTAGAAGGGGAATGGTTTGCCATGAATATTTTTTTAAATCAGAGTCTTCATATGGCTAAAGAAGATGCTTTTTGACAGCGCATCCTCTATCACCTCTCGTCTCATTACTTCTCACTCTGTCAGGAATGCTGAACTGTTTTGGTTTGCATTTTTACAATCTGCAAACTTATTGTTTCAGGTACTACGCTTTGACGGCACCAGTAATGCGCTAGAGAGGGTTGTTGATGACTTATCATAAACCTTTGACTGCAATGATTTGAGTGCAATTTTACCTAGCTAGCTAGGTTGTCATCTTCTGTAATAAAAAGCTGTAATAGAAAGCAATCTTTAAAGCGATCGCTGGTCACAAAGAACACAGAAATCTCAATCATCTTTTCCAACGAAAAAGCGCTGGCGCTTAAATTTCTCAGACGCCAGCGCTTTTCAAAATGTTACTTTATTAGCACTTTGAGCTATCAGCTCTCTAGCCCCTAGCGGAAGGGAGGAGAGTACATTAAGCCTCCATCACTCCACAGCGCGTTCTGACCACGAGGCAGCTTAAACTGTGACCCTTCACCCAGATTGCGCTCATAAATTTCACCGTAGTTACCGACCGCTTTAATGGCCCGTGCAGCAAAGTCGTTAGGCAAGCCCATGTCTGTACCTAACGTACCTTCAGCCCCTACAAAGCGTAAAACGTTCGGATCTTCGCTAGCAGAAGCCTGTTCGATATTAGTCGCCGTCAAACCCAGCTCTTCTCCCTCAATGAGTGCATAGGTCACCCACTTTACGGTATCAAACCAGGCAGAATCGTTGTTGATGGTCAAAGGCCCTAAGGGTTCTTTAGACATCGTGACCTCTAGCAAAACATGCTCGTCAGGATTGCTCAAGGTGCTGCGGCGAGCCACTAGCTGAGACTTGTCTGAGGTCATACCCTCGCAGCTACCTGCTTCGTAAGCTGCATAGGCCGCGTCTGCATCTTGAAACGTTTGAGGGGTAAAGGTGACGCCTAGCTGACGCATTTGATCCGTAAGGTTTAGCTCAGTGGTTGTGCCGGTTTCTACACAGACTGACTTGCCCTCAAAGCCTTCTAGCTCGGTGATGCCTGAAGACTCTCGCACGAGCATTCCTTGCCCGTCGTAAAAGGTCGTTGGCGCAAACTCCATGCCGACGGAGGTATCGCGGCTCAGCGTCCAGGTGGTGTTACGAGCGAGCATATCTACCTCGCCGCCTTTCAATGCTTCAAAACGCTCGGTAGAATCTAAGTCGCGATATTCTACCGCTGTAGGATCGTCAAACAAGGCAGCGGCTACCGCCTTGCAGGTATCTACGTCAATGCCAGCATATTCGCCGTTTTCGACAAAGCTAAAGCCGGGAATACCCCCGTCTACACCACAGATGAGCTTGCCGCGATCTAAGACTGTTTTCAATCGGCTGTTGCCAATGCCTGCATCGCCGCCCGCATCATTAGAGGCAACATCACCGCCGCCACCGGGTGCGCCACAGGCCGCTAAAGGCAAGATGCCTATACTCAAGGCAACCATTAAACCCCACTTTCTCATACCAAACCTCATGCAGTTTCTAAAGGTAAAACAATTTATGCAATGAGCTTGACCAACAAAATAGGGGCAATCACCTTACCAAGCTGTGTTGATAAAGCTATAGAGAGCGATCGCTCCAAAAATTGGAGACTATTTGGTTCAATTTGAACAATTTAGCGGAACACCTTGGTATAGGGCGCTCCCAACTGTTGCCAAGCACATTAAACAGTAATTGCGCTCAACAGTATCATCATTTTCACAAAGAAAGTCAGCGTTTCTGACAAGTCGCTCGTTAATTGCAAAAAATTACAGATTTGTCATTCAAAAAAGATGGGCCGCAGATGTTTTGCTAGCCTTGCTCTGCGCCTTTTTTTCTGCTATTTTTCACTGGCTATAGCTGCTGGGACATTTCTCGAATCAGGGGCATCCGGCTGCTGATGTACTCACTGATTGACGGTAAATGCTGAGGATCAAAGGCTGGATCGGACTGGAGTGACTCTGTGAGCGATCGCAATAGGCTAGAGTCATCTAAGCTAGAAAGCCGACTGTGAGGAAAAGACTGCACCGCAGACCAAAGTTGACGAAGAAGACTGATATCCATATAAACCTTAGAATCTTTATATTGTTTTTAGGTTTACCCCGATTCAAGGACGAAAATGCGGTTGCTTCTATTTAAGACATGCTTCTTAACAGCGGTCAGGAGACGTTGTAACATCACTTTACCTGGGCCCAACCTTAAATATATCTAAAGATAAAAATTCAAGGCACAGCATACCTAAAGCCTAAAATAAGGCAGAGTATAGAGCGCTAAAGATGAGGCCATCCGTTACGACATGAAAATGCTATGCGTTAGTAACGGTCACGGTGAGGACGTTATTGCTCTACGCATTTTGACGCCGCTGCGCAGTCTGCTTCCTAGCCTCGCGCTAGCAGCGATGCCGATTGCAGGTGAGGGCAGTGCTTACCGTGCGGCTGGGCTGCCGATCGTCGGGCCTGTGCAAGTGCTGCCATCTGGGGGCTTTCTCAATCGCGACCCTAAGCAGCTTGCTAGAGATGTGAGGCAGGGGCTGTTGCCTTTGACGCGATCGCAGCTATCGGCGCTTAAAGCCTGGGCTCAAACGGGCGACGCCATCCTAGCCGTTGGCGATATTGTGCCTTTGCTATTCGCCTACCTCAGCGGGCTGCCTTACTTTTTTGTGGGCACGGCCAAATCGGAGTATTGGCTGCGCGACGAGCGAGGAAAGCTGCCCGTTAGCCAGCCCTTTCCCCAAAGCCTATGGGAAAAGGTGGAAGGCTGGTCAGGCTCGGTTTATCTGCCCTGGGAACGCTGGCTGATGTCTCGCGATCGCGCTCAGACCGTCTTTGTGCGCGATTTGCTCACTGCTCAGCAGCTTCAACAGCTCGGCATCAACGCCTATTGCGCAGGTAACCCCATGATGGATAACCTAGAGCCCGCTGGCAAGCTGACTGAATGCCTTAAAGCGCTGCGCACTCTCCCACCCATAAATCTACTAGATCTACCGACAAACCGAGTAGATCAAGCGAGTCGCCAATCGCCCAACGGCGCAGATACGGCTAGAGCAACGGCACGGTATGTCACTAAAAAGCAGCATCTGACCGCGCCGTTAACCATCGCGCTGCTACCCGGCTCACGTCCGCTCGAAGCCTATGAAAACTGGGACAATATCCTTAAAGCCATTCCTAATCTTACCCAGTGCTTTCCCTACAGACCGCTCATTTTATTGAGCGCGATCGCCCCTAACCTGTCTCTAAAGCGCCTCCAAACCAACCTATCGACTTGGCAGAGCATTGCTCTCGCAGACTGCCCCTATTTGGCCTTCAGCCTCAAAGGTGTGACGCTGCTGCTCATCACCGATGCCTACAGCGACTGCTTGCATCAGGCCGAAATTGCGATCGCCACCGCAGGTACCGCCACCGAACAGTTTGTCGGCCTGGGCAAGCCTGTCATTACCCTCCCTGGCAAAGGCCCCCAGTTCACCTCAGCTTTTGCAACCGTACAGGCCAAAATGCTTGGCCCCTCCATTCAAATGGTGAATACGCCCGCAGAAATTGGGCCTGCTGTCGCCAAAATTATCAGCGATCCTGACCGTCTCCAGCTCGTCTATCACAACGGCAGGCAGCGCATGGGCGAACCCGGCGCGGGTCGGGCGATCGCCCAAAAAATCGCCCAAAAAATCGCTTAAAAGCTTCTTACCTCAAGCGCTTGATACACTGAAATCAAATCCACCTCTGTACCGCTCATGACCCCATCCATATCCTCCCAAGCGGCCCTTCCGCTTAGCGCGATCGCCCAGCAAACCCAACAGGCCGCCCGCCATCTCGCACAGCTTTCCGCCACCGCCAAAAACCAAATCATCGAAAGCGTCGCCCAAGCCCTAGAAGCCGCCACCGCCGACATCACTACCGCCAACCAAAAAGACCTTGACGCCGCCCTAGCAGGCAACCTCGCCAAACCCCTCTACGGTCGCCTCAAGCTCGATTCCATCAAGCTCAAAGCCGCCATCCAGGGCGTTCGCAGCGTCGCCGACCTGCCCGATCCCACTGGCGAACTCACCCTTCACCGCGAACTTGACACTGGCCTCGTCCTCAAACGCATCGGCGTCCCGCTTGGCGTCCTTGGCATCATCTTTGAATCCCGCCCCGATGCGGTCATGCAAATCTCCGCCCTCGCCCTCAAATCCGGCAACGGCGTCATTCTTAAAGGCGGTCGCGAAGCCGTTCACTCCTGCACCGCTCTCGTTCAGGCCATTCGCCAGGGCATCGCCAACGCAGGCCACAATCCCAACGCCGTGCAGCTACTCACCACCCGCGAAGAAACCAACGCCCTGCTAGGTCTCGATAAATACATAGACCTGATCATTCCTCGTGGCTCAAATGCCTTTGTTCAATACGTGCAGGCCAATACCCGCATCCCCGTTCTGGGCCATGCCGACGGCATCTGCCACCTATATGTAGACAAATCCGCCGATATTGACCAAACCCTTCCTATCGCCGTAGATTCTAAAGTCAGCTACCCTTCTGCCTGCAACGCGATCGAAACTTTGCTGGTACATCAAGCTATTGCAGATAAAGCCTTGCCCTTGCTGGCAAAAGCTTTACAGTCCGAAGGCGTAGAGCTACGCGGCGATGAAGCGTCTAAGCAAATTTTGCCTGATATAAAATCTGCTACAGATGCAGACTGGGCGACAGAATATAGCGACCTCATTTTGGCTATTCGAGTGGTAGATTCGCTTGACTCAGCAATAGATCACATCAGCACGTATGGATCGCGGCATACGGAGGCGATCGCCACCACCGATCAAGCCACCGCCGAACAGTTTATGACCCAAATCGACGCTGCTAACGTTTTCAACAACTGCAGCTCTAGATTCTCTGACGGCTTTCGCTACGGCTTTGGCGCAGAAGTCGGCATTAGCACCCAAAAAATGCCCCCTCGCGGCCCGGTCGGGCTTGAAGGGCTCGTTACGTATAAGTACCAGCTCGTCGGCGATGGTCACATCGTTGCCACTTACTCAGGCGCAGACGCCAAACCCTTCACTCACAAAGACATTTAATGGACATCATTCATATCAACGGCATCAAAGCCTTTGGCTACCTGGGCGTACTCAAAGAAGAAAACGTCCTCGGCCAATGGTTTATTGTCGATCTTAGAATCTCTATTGACCTTTCAGCCGCTGGTAAAAGCGATGCCTTAAACGATACTCACAGCTACGTAGAGATTGTGAAAGAAACAACAAGGCTGATTCAAACAGAAAAATACAAGCTGATCGAGAGTTTGGCTGATGCCGTTGCGACTCATGCGCTCAAAAGTGACAGTCGCATTCAACAAATCAACGTCAAAGTCACCAAGCCTACACCACCTATCCCCAACTTTAGCGGCACCGTCGCCATCGAAATTACTCGACCATAAACGATACATGAACTAAAAAAAATGACAGAGTTCAATAGAGAACTAGCACGGCAAGCTACCCTTCCATTCGTCAATCAGTCCTTAGGAGAAACGGGAGAAGTGGGACTTGTTGAAGCTTTCATAGAAATCTGTGATTTTCTGCATGGATATCCTATCTATCTATCTTCACGCTCCAAAGAAAATCCACCTGATGTTTACAGCGAAGACGGGCTTCAAAAGCTAGCTAGCCAGTATTTCAGCGGCTATAGGCGGCTAGACTTCCCAAAGCAACCTGCCACAGTTCCCGATGAAGTAGTCAGCATAGTCATGCAAGCAGCTTACGGATACTCACAGCATGATTGTGAAAGAATTAAGCAAGAACATCAACACTCTATGAGTGCAGAGAACTGCGTGGGCGCTTTGCTGGAAAGGTATCTGGACTCTGTTCTTCGTGCAAGAGGCTGGAGTTGGTGCTGTGGTAATTTTGTCAAGGCTATTGACTTTGTCAAGAGAGATGAGTCCGAACGATGGCTTGCTCTGCAAGTTAAGAACAGAGACAACTCTGAAAACTCGTCAAGTAGCGCCATCAGAGCGGGAACAACTATTCAAAAGTGGTTTCGTTCTTTTTCTAAAAAACCTCAAACTAACTGGGATAATCTGCCTCCGCTAATGCAAGGCTACGGCCTATCAGAGCAAGGCTTTATAGCCTTTGTAAAAAGCTATCTCTCGCAAAATTAGCCAAGTCATAACGGTAACTTAAATTAGGGCTGCTGAGGGTTTGCTATCTGTGCTGCTCTCTCGAACTCTAAGGCCCACGAATATTGTGACGTGTTTTTATATCGCGAGTATTGGAACTTAGGAAATTCGAGCACTGGCTCAGCCTTTAACAGTGACTGGATTAATTTGCCAACGGCATACCCCAAACTGAGCGGTACCGCGTTGCCTACCTGTTTATACTGCTGCACTAATGGCCCTGCTAGCTGCCAGTCATCAGGAAATTCTTGAATGCGTTTGTACTCTTGTATTGAAAGCGGCCTGTTCTCAGTTGGGTGCGCTAAGTCAGTTGCAGGCATCGCTGGATGAGTTAGCAAAGTAGGCGCAGGCTTATCCCAAGCTAAGCGCCGCAGAAATCCAGTTTTGCCGCCCCCGGCGTAATAGGATTTTCCCATCGCCTCTCTTTGCAAAGCTTCTGGTAAATTGCGCCAGTTTTGTCCAGGTTTTAGCAGACGGTAATACTTCAGCCGCTTCTCTGGGAAATTCAGATAATCATGGTTTTTCATCCCTGAAATTGTCTTGTTCAAAGTTTTCCACTTTGATAAGCCAAACTCTCCATGTTCTGAGTGAGTAGGTGGAATATAAGGTATGCGGGTTATGTCTTTGGCGCACACAATTACGACCCGTTCTCTGGTCTGAGGCGTTCCATAGTTCGCAGCGTTGTATAAATTAAACGAGTATGAGTAGTGCGCCCGTTTTAGCTTACTCAACACAAAATTCAGCGCTCCGCCCTTCAGTTCATCTTCAGAAAGATCTGGAAAGCCTTCTCCTCGCTGGTCGTGAGGTCGGTGTGTCAGCGGGCAAGACAGCAGCCCGCGTACATTTTCGATGACAATAAATTTGGGATTGAGCGCGATCGCCAAGTCCACATATCTCAAAAACACATTTCCCCGATCGTCCCTAAATCCTTTACGCTTACCTGCTGTACTAAAAGCCTGACAGGGCGGGCCGCCTACTATTAGATCAATATTGTCCGATGCCGTTAAGCTAGCTGCGCTCAAAATATCTTCAACATCGTAGTTATTGATATCTCCAAGTAATGCTGTTCTGGGCCGATTCAGCGCAATTGTTTGCCGACAAAATTTGTCTGACTCACAGGCCAATCGAATGTTAAAACCTGCTTTCTCCAATCCTAAATCTAGCCCCATCGCCCCCGAAAAAAAGCTTAATGCAATTGGCTTTCGATCAGGTTCAAGATTAGAATGGCCGTAAGCACCATGGTCTTGTGCAACAATGTGAGCTGTTTGCAACCCATATCGATACAGGCTATCTTCCTCAATAACCCAAGCGCTACCGACTTTTTTCGCATTCAGCGCCTTTGCACGGCATAGCGTTCTAATTCGCTGCGGACTAATTTTCAAACTACTTGCAGACTCTTTGACGCTTAAAAAGGTACTCACAGCAGGCTTCTTTCCCGAAACTCTCAGAAGGTACCCTTATGCTATCATCAACGATGCACAAACGTTATTTCGTTGCCGCTGATGCGCACGCTGTAAGCGCTGAAACAGTCCTTTCCTAATACTGCTGTGGCTGTGTCGGGGGCGATCGCCACATACACATCGGTAATAATTGTGCCGCCAACTGCCACCGAGCGCAGTCGCCCAATCGATAGCTCCATCGGTGTTCCATCCGCCAAATACACATATCGGTAGCTCACAGATTCTAAGTTCAAGCGGCTTGCCATCTGTTGCGTGATGATCGAATGTGTTGCATTTCTATCGATTACTATGTCGAAAGTAGCGATGCCATCCAGCAACACTTCGACCACTGGTAGATGATTGTTGTATGACTTAATTGACACCGTAGCGCTTTTAACGTTGTTTTCTGTGATAGCTTGATTGCGCAACCGTCGCACGCTTTCAACCACGGACTGATGCTGCTGCCAATTGCCTTCGTTGAGCCATAGGGTCGCCGCTCGCTGATAGTCTGCGATCGCCCCCTCCGTCGCGCCCATTTCCTTTTGCATATCTGCCCGCAGCTTATACAGTTCAGCGTTCTCAGTATCGATAGCAATCGCGTTTGAAAAGTCTTTAAATGCGTTTTCTAACTCTCCTATTTGCCAATAGCTATGCCCTCGCTGCGCAAAGTATCTAGCCATTGGCTGCATTTGATCTTGGTTAATTAGCGCTGAAAACTCTTCTATCGCACCGTAGCCATCTTTTAAAATCAGCCGCATTTGGCCCCGGCAAAACTGCACCTCGCTATCGTTTGGATAATAGTGCTTTACCAGCGCCAAATCTGCAACCGCCTGCTTTCGCTGCCCGAGCTGCGCCTGAGCTAACACTTTCAAACACAGCGCACCAAGATGACGCGGTTCGCGCGCTAGTAGCCAAGCGAGATCCTTTAGAGTTGCCGTATAGAGCCCTTGATCGTACTTTTGCTGCGATCGCTGCCAGTAGGCTTCAGGCGTAGCCAGTGACTTTATACTCGTAATTGCGTTTTGAACAGCCGCAGAATCCCTGAAAGGCGGCAGCTGTTGCAATGGCCCAATAGCGTCTATACAAGCCTGTGCGTTCTTTTTGTCTCTATCGGTTAGGTAGCATCGCGCTGCATTTTTGTAGGCGGCGATCGCGCCCACTCCATCGCCTAATAGTCCCAGTGACTTGCCCAGTAGCCGATGCCCGCCCGCTAGTTCAGGCTTAAGCAAAACTGCCTCACGACTGTCAGAAATCGCTCCTCTCACCTGATCCAAGCTCAGCCATACTAGCGCCCGAGCCAGATAAGTTTGCGCCTCAGGCTTTAGCTTTAGCGCTTTGGTATAGTCGGCGATCGCACCCTCATAATTCTTCAACCGCCGCCGCAGTTTAGCCCGCTGCCGATAGGCTTCCACTCGCTCCGGCTCTGCCGCAATCACCGCATCTAGCAAGGGCAGTGCGTCAAAAGGCCGCTCTACCTCGATAAGATCTAGCGCCCGCTGAAAAGGATCGGAAGCCATGTCATTTATCCGCCGAAAATAGTCATCACGTTAAATTTGCTCACTCAGCTATGCTAACCACTAATTTCTATTTGTTTCTATTTGTCTCTACTTGTCTCAATTTGCCTTACCGCTGTCATTGCCGAATAGCTCACCCCCGCCGTGCCTTCTCCCGGATGGGTGCTATCGCCTACCAGCCACAAATTCTGAATCGGCGTGCGAGTAGCAAAACCAAAGGGCCCAAAGGTGGGCACCCGCTGACCAATGCCGCCAACAATGCCGCGCTCTCGGCCCGTAAAAGTCTCAAAGCTTCTAGGCGTTGCCGCTTCTACATGCACTAGGTGATCAGCTCGCAGATCGAAGTACGCTTTCAATCGAGAAATAGCTTCCTGCGTATAGCGCTCTTTCATTGCCTGATAGCCGACCTCATCACAGTTATACCACTGCTGCACGTCTGTAAAAGAAGAGGCAACAATAGTTGCTTTTCCATCTGGCGCACGCCCATCGCCGGGGCGACTCACTGAAACAAACAGAGAGTTATTTTCTGCAATGGGGCCATCGTAGTCATATAAAAATTGGAGATGAGGCGGGCAGTGAGTCGGCAGCGCAGATTGTTCTACCCCTAAGTAAACGACAAACGCACCAGAAGAAGGTGGCAGCTTTTTAACTCTTCGATCATAACCTTTCATCTTGTTGCGCTTGCTGTCGCTTTGCGCTAGTTGAACAAGATTTTGAACGGTGACATTTGCAACAACATGATCGGCCTCTTCTAGCCAAGCGTCTCCTTTGTGGTTTTTCACCTTTACTTGAGTCGGTTTGTTCTGTTCAATTTTAATTGCTTCAGCGGTATGGCGCATGTAGAGTTCGCCGCCGTCTCGCTTTAGGGATTCTACAAGGCGATCGCTGAGCATCTGCATACTACCCTTTAGGTGGTAAAGCCCGTGCGGAGCCTGTGATACGCCCAGCGCGGTTGCCGCATATAGCACCGCCGTTTTATCTGCGGTTGTCTGCGAATATAGCTTGAGCTGCATGTCTAGAAACGTCCGCAGCCGCCTGTTTTCATCAAGTCCGTAGCCCCGTAAAATATCGCCAACGGTTGAAAACGTAAACGGCACCGTTAGCAGCGTATCGGGCCTCAGTGCGGTTGCTAGCTGCCAAATGTCCCAAAGGCTACGAGGCGGCAGCACCGGATCGCGCTGCTGAAATCGCCAGCTATAGTCGAACATCGCCTGCATAAAGGCCCAAAAAGGGGCGCTGCCGGGAAACTGACGCTCTCTTTCTAGCTTCCACTTTTCAGGGTCGCGCCATACGCTAATCGGCTCCTGCTCTCCTGGCAAAAATACCGCGCAGGCTGGGTCGCAGTTGCTCGCAGGTGGCAATTCAATGCCTAATTCTTCAAATATCTGGTGGTGAATACCACCGGGCTCTAACCCGGCCACCTGCGTTGCGCCGACGTCAAACGTAAAGCCTCGTCGCTTAAAGGTAGACGCACAGCCGCCCGGTACGATCGCCTGATCAAATACTTTAACTGTATAGCCTCGATGCGCTAGCAGCGCCGCAGCGGTTAGGCCACCAATTCCAGCGCCAATAACAACGACTTTTTTGTGCGATCGCCTTCTATCCAATCTGCCACCCGCCATGAGCCGTTACATTTCTTAAGAACCTATTCTTAGTCTAGCGCCGTTGGCCCCTCAGCACCTGCTAAACGAATGTATTAACTTTTGGTAGGCTGGCATTTGCTCGCGCCTAATCTCTGTCCACCGCCACCAAAATTTCTGTCATCGGGAATACATCTATCGCGTCTTTTAGTTCGTAATCTATAGCTCAACAAGCAATATTCACTGCAATATTCACTTTATTCACTTAAGGAGAGCCCATGGCAGATTCTAACAACGTCCCGCAGGAAGCAAAGCAGCTATCTGAAGACATGGAAAGCAGCGACAAAGAAACGCAGGACAAAGCAAAAGGCGAAGTCGCTCATCCTGATTTTGACAAGGAGTATGACATCGCGATGCAAAATGAAAATGGCTCAGGCCATCAGTCTAGCGATTCTAATCCTGTAAGTCGTCAAAAGGCAGAAGGAGCAGGCACTAGCGGCAGCAGCGCGTCATCTGCAGTAGGGCATTCAGAACACAGCCCTGGAGACAGTGACCCTAGCGATTATAAAGACATGGCCAAAGACGTTACCGCTCACGCAGAAGCCACCGCTAAGCAGGACGATAAATAGCGATCGCCCAAATTTTTCCCATACAGCAGATTTGACGAGGAGTTGCCGCATTATTTTTGAGCAACTCCTTTTTATTGCCTAATAAAGGCTGTTGGCCTACTGCTCTTGAGCCAAATTGAATAGAAATGGCACGCCGCCACCAGCGCTATCGCCTGTTACTAGCACTCGGGGCATCTGTGCGCCGCCTTCTCGCCAAGCTTCAATTGCCTCTTTTTGTAAAACCATGTTACCGCCCTGCGCCTTTAGCGTTTCGGCGATCAGTCTTTGGGCTTCAGCGCGGCCCTTGGCTCGGTTGATTTCAGCTTGCGCCTCTTGCTCGGCTTCTTGGGCAACATATACCGCTCGCTGCGCCCGCTGCTCAGCAATTTGCTTTTCCTCAACCGCCCGAGAAAATTCGGGTGAAAACGTGAGGTCAACAACGCTGGTATCTAATACGTCAATGCCGTACTTTTCTAAACGCAGGGCAAGGGCTTCGTCGAAGTCGCTTTTGAGCAAGGTTCGCTGAGTAATCGCTTGCTCTACTGTCCGTCGGGCGGCGGCTACCTTGAAAGATTCTTGCGTTTGCGGCGCAATAATCTTAGAGACGATATTTGAAAGAGAGCCCTGTTTCCGACGAATATCTACCATTTGGCTGGGCTCTAGCCGGAAGTTAATGGCGAATCGTGCTCTCAAGTCCTGTAAGTCCTTGGTCGAGCTCTCAGCCGGTACCTCAAACTTTTGTACCGTAATGTCATACACGTCTACGTAGGACACAAACGGCGGCTTGATGTGAATGCCCTCTAGCAGCACCCCGTTTTGAGCCTTGCCCAGTACGCTCAGCACGCCTGCCTGACCGGGGTTAATGATCACAAAGCTGCTGGCTAAAATAATTGCGACGACGGTTGCGATCGCTGCAATCACCACTGGCTGACTGTTTCCCTGTCCTATTCCCTTACTCACGCTTAATCCAAAATCTCCACATATATATAGAGGCGTCAGTGCTATTCAACACAGAGCCACCTAACGTCTTATATAGACTAGCTCGCTAATGCTGGACGTGCCTCAAAAACAAAAAGCCAAGCGCTTTTTGGCCCTTTTATCGAGTCTGCTTTATTAAAACTACTCATTTATGCCTAGCACCGAATTATCGCCAGCGACTACCTCACCCACTTCATACGAGGCAATTCCTTCGCTTTCAAAGTGTCGGCGCGCTGACTTGGCCTGCTCAGGCGGCACAATCACCACAAAACCAATGCCCATATTGAAAGTGTTGAACATATCAGCCGCGCTGACGCTGCCTGCCGATTGAATCCAGTTAAATACGGGTAAGACGGGCCAGCTATCAGGCATGAGCTGTACTGACTGGCCTTCGCCCAAGCAGCGAGGCAAGTTTTCAGGCAGGCCGCCGCCAGTGATGTGAGCCATGGCTCGAATGTCTAAGTCAGACTTCAGCGCCGAAAGTATTGGTTTTACATAGAGCTGTGTCGGCGTCAGCAGCGTTTCACCCAAAGCAGCGCCCTGTAGCTCGCTAGGACATTCGGCCCAGGCGTAGCCAGTAGGCCGCCCTGCTTCTCGCGCCTCTCTTTGACCTTCTGCCATAATTTTGCGCACTAGGCTAAAGCCATTGCTGTGAACGCCGCTGCTCGCTAGGCCGATGAGGCGATCGCCCACCGCCACCTTCGAGCCATCCAGCATCCGATCTTTTTCCACAATTCCTACGCAAAACCCAGCGAGATCATATTCTCCCGGCCCGTAAAATCCAGGCATCTCAGCCGTTTCACCGCCTAGCAGCGCACAGCCCGAAGCTTTACAGCCGCTGGCTATGCCTTCTACCACCTGCGCAAGCTGCTCGGGCGCAAGCTTCCCGGTCGCCAAATAATCCAAAAAAAACAGCGGCTCTGCGCCAATTGTGAGCACGTCGTTTACGCACATTGCCACCAAATCGATGCCCACCGTGTCGTGGCGATCTAGCGCCTGCGCAACTTTTAGCTTTGTTCCCACGCCATCTGTGCCTGAGACTAATACTGGCTTTTGATAGCCACCGGGCAGCTCAAAGCAGCCACCAAAGCCACCTAAAGCGCCTAACACCTCAGGTCGGCGCGTCCCATCGACCATGCCGCGAATTTTATCGATGAATGCGCGACCTGCCTCTACATCTACGCCTGCCTGTCGGTAGTCCATAGCCCGTTATTCCTTCAAGTCTTCCTAAGTCGCTTTCCTAAGTTGCTAAAGAGCCACCCGGCAAATCCACAGTTAGCGGCAAATCCACTGTAAATCTCAGCGGACTCTCCCATGTAGGAATCGCAATAATAATTAGGTGGTTTTGAGGTCTGGCAGCGCTGCTGATCCCCAAAACAATGCAAATAGTTGCATAGTCCTCAAAATACTATTCCACTATGCACATTAAAAATCAGACTTGATTGATTAGTTATATAGAACACATTTTTAGATCGTCATAAGTATTACAGAAGGTAACATTGGCGATCGCTGAGCTTGCAAAGCCTTTACATTTCGTCACTTCATACTTCATGTGAAGAAGGTATGAAGATTTACTCAGGGGGGTTGCCTCGAAAATATGCTGATTTTTCGACAAATTTAGTCCTGTAGATTAGGCGTTGTTCGTTTCATTAGATATCGAGGTTCTGAGCGCTGCTATAAAACATCGGTTCAACTGAGGCCAACAGCTCACTGCTAATAAGCCAATCACTCAGGTTCTAACCGCTGTAACGTAGCCCATTATGTTTGTGCTTTCTAACGGTTCAATTAAACAACAGTTCGCTACTAGCTTGGCCGCAGCCCTTCTGCTATCAGGTATAGGAGCTGCCGCCACTGGCGCACATCCCTTAAGCGACGTCCCTGAATCCAAAGAGTCCGCAACCGCGATCGCCAGCTCATTAGTCCTTGCTTCTAACCGTTCAGCCAACGGGCCAAATACCGGGACAGCGGCTAATCAAAGCGATTTAAGACCTACCCCTAACGTTATCGTTCACGCTCATGAGATAGACGGACGCCGAGCCGCTACGCTCTACGTTAAAAATATTCCGATACTCACCTTTATCGGTACGGAAGTCGGCAGTCTCTCCAACAGCAGCGACGCCGTTTCACTGGCTGCAACCAACGTATCGGGCTCGCTTTCTACCGCCGCCACGCCAGCCGGTGACCTTCTCAACCCAAACCTAGAGCTAGATCCTATTTTGCGCGCCTCTACGCTGGGCGAAAAGCTCGACTCAGGTGACGTTGACGCCTCAAAAATCTCAGTTCGCTGGAACGAAGAGAGCAAAGGGTATATCGTTACTTTGGCAGATGGGGATCTAATTTCTCTAGATGCTCGAACGGTGCTGCCCGATACGACCAGTGATGCAGCAGAAGATGCTTTACAGGTCACCAACCGCTTGCGTCGCTTAATAGGCAGTGCAGAACCCGTCTCTGAAATTGAAGGCTTGCCCGAGCCTGAGCCAGTGGTCGCAGCGCCACCTGTTCAGCAAGTTGCTATTATTTCTAGCAACATTGGCAGTGCATCCTGGTATGGCCCCGGCTTTGATGGCAGGCTCAGCGCTAGTGGCGAAGTCTTCAACCAATACGCCATGACCGCCGCCCATCGGACGCTGCCTTTTGGCACAAGAGTGCTGGTTACCAACCTTTATAACGGGCGGCAGGTGACAGTTCGCATTAATGACAGGGGGCCATACTCAGGCGGTCGCATTATCGATCTATCAGCCGGAGCCGCCGACGCTATTGGGCTCACTAGCTCAGGCGTGGGTACGGTTCAACTAGACGTGCTGGCTAACTAAAACCTCCTATCATCGGCTTACATTCATCATTAGCTGAAGGCTCTTCTCGCTGAGAAGGGTCTTTTTTTATGAACGGCTCTTTTGGGCTGTATTTTTTGAACTGTATTTTTTGAACGGCCTTCTTTAGCTGCCTTCTTTATAGGTGAACTTACGAACATAGGGATGAAGGTGACGACCCCTAATCTTCGTAAGGGTTTAGCAGAACTGCGCTAGATTGATGTGAGCCTTAAGCCCAAAAGCCGTAAGAAAAAGCCGTAAGAAAAAGCCTAGGAAAAGCCCTGAGCAGGAGAGCATCGTGAGGGTATTCAACGCGATCACCGAGCTGCACCACTATTTAAAGACAGGCGTAAAAGCCGCCGCCGCAGAATACAGCATTGGACTGGTGCCCACGATGGGAGCCTTACATGCCGGACACCTTAGCCTAATTGAGCAAGCCCGTGAAGACTGCGATGTGGTGGTGGTGAGCATTTTTGTTAATCCTCTTCAGTTTGGCCCTCATGAAGATCTCAATCAGTATCCTAGACCTGCCGCCGAAGATAAATCGCTCTGTCAGGCTGCTGGTGTAGATGCCATCTTTATGCCCTCCCCGCAGGCGCTTTATGGCGTTCCTTATCCCGATTTATCAACTGTCACTCAGGTGATGCCACCCAGCAGTATGACCCGCCACCTTTGCGGTCGCGATCGCCCCACGCATTTTCAAGGGGTGGCAACCGTTGTCACCAAGCTGCTGAATATTGTGCGCCCTACTCGCGCCTACTTTGGCCAAAAAGACGCTCAGCAGGTAGCGATTATCAGGCGTCTCAGTCAGGATCTTAATTTATCTGGCGATATTGTTGTTTGCCCAATTGTGCGATCACCCGATGGACTGGCCCTTAGCTCTCGCAATCGCTACCTCAGCGCGGCTGAACGTCAGCAGGCAACCGTACTCTACAAAAGTATGCAGGCCGCCGAAGCTGCTTTTGATCGCGGTGAACGATCAGGCGAACGGCTGCTTCAGGTCGCTCAAGCCGTATTTGCAACCGAGCCAGCCGCCAAACTAGACTATTTGGAGCTGGTGCATCCTGATACACTAGAGCCTTTGCAAGCAGTAAATACCGTAGGAATGATGGCGATCGCAGCAAAAGTAGGCAAGGCCCGACTACTCGACAATACCGTTCTACAATCGGCTGATCGAGCCGATCATACGCCCGATCAGGTATTAGAGCGATCGCCCATTATTGCCATTGATGGGCCAGCCGGAGCCGGCAAGTCTACCGTGGCTCGTCAGGTGGCCCATCAGCTGAGACTGCTGTATCTCGACACAGGGGCCATGTATCGCGCCCTAACCTGGTTCGTACTCCAGCAAAATATTGATCCCGCTGATGACGCGGCGGTGGCACGGCTGCTTCCCAAGTGTAAAATTCAGCTCATCGCCAGCGTAGAGGACGAGCAGCCCCAGCCGCCAAAAGTAATGGTTAATAGCCAAGAGATCACCCAGGCTATTCGTTCGGCGGCGGTGACTCAGCAGGTATCTACGATTGCCGCGCAGGTGGCGGTCAGAAGAAAGCTCGTTGAGCAGCAGCAGCAATACGGCTTTAAAGGCGGTATCGTCGCCGATGGTCGCGATATTGGCACGCAGGTTTTTCCTAACGCAGAGCTAAAGATTTTTCTGACGGCTTCAGTGCAGGAGCGAGCCCAGCGCCGCTGTCGTGACCTGAAGCAGGTGGAGCAGGGTGAGCAGCCATTGCCAACCCTGGATGAGCTAGCTAGACTGATTGCAGAGCGCGATCGCAAAGACAGCACCCGAGCGGTCTCTCCTCTGCGAAAGGCAGCCGATGCGATTGAAATTGTTACAGACGACCTTACGGCAGCGCAGGTAATTGAAAAAATCGTAGGGCTTTACGAGCAGATAACAGGCCAAATCACGGGCCAAATTACGGGCCAAATTACGGGCCAAATCACGGCGAACCAATGACGAATGGCCACCTCCTTCCCGCCCCCAAAGCCTAGCCCCAAAGCTCAAAAAGAAGCCCAGCGCCGCGCACTTTTGCAGGCTCGCGAAAAGATCCCCCCACGCATCTCACAGGCTAAGTCAAACAGCATCTGTCAGCATTTGCAAAACTGGCCCGTGTTTGTGCGATCGCGGCTTACCCTCGCCTATTGCAGCTTCCGAGGCGAACCAGACCTCACCCCGCTATTTCAGCAGCAGCACCTTTGGGGACTGCCTCGCTGCGAAGCCCAAACGCTCGTCTGGCACCGCTGGTTTCCAACTAGCCCCTGGCCCTTACGCCCCGGCACCTACGGCATCATAGAACCCGATCCCAGCTCTCCTTTAATCGATCCAGCTCAGGTAGATCTGATTCTTGTCCCCTGCGTTGCCTGCGATATCAACGGCTATCGCTTAGGCTACGGTGGCGGGTTTTATGATCGAATGCTCAGCAACGCTAGCTGGGCCAACACGCCCACGATTGGCATCGTCTTTGAATATGCCAGACTGCCCCAAATTCCTCGTGAAAGTTGGGACATTCCGCTCAACGGCCTCTGTACTGAAAGCGGACTGTTCTTAAACTAATCCCTCAATCAATGCCCAGCTAATCCCTAGTTAAAATTCCTATTTAATCCCACAGCTTGACGCCACCCATCAGACCTAACAGGTTTGACACTACTATCACGTTCTCAGGCAGCGCTACCTCAATATGCTTGACTTCGCCCCCGCCCAAATACAGCCGCTCATAGTTGAACCCATGTGACAAAGCAGTCAGCGCCTTGATCAGTCGGTTGTTCCAGGTCTTCGAGCCAATTTTCTTTAAAGCAGCTCGACCTAGCTGTTCTTCATAGGTTTCACCCTTACGGAATCGCTGATGACCAAACTCTAAATTAGGCACCAAATGCCCATCGGTAAACAGCGCCGTGCCAAACCCTGTCCCTAGCGTAATCACCATTTCTACGCCATGGCCTGAAATTGCGCCCATGCCCTGCATGTCGGCATCGTTAGCGACGCGGGTCGGCCTGCCCAATCGAGCCGCGAGCTGCTCAGCCAAGTCGTATCCACACCAGTCGTCATGCAGATTCACAGCGGTATACACTACGCCGCGCCTCACAACGCCCGGAAACCCTACCGACACTCGGTCAAAAGCGGCTTTTTTGCTAGCCAGCTCTTCCACGACAGCAACAACCGCCTCCGGCGTCGCCGGACTAGGGGTTTTAGTGCGCTCACGCTCGTCTAAAGGCTGACCTTGCGAATCAATTACCAGCGCTTTAATGCCGCTGCCGCCGATGTCTATCGCCAAAGTCTTAACGCCCTCAGCAGGCGATCGCGCCTCACCCAAGCTAGCCAATGTTTCTACACTACGGCCTTCCATTGGGTGGCCTTCAACTTTAGATTCGAGAGGCTGCATACTTCCACATGTCCTTAAATACCTAAGCTATTACAGACTTTAAGCTACAGGATGCAGTCCTTCAAAGCGATAGATCTCTTCAAATACCTTTACCCAGCCATCCGTCACCGATGCCAGAATAGCTTCGCCTTTTTCAGCCGTTGCCACCGTTGCATCTCCCACCACGCCACTTTTGCTTAAGTCTGCCATCGTCCAGGCTGTCGGCAAGCGTCCTTCTAAGCTCAGCAGGCTCCCCGGTGCAAAATTCATCGGAAACTCCCGCACCGCCTCAGCCATATTGACCTGATCGGGCAGCAAAGCCAGCATCACACTGGTCTCAGTGTCTCCGGCGTGGATGCCTTGGTCATATTCATCAGCGCCCACTAGCTCAGCGGCTCGATGCGGTGCGCCCCACACAGAAAGCGGAAATATCTCAAAATCAGGGTGCTGCTCTCGCAAATCGCGCGCCACAATTTCGAGTATCTGGGGTTGACCGCCATGACCGTTGATGAGCAATAGCTTACGGAAGCCTGCACGGTAAATGCTCTCGGCCATTTCTGTAAGTACAGCCATCATCGTTGAGGCCAATAGTGTGACTGTCCCTGGAAATGACCAATGCTCGTTTGACTTGCCATAGCATAGGGTAGGCAGAGCGTAGGCGGGTATGGTTTTATCTAGCTTATGCAAAGCCTGACCGACGACCGCAGTGGCGATCGCCGCATCTACCACTAAGGGCAGGTGAGGGCCATGCTGCTCTACCGCGCCCATAGGCTGAATGATTAGGGTGTTGGCCTTATCTGGCATTGCCGCTATCTGCGGCCAAGTGAGATAAGAAAAAAATCGATCAGACGGAACATAGCCATGCATAAGAATAAAGTATAAAGACGACGTAAAGCGAGATCCAACAATGACGAGCCTATGAAGTTAATTAAAATTTCAGTGATTTTACGGTGAAACAATCTTAAGTTCCTAGTAGAACATTTCAAAAGAGAACATTGAGACAGTACGCTAAGTCAGAACCCGCTGAAACAGCATTCTTTCCAAACGAATAGCTTTTGCCGCCAGCTCTAACGTTGCGTACATCACACATAATTTACGCTGACCTCGTGACAATCACTTATTTACGAGTTTAAGTTTATTGACTACTTTAGATAAAGGTATGTTGCTCTAGCTATAAACCCCATAGCGCAATTTTCATTCTGCCTATAAGCTCTATAGGCTCCGAGCAATGGCCTATTACGACTTCTATATTACGACAGCTTCCTTAATGTTCATTCGTCTTAAAGGTGTTATTAAGTAGGGAATTCTTAGCTACTTGTGTTGTGAGCTACTTGCCTAAAAGTCTTCGCCTACAGCATTCCTTGATAATACCTTTCAAATGCATAGCCAAACTATTTGCAGCCTCTGTCTCAAATGAAAAACACTGCCTGTCTCTTGGGCCTTTTAAAGTATTGTTCGGTAGGAGCTGCCTTGTCTCTGCCTGCGCTCACAATCGGTATTGCCTCACCGGGAGCAAAAGCAGCTACTACTTCAGAGCTTCAGAGCGCCTTGCAAGATAGTCCTAAAGCTATTTTGGACGAGGCATGGCAGCTGGTTTATCAAGAGTATGTAGACGCTGAGTTTAATCGGGTTGACTGGCTAGGCGTTAGGCAGTCACTTCTCAGCGGCGAATATACCTCCCGAGACGCTGCCTATAGCGAGCTGCGCCGAGCTTTGCGTCGCTTAGAAGATCCCTACACTCGCTTTTTAAACCCGGCCCAATATACCGCGCTTACCGAGCAAACTTCAGGTGACGTTTCTGGGGTGGGTATTCATTTGCAGCGCGAAGATCAAAACCTGGTTGTTTCTAGCACTTTAGAAAATTCCCCGGCCAAACGTGCGGGCATATTGCCCGGTGACATCATTTTAATGATTGACGGTAGAGCAGGCCGAAACTTGAGCGTAGAGAACGCCGCGCAGCTCATTCGCGGCGACAGCGGCAGCAAGCTCACCGTTACCGTTCGTCACGCTAGCGGCAGTGAAGAAACGATAGATCTCATTCGAGAAGTAATTTCGGTACCGACGGTTAGCTTCGAGCTACAGCAGCAAGACTCAGTGAGCGTTGGCTACATTCGCCTAGATGAATTTAGCGCTCATGCCGCCGAGCAAATGCGCAGCGCGATCGCCACGCTTACCGAGCAAGGCGCAGAAGCTTTTGTGCTTGACCTGCGGGGCAATCCAGGCGGGCTTTTGCAGGCCAGCATTGACATTAGCCGCATGTGGTTGCCCAGAGGCAGCATCGTTCGCACCGTTGATCGAGACGGCCACAGCGATGAAGTGAGCGCTAACAGCACCGCCCTTACAGATTTGCCCCTAGCCGTACTGGTCAACGGTCAGTCGGCCAGCTCTAGCGAGATTTTGACCGGTGCACTAGGCGACAATGATCGCGCGGTAGTCGTTGGCAATCCTACCTATGGTAAGGCGTTAGTGCAAAGCCTGCATGGACTCTCCGATGGCTCGGGGCTCGCGGTCACCGTCGCGCATTACTACACCCCTGATGGCACCGATATCAGCCGCAAAGGGATTACGCCCGATGTTAACGTTTCTATCACTGAGCAGCAGCGTCGTGAGCTAGAGACAAACCCTAGCTTAAGGGGCACCAGCGCCGATCCTCAGTTCGTTGAAGCCGTTGCCGCCATTCAGCCCCAGGTGATAGCCCGCCGCCAAAGCGCCATGCCAGTCGTGACCATACCTGCCAATCGACCGCATTTGCCCAGTCAGCTAGGGCGCATAGAGCCTTGAAAAGGACAGAGTCTTAAGAAAGGCTAAGAAAAAAAGGCTAAGAAAAAAAGCTAAGACATATGCTGCGAAAATACATAGATTCGCTGCGTATCTAACGCCTGACAGATCTTGCTGGGCATGGCGCTTTGTTTTGCGGTGGAAGGCCAGGGGAAAATTTGCTGATCTAGTCTTACCTTAAGCTGAGTGAAAGGATCGCCGCCATCTGAGATTAAGAACTCTAGCTGATCGATGTCTTTCCAGGCGATGAGTTCGTCTAATAGGGAAGCGATCGCTCTAACATAAGGATGATCGCCATCCTTGTACCAGCCATCGCTCGCTAATCCCGGCTGATCCAACCCGAGATGGGCAATTAACGGCATTTGTCCAAAGACGGCCACAGCCACTGAGCGTGCTTCTTCCTGAAGCAGCAGGTTATGATGCTGGCCTAGTTCGCGCAGCTTTTCTAGCCTTTCGTAACGGGCCGTTGCCAAGTCTTCGGCTAAGCTGTCTTGCCCGCCATCTTTTAAACCGCCGTTCAAACCGCCATTTAGCTGACCAGCTAGATGGCCATCTAGTCGATTATTTAAGCGATCGCTTGAGCGGGTACCCGATGAGAGCCCGCTAGCTCGCCAGTGAACCGCCACGGTCACTAGATAGGTTTGCAGCAGCAGATGTCCTAGCTTTTTGGCCTTGGTCGCCAGATAGCTAGCATTGTAGATTGTTGCTTCAATCAGCAGGGGCACTCGGTCTACCATTTCTAGGCCATAGCCTTTGAGACCAGCGATTTTGCGCGGATTGTTGGTGATCAGGCGGAACTGATTGACGCCCAGATCGATTAAAATTTGCGCCCCCATGCCATAGTTGCGCTGATCTACTGGCAACCCTAAGCGTTCGTTCGCTTCTACGGTATCCAAACCCATATCTTGCAAAGAGTAAGCCTTCAGCTTGTTCACTAGGCCAATGCCTCGCCCCTCCTGCCGTAGATAGACAACCACCCCTTTGCCAGCATTCTCTATCATCTTTAGCGCAGCCTGTAGCTGCATACGGCAGTCGCATCGCATCGATCCTAAGGCATCTCCGGTTAAGCACTCAGAATGCATTCGCACCATTACGGGCTCGTCTTTAAAGGTGGCTGGATCGCCTTTAACTAAGGCTATATGCTCGGATCCATCTAGCTCGTTGCGATAGGCATATACTTTGAATTCGCCAAACTTAGTAGGCATTTCAGCAATGGCTTCGCGCTTTACAAAACGCTCGTGCCTGAGGCGATAGCTGATGAGGTCGGCAATGCTGATGAACTTGAGGCCGTGACGCTTGGCGTAGTGAACCAGATCGGGTCGTCTGGCCATTGAGCCATCAGGATTGGAAATTTCGCAAATCACGCCAGCCGGATATAAGCCAGCCATTCTAGCGAGGTCAACGCTGGCTTCGGTGTGGCCGACACGCTTGAGTACGCCGCCTTTTTTGGCGCGTAGGGGAAAAATATGGCCGGGTCGCCGTAGGTCTTGAGACGTTGCTTTAGCGTTAATAGCAACTTGAATCGTCTTGGCTCTATCTTCGGCTGAAATACCAGTTGTAACGCCCCAATGAGCCCCCGCATCAATACTTACGGTAAAGGCCGTTTGCTCCTGTTCGTCTTCAAAGGGGCTGTTGGTGACCATCAGCGGTAGGTCTAGCTCGTCGAGGCGATCGCCCGTCATTGCTAGGCAGATCAACCCTCTGGCCTCTACTGCCATAAAGTTAATCATGTCGGGAGTGGCAAACTGCGCGGCGCAAATCACATCCCCTTCGTTTTCGCGATCTTCGTCATCAACGACAACGATGGCGCGTCCGGCAGCTAAATCGGCTAAGGCAGCTTCTATCGAATCGAAGCTGAATTCGGGTGTGGCGGGCGGCTTTACGGTAGAGGCTATGCCGTTGCCAAGACCGGGTAGGGCTGGTGTCGAACGATCTTCGTTCGGGTTTGTATTGCTAGCTATTGAGGCGACATCAACCACAGGAATTCCTTACACAATCGAGAAACGCTATGTTTATGATTGTATCGGTCTGGGCTGTAGATGGTAGGGCAACCACGGTGAATTCGGCGGGCAACTGCGAGGGTTTGCCCCTACGGGTTTGGGGGGGTGGGGGTTTTCCAGATGATGTTTTTTTGGTTGGGGTAGGACATGCCGCTTTGTTCTTGCATAATGCGTGCGGCTTGGGCAGGGTCAAAATTGCGGTTGAACTGCGATCGCAATTCGGCATTTTTGCGCTCGGCGACCTTTACGGATGCCTGTAGGGTGGTAAGCCGACCTTGCTGAGACTGATAGTAGGGCACCAGCTTGGCAATAGTCGTTGTGGCGACGATGGCTAGCAGCAGGTTGACCGTTAGCTTTACGGATGATTCGAGCGCGATCGCCTGACGAACGCCTGAGAAGGGAACTCGCTTGGCTCTGGCCCTGGGCTGTCGAGCTTCGGATGTTTGCAGAATCGATGATTGATCAGGCGCTTGAGGCGTCTGTGTCTGAGGCGTCTCTTGCTGCCCCTCCTGATAGCTCTGAGCGGGGGGCGTGACCGGGCGCTTAGCAGCGTTCATAAAGCAAAAATCACCAAAATAGCGAGCTGATTGTACCTGATTTTGTGAAGCACCAGCTTCCGAAATATCACGGTTGTCCCCGATATTTACGCACATCGCTACTTCTTTGCGATCGCACAGATGAATTTTTGGACAATTTTTTGGACTGTGTCAGCTCGCATTATATTGCCAGCCACAAAAAAATCTCCTCATAAAGCAGATCTGATCAGCAGTCTCTTTATGGGGAGATTCTATGTGCCTTCAGGCCGTTTTTTGCTCTATGCTTTAGGTCTGAGCCGTTACTTGTAAAGTTCAGTCGCTAGGCGAAGCGCTAAAAACCCAGGAACCAAAGCAAAAGCAAGCGCGATAAAAATCTGAGTGTCTGATAGGGCCATGGGTGAATATCCTCTCTAAAAGCTAATGCTAGAAAAATGTAGCTGTCTAACCTGAATTGTTGATTAAAATGGTAGCAATGTAACCGTCTTAGTAACTAAGTGTTACATACGGTGTTATATAGGCTTAGGCTATAAAAACACTATTTTAAAGACAAGGCAATGCACAAAAGGCGCTCTTTTCTTTCAGGCAACTATGGCTTTTGGTAGACTTAATGATAGAACATATAGGCCGTCAGCTAATACGCGATCGCCCGTCATATCGCCTTCTACTGCTAGCAGCAGTGACGCCAAAAGTGCTGTAGAAAGTGATGCCCAGAGTGACGAACAGAGTGACGAACAGAGTGACACACAAAGTCTGAGGCATAGCATTATTAGACCCGATAGCGCAGCCGAGCCTGCCGAACCTCGCGCCATTCTGAGTAGGGCGAGCTTAGATCGTCGCCTCATTCGAGTGCAAAGAGATGTCTTAAAAATGGGTGCCCTGGTAGAAAATTCCTGCCTCTTGGCAAGAGAGGCGCTATGCCAGCGAAATTTAGAAGCTGCTCAAAAAATTCCGATTCAAGATAAGCAAATTGATCGGCTTTATCGGCAGATAGAAGTAGACTGCACTAATCTATTAAACCTTGAGGCTCCGGTCACCCAAGATCTGCGCTTAGTGAGCGCTTTTATGCAGGTGGTGCGCGATCTAGAGCGGATTGGTGACTATGCTAAAAGCATTGGCAACTCGGCGATTAAGCTATTTCCCTATCC
>JBARVS010000081.1:0-27776 GCA_049646385.1 Phormidesmis sp. | reverse complement strand
GCAGCCATAGTGCTAAGCCGCTGGTGGTGATCGCGACTCCTAGCGAGCAAATAGGATGGGCCGCTTGCAGCAGTGTTCCATTGCTTAGCCGCAGCTTGTCAATATCAAGCCACGAGCGATTGCCTCGGCGAAACCAGCCCAGCACCTGCACAGATTGACCTATGAGCATAAACGGCTTGGTTTGCAGGCTCACGACATTACCGAGTGGGCCAAGCACTGAAAAAAAGTGAAGCCTGAGCAGCTTGGCCTCGGATGTTTTGATGATGAGATCTTGCCCTAGCCAGTTAGCAAGACCGGGCCTACCGATGAGCGTTCCGGCAAGTTTGGCTGGCACGCTGCTGATGGGGAGTAAGCCTGCGTCGCTAATCCAATCGGACAGCGCTTGAGAGGGTGAGCCTTCAAAAGGCATCTCAAAAGATAGATCGGGGAAAAAGCGGTTGATTCGGAGCATGGTGCCTGAGCCTAAGCCCATCAGCACAGCGGCAAAAACCAGGCTCCAGTCGTGATGCATCCAGTCTAGGGCAGGCCATTTTAACCATTGCCCAATTGCACCTAGCAATAGCAGCCCCAGACCAACGAAAAGCCCAAACGCCAAGCCAAAAAAGGGCATTCCCTGGCCGATCAGCCTTGCCCATTCTGAGGGAGAGAGCCCCTGATGGCGTCGTGATCGGGCTGCTAAAGGTATTTCTAAATCTAGTTTCCAGTGCTGGGCGTAGGCCATGATTAGACGGAGGCGATCGCCCAAAGGCGGCTGCGCATCGCTCATGCTCATCCAGCTGCTAAGCGGGTTAAGGCTATCCCAGGCGAACAGCTTGGCTAGAGGCACATGGCCATATAGCGACTGGCCAGTCAAGTCAGTGCAGACGGGTAGCAATAAGGTCAGGCTTTCTATAGCAGCAGGCGTGTAGCCTTGTGCAACCACGCTCTCAGCTAGGCTAAAAGACAGCTTTGCCAGGGCGCGCGTGAGGCCGTTAGGATTGCCAGTTGCTTCAGCGGCGGCGCGATCGCCATAGTAAGTCCGCACCCGACTCAGCCACAGCCCCGGCAAGCGCAGCATCCAAAACACAACGTAGCTGAGGTTTGCGATCGCCCCAGCTAAATAGATCAGCGGCTTAGTTTTTCTATTTACCCGTAGCTCATTACCCCAGAGCGATAGCTGCCAATAAAGCTGATGAAATAGCTGAAGAACTAGCCCCTGAAGCGAGAGCAGCGGCCAATATATCGTTTTCCAGTGCGCCATTTCATAGCTGACTAAGGCCGCAAGCTCATCTGCTGCGAGCTGCAAGAGCAAGCCTTCGCTGACGACCAGTCGGGCGTTGCAGGGCAGCCAGCCGTAGGAAAAAATTAAAGGAATCTCAGTCGGCAACTTCCACAGGGTGGGAAACGGCCAGCGCTTTTGCTGAGAGCGTTTGCTGATGAGCGCGGCGGCCTCTGGAGAGATCGCGCGGAGCTTTTGGAGGGTAAAAGGCTGCTTTTGGGCGGTGAAGCGTAGCCATAAGTCCCAAAGCCAGGGAGAGGCGATCGCTATTATCAGCAGCGCGATCGCTAGCCTCCCAGCCCAATAGCCGTAGCCAGTAGGCAGAAGGGCTATCCAAGAGGGTCGAATTTTGTGTAGCAGATTGATGCCGCTGTTGATTGTGATAGTTGCGCTACGAATAAGGCCCAGCAAAAGGCCAAAGAAGGCAATTGCGCCGAACGATTGGGAAAACCAAAGGGGCGATCGCTTCATCTTGCCAAGCAGACGGCCCGCCCTCAAACGGCCTGCATTGGGCCATTCGTATATTTGTTCGACCGGAAACTGCTCGGTAGAAGATTGTTCGGTAGAAGATTGCTCGATAGGGGACTGCTCGGTAGAGGCCAATGGGGAACTTTCGTTCGTTGCATTGTTTGCCTCTCCATTTAGATAAGCGTAGTGAAAGATAGAAACCGCTGAGTCTGCTGGTTTTGGCGACAGCGGTTGAAAGCCGCTTGCACTGGGTTTAGCCGATTGAATAGGCAATTGAGAACATTGCTGAGCAGACGATGGCTGCGTGCGTCGCTGTATTTTACTAAGCGTGTTTAGCGCCCACTGCCGAACGGAAGATTTAGGGCTGGTGCTGAGCTTTTCACAGAGGGCCGTGGCTTTTTCCCAATCCTGCTGCGCCATGTAAACTCGCGCCAGACCCATACTTGCCCTAGTCCGGTAGGTTCGGCTTGCGCAACTGCTCAGCTTTGTTAGCGACGCCTTGGCCTGCGCGTAGTCGCCTTTTTTGTAAGCAGCAATACCCGCATTGAGCAACCGTTCGAGATCTGGCGGGGTGGTTGTCATAGTGTTTGCGTCGGTAGCGTTGCCCAGCTAGGGTACGCAAATCCACAAAATATATAACTTCAGCTATATGATTAAGAAACGATTAACAGTCCTTCACAAATCACCCTTTCAAAGCCTCGCCTGGATGTCTACCGCTTCAATTCTTTTTCTGCTTTCTTCCGTCAGCTTCGTGGCTTGGTTTATCAGTATGTTAGTGGGCGGCGGTAGCCCGCTGATTCTCATCCCGCTGGTGACGCTATTACTCGGTGCTCAGTCGGTTGCACCTACGCTCACAATTGGCAGCGTATTAGGAAATACGCAGCGGGCTGTTTTGCTGTGGCGGCATATCGACTGGTCGCTAACGCTTTGGCAAGTGCCCGGTGTGATCGTCGGCTCTGTGCTAGGGGCTTATGCTTTTACTCAAATTGAGGCGGCGGGGCTGCAGGTTTTTATTGCGATCGCTCTTCTTTATATGGTGCTGCATTCTTTGCTGCGCGATCGCCTCAAGCTCCCGTCTTTTCCCTTTCAGGCTTGGCACTTTTTGCCTTTGGGCTTTTTTAATGCCACTGCATCAGGCTTAATTGGCAGCACTGGCCCAATTTTAAATCCGGCCTATCTCAGCTACGGCCTAGAGAAAGAGCAAATGGTTGCAACCCGAGCAGCGAGCCTAACCCTTACTCACATCGTCAAGATTTTGACCTATGCTGCCCTTGGCGTACTTTCACCTTCGCTAGTAGGCTATGGGCTCATCATTGGCTGCGCCGCCTTACCCGCCAATTGGCTAGGCCGTAAAGTGCTCGAAAAAATGAGCGCCGAGCAGTTTCAAGTCGCCGTTGTTAGCTTCATTGGGCTCAGCGGCGTCTGGATGCTCTGGCAGCAACATGCCTTTTTTGTTCACTAGCCGCTTAAGCGACTTTCACCCGCTAATCTTTCTCTAAAATAGTTTCGACCAGCGCATAGAGGCTTGCTTCGCTTTCACCCGCTATCTGTCGATCTTTAAGATCGATTAGGCCATGCGCTAAGCGAGCGGCCCTCTGCTTGTAGTTGGCATTGGCCGCTAGCAGATCCGTAAAGACTTCTTGCTCTACTTCTAAGCGGCTAGCTTCGTCAGCAATCGGTGAAGCGTAGGCAGCTTCATCAACGTCGTAGCGGAGCAAAAAGATGAGCGCATTGCACTGTTCTTGAAGCTGCTTTTGCAGAGCTTTGGTGTCTAGCTCTAAGCGATCAAAGCCTACGGTGCCATTAATCTTCAGCTCTACAATAGGGCGATCGCCGAAGACAATTTCTTTAGCCTTAATCGCCTTTTGAATCAGCGCTTTAGCCCCTTCCTCTACTTTCTCTACCGTATCTTGCGTTCTCATCTTGAGCTGAAGCCGCACAATCGAGCGCTGGTGATAGTCTCGCTTTAGCTCAGCGCGAATCCCTTTTTCATCTATCTCTACCAAATACGCCCCTCGGTCAAACTGGCTCTCTTCCACGTTGTTCGCCTCTAGCGAACCAGGATTAAATATCCAACCATCTTCCTCATAGTTTTTATGAATATGGCCAAGCGCCAAATAATCAATTCCTGCTTTTTTTAGCGGCAGCACTTCCCCATACCGCAGCGCCCCTGAATAGCGAGCAATCTGCCCTTCTAACCCATGGTGAAACAACAAAATAGACGGGCCAGGAGCTGGCGGCAAATCACCTAAAGCCTCGGCAATTTGCGCGATCGCTCTCGGCGCAGCCGCCCCATACCAGTTAGAACCCAAGACTCTAACGCCACACTCAAGATCGATATAGCCGCCTCGCTTTGCTTCCTCATCCCAGGGCGCGTAAAACGGCTCACCTTTAGCAACATCACCGGGTTCCAGCAGCTTTAGCAATCCCCAGTCAGAAAGATAGCGCAGCCAGCTTGATTTTGTTCCATAGGGCGCATTGTCATGATTGCCCTCAATCGCCAGCACGGGAATACTAGCAGCCTGCAACATTTGAAAGCAGAGCTGCGCCTGATTGAGAATAGCAGGCTGAATATTACGATGCTCAAACAGATCGCCGCCGACAATAACAAAATCTACTGACTCGTCCACTGCGTATTTTTCCAGCACGTCTTGCAACGCATAGAAAAAGTCAAGTGTACGCTCCTTGCTGTCATACCTATCAAAACCAAGATGAATATCTGAAATATGTAGAAATTTTGCCATGCTTTACCGTAAAAATTTAAGTGTAAGCATTAAATGCGCAAGCCTTATAAACAGCTCTTTTGCTTGTCTAACCAGCGCATTCATTGTAGAACAGGTGAACTGTAATAAGTCGATATAGCTATCAAAAGGGGAGGCGTTGCATTGCCCAAAATTGATGAAGGCATGTTTCGCCTTGAAATTCGCCTAGACGATCACAACCCAGCGCACTGCCATGCGGTATGTTCAGACGGTGAGGTTAAAATTAAACTGACCCATGATGACGCTATTCTTTACCCAATGCTGAGCAAATCGCCAGTATCAGGCGACCTCAGTAGAGCTACCGTCAAAAAGGCGCTGAAGGCTGCACGAAAACACCGTAAAGAGCTGCTAAATCTTTGGAAGAAGTACCATAGTTAACAGCCCAACATTTGCTGAAGTTTTATGGATACATTGATACCTGATCAAATAGATCACGACATAGATCGAGCTATTGAGCGTTGGAATGCTGAAAAGCACTACCGCGTATTTCCAACTTCTGTTAGCTACTCAGAGACTACAGGCAAAGCCTCGCTAGTTTTTGAGAACGGCTCAACGTACCAGTTCAATCCCCTACATATACAAGAAGTCACGTTAGAAACGCCCAACCCTATGCCTGATCAGCTCGGCAACATTATTATTAGAGCTGGCGGAGAATCTTTGCATTGGCCTCTGCTAGACGCCTCAATTGGAATTGATAATTTGTTGCTGGGCCGATACGGTACTGATAAATGGATGTTGCATCTGAAGCTATCAGCTTGATACCTACAAGGCCGAAATTCTTGTGAGATAGCCATTAACGACTCTCATTCCAGCGCATTCATTGTAGACCTTCTACAGGGTTAGTTCCCTTGATTGAATTCCCCAACTTAGTTTGTTATCCTTCTGGTGATTATTGACCTCCGTAGTAAAAATCGGAAGAAACGCTATGGCGTCACTGGATCTAGAGAATCAGCTTGTGACCGTTATCATTCTATTCAAGGTAAAAGACGCTCAGCAGACAGCAGTAGTCGATAAGGTCAAACAGCTTTTTGAAGTTGCCAAGCGTCAACCAGGATTTGTATCAGCTAACCTGCACCGCAGTTTGGATGGCGTCAAGGTTGCGAACTACGCTCAGTGGGAAAACGAGGCCGCTTTAGAAAAGTTTAAGCAGCTTCTTGAAGCTCAAGCACTAGGAGCACAGCTTCAAGAATTAATTGAAGAGATGGATTCTCATCTGTACGAAATTGTAGCTTCTAAATCCAAAGTGGGGACGCCGGAAATTAAGGCTGGAGAATATTTCGTACATTTTGCGGAGTTTCGGATGCCCGTAGAAAATCAGCTGCGTATGGTGGAGCTGGCCAAAGAGCACGTTGGGCCTGCGATGTCTTTAGATGGCTTGCTATCAGCGACCTTTCATCGTTCTTTAGACGGAGAACGGGTAATTAACTATGGTCAGTGGGAAAACGAGGAAGCCATTTCAAACCTGACTAAACGCCCCGATTTTGGCAAAGAAGACGGCTATTGGACAGGTCTATCTGATAATGAATACCACCTCTACGAAGTCGTGCTAGCTGAAAAGTAGCCCAGCTTGATTGACATCTCAGTAAAGGCATCAAACTACAGCGATTCTAAAAACTGATCAAACTCTCGAAGCGTCATACTAGAAGTGGTTCGCATTGCACGTTCAACATAACTAGGAAAAATATTCTTAACATCTATATTTGGAAAAGTGGGGCTTGTTGAGCTGTCCTGATAGTCTCCCTCAACCAACACATAGATAGTCAAAACATTCTGTCTATAAATCCACAGTTCCGGCACTGAAAGAATTTGATAGATATCTATACCTGTTGGAGAGGTCAGATCCACTTCAATCGCTAAATCAGGCGGGGGATCCTGACTGAGATCTATACGCTCTTTACCCAAAACACTCTGCCAGTTTTGAATGTAAAAACTAGCATCAGGCTCAGCTCCAGCTTTTTTCGGCTTTTTGAAAGTGATTGGATGCGCACTAATCCAATCCTGTCCTTGATAGCGCAGTAAAGCCTTAACTAAATCCACCAAAGTATCTATCCGACGACCATGACCTGCCATCGGAGCCATGATAAATATCTCTTGAGTGTGACCATTGAAGCGGACTTTGATAGCCGCATTGTCACGGCGGCTTTGTAATATTGCTTCGTAATCTGCCCATGTTTGGTATCGGAGAGTAACCTCACTACCTGCTGGCAGTGTGAGCTGTTCTTGATTGATGGCTACAACCATAGGTTTATCCCCATTCCTGTTCATAAAGGATAGCCCTAAATCGATCTGGCATTAGAGGCTATCTCCTTCTGAAAAATCACCAAAAAGAACGATGGTTGAGCTAGACGCTATCTTTACAGTCTTAATGACCGTACAAGAGATTTAATAGCTAAAAAATTATGGCAAATGCAGAGAAGACTGACCCAAAACTGTGGGAGAAGGTGAAGCAAGAATATATGGACAGCGATAAGGGCGGCGAGTCTGGCCAGTGGTCTGCTCGAAAAGCGCAGCTATCGGTGAAAGAATACAAACGTAGGGGCGGTGGCTATGAGGACGACGGTGCTGGCCAAGGCGAAACTGATTTGCATCAGTGGACTGAGGAAGATTGGGGCACAAAATCTGGTGAGGAAAGCGCCGAAACGGGTGAGCGCTATTTGCCTAAGAAGGTTCGGATGCTGCTAACGGAAGCTGAATATCAGCGCTCGACTAGCAAAAAGAAAAGCGATAGTCATGCGGGTGATGAGCAGTTTTCTGATCAGCCTGATGATGTAAAAGAAAAGGTAGCGAAGATTAAAAAGGGTGGCCCGACGAAAGCAATGCTGACAGAACGAGCCCAAGATCTAGACATTTCTGGCCGTTCTGATATGACTAAAGACGAGCTGCTTGAGGCGATTGAGAAAGCAACTGATGAGAATGGGCGAGCTAAACATTCTGAGGCTGGGCTGCGCAATTTGACTAAAGCGGAGCTTTATGAAAAGGCTCAGGAGACCGATATCGAAGGCCGCTCTAGCATGAGTAAAGATGAACTTATTCATGCCTTAACTGAGACTGAGTGAGACCTTGAGAACCCATGGGGAAAATAGGAGAAAATACAATGAGGGTAATTCAGGCTACAACAATGACGGCAGCAGTCGAAGTGGCTGCTCTAGAGTTGTCTCATGTGATCTAACACGGTGCGATAGCCCTCAGCTTTGCCATCGGCTAGGTAACGTTCGGCGGCTGTTTGGAGGTCGTCTTGAGCGGCGGCGCTGTTGCCCAAAGCGATCAGCGATAGCCCTCTGTAGTAATACACGTCGGCACTGGCAGCAGGGTTTTGGCGAATGATATAAGAAAAGTCTTGGTAGGCTTTTTGGGCATCGCCCGACTCATACAGCGCTCGGCCTCTGGCGGCATAAACTTCGGTATTATTGTTGTTTAGCTCAATGGCGTAGGTGTAGTCAGAAATAGCGGCGGGCAGGTTGCCATAAATCGCGTAGGCGTCGGCGCGTCCTTTGTAGATGCCTTCGTCAATGGGGTCAAGATTAATGGCGCTGTCGAAGTCGGCGATCGCATCAGCCACATTATTGCTATTGAGTCGGGCTTTGGCCCGCTGCTCATAGGCCGCGCTGGAGTTAACGTCTAGCTCAATGACGCGGTTGAAGTCGGCGATCGCAGCTACACTATTGCCTTGAGCGCTATACAGGCTACCCCTAGCCATGTAAGCTTCGACCGAATTGGGCTGACGGGTGAGCACTTTGTTAATATCAGCTAGCGCATCGTTAGGACGACCCAAAGCAGAGTAAACATAGCTGCGGTTGTAGAGCGCTTCGGTGCTCTGAGAATTGATATCAATGGCTTTGTTAAGGTCGGTAAGGGCCGTAGAGAAGGTGCCCAAATGATAGTAAGCTACGCCGCGATTGAGATAGGCAGCGGCGTAGTTTTTGCTGTTTTTGATGGCGGTTGTGAGGTGGGCGATCGCAGTGTCATAGTCGCCTAGCCTAATCAGGGCCGCGCCTCGGTGCGCGTGAGCGGGTGCATAAAACTCATCCAGGCTGAGCGCCCGGTCATAGCTCAGTAGGGCTCCTGTATAGTCGCCCGTGGCCGCTTCTGTTAGGCCCAGATAGTCATAGGCTTCTATATAGCTTGGGTCGAGCGTTACGGCTTGCTCAAAGGCGTCTAAGGCAGCGGCGAATTCGCCAGTTTCATAGAAAAGTGCGCCCTTAGAAAAATAGGCCAGCGCGTAGTTGGGGCGAACGGTAATCGCCGCTACATAGTCAGCCATTGCAGCCGCAAAATCGTTGAGCTTGAGCTGAGTGGCCGCTCGGAAGACAAAGGCTTCGGCGTAGTCCGGTTTGGCGGCAATGGCGGCGTCAAAGTTAGCGATCGCCAGTGCATACTCGCCCTTTTGATAATTGCGTACGCCCCGGTTATAGGCTTCTACCGCAGATAGGGCCACAGGATCTGCTGCTGCGGCTGGCTCTAAGCTAGGCAGTACCGTCGGCTGTTCTGGAAATGCTTCTTGAGGAGCGATTTGAAGGTTTAAAAAAGGCGGCATTTGAGGCGCTTCAGCACGATTCACGTCCAGCGCTGGCGCTGTATTGAGGCTGGGGCTGAGGCTTGAGTCAAGATTTACATCAATATTTGAATTGAGCATCGGCAAGCTCGCGGCCTCAAAAGGCTCCTCAGTATTAATGGAGGGGCCATCATAGCCATTCGCCTGGGCAGCCAGGGTGCCTAATGGGTCACCCAAAAAGCCACCAAAAAGGCCGCCAAAAAGTGTGGTGATACTTAAAACCGTTAGGCCGCTGCGATTCATGACTATCTCTACTAAAACGTTTGCTGGCGATCGCCCAAAGGAGACAATCACGGGGTGAAGTATGTGACTGGGCTGCACTGTCATAGACTTCCCATTTCGGTCAAAAAACGTATTGACAAAACAGATTATCTTTGTAGGGAAAGCCTTTCACCAGATGCCATGCTACCGACCACTCAAGCGAGAACACCAGGATGGTTGAGGCCGTTTTGTCGGCTGGCGATCGCAAACACCGCCTCAAACCTGATGGTGCCGCTAGCGGGCCTAATAGACACCGCTTTTTTAGGTCATTTAGAAGACATTCGCTATCTCAACGGGGTAGCCCTGGCGACCATTATTTTCAACGTGATTTACTGGAGCTTTAACTTTTTTCGGATGGGCACCACCGGGCCGACTGCTCAAGCGCTTGGACGCTTTGAAGCAGGGGGCAACAGTCAAAATGAAAGCGAAGTGTGGCTAATCGTCGTCAGAAATTCGCTGCTAGCGCTGGGCGCTGGCCTGACAGTGCTGCTGCTAAAAGCACCGATTGCCGCCGCTGGTTTTTCGCTGTTGCAGGCAGGGCCAGCGGTGAGAGCCGCCGCCGTAGACTTCTATAACGGGCGCATTATGGATGCACCCGCTGTTTTGATCAACTTTGTCCTGCTGGGCTGGCTGCTGGGCCGAAAAAAAGGGCGGCAGGTAGTTGTGCTTGCAATTGTCGGTAACCTCAGCAATATTTTTTTAGACTACTGGTTTATTCGGCTGTTGGGCTGGGGCAGCTATGGCGCAGGACTCGCCACCGCGCTCAGCCAATATCTAACGCTCGCCACCGCGCTGATTTTGATTTTAAAAGGCGGCGTTCCCTGGCAGCTATGGCCTCAAATAAGGTCTCAACTGTGGCAGACAACAGCGCTCAAAAGCTTGTTTGGCCTTAACTTCGACATTTTAATTCGCACGTTTGCCATCGTTATATCCATGTCGCTGTTTACTAACTTCAGCTCGGGCATGGGCGAAACTATTTTGGGCGTCAATACGCTGCTGCTGCAAATTGTGCTGATGGCGGCTTATTTTATGGATGGCATTGCGCTGGCGGTAGAGAGCTATGCGGGTAGCTTTTACGGACGCAAGGCTTTTGGCGATTTGTATTGGCTGCTGGTGTTGGGCGCAGCCGGCAGCTTGGCTTTGGGGTTGGCGATCGCCCTGACGCTGCTAATTTGGCCAACGCCCTTTTTCAGCCTGCTCACCAGCCATCGCACTCTGCTCGATCAGGTGCCCACCTACGTCATTTGGCTGATGCCCGTCCTAACGTTTGGCGGCGTAGCGTTTACCCTAGACGGCTATTTTCTTGGCCTGACTGCCGGACGAACTTTGCGTAATGCAACGCTGATTGCCGCCCTAATTGGCTTTTTGCCCCTAGCATTAGTCGCAAACGAGTTAAAAAGCCCTCATTTGCTGTGGCTTGCCCTAGCAGGGCTGATGGTGACAAGGGCCGCAACCCTGTGGCAGCAGGTGCCGACCACGCTGCGACCTAAAGAGGCATAGACCTTTTTACCAGTGACCACAAAAAAAGCGATGACTGATAGTGCAGTCATCGCCTTGGGAAGGTAGTTAATTAAGCTTACTTGCGGATATCTTTTGCCATGTTGCGGAACGTATCCATATCACCAGACTTAGCCGTGCGGCGAGGCCGCGCCGACTTCGGCACGCTCGGATTAGCCGTAGACGATCCGGCATTGCTGTCACTGACTGCGGCCTGAGTCAGCGGAGAGAAAAGACCCGCATCGCTATCTACAGCACCTGCCTTGTCAAAAGAAATCTGTCGCACGCTTTCCAGGTGCTCTTGGCCCTTCTTTTTGGCAAAGGTGCGTCTGACCGTTTTGCTAGAGCGCATGTATTCGATATCGCCAAAGCTCTTGGCATCATCGTCATTGAGGTAGTAAGCCTGCTTACCTTTGGTGTCGTCTTTTGGCGCGCTCTTACCAAAAACAAATTCAAAAATTCCCATTATTCTCCTAACTGATACTGAAATGAACCATACATATCCTTAATATTAACTTTTATTTTCTTTATTAGAAAGGCATTTTGGCAGAAACATGAGGAAGTTAAGAAAAGCAGGCTTAAAGCTGGCGCTGATAGTCTTCAAGCAGGTCGATTAGGTTAACCTGGCACTGCATAGGCATTAGCTCTGCAAGGGGTAGCGTTTGCCGTCCGCCGCCTAGCTTGACCGGAATATCTTGCAGCACTTTTGTGACGGCGTCTTCGGAGATGTTATTAGCTGTCACCATCGGCAAAAGCTTTTCGGCTAGGGGCGTATGTAGCTTGGCGGTGCCTAAGTACAGATGCCATTTGGCGATATCCATATAAATATTTTCGCCAATTTCGGCGGCGAGCGCTTCTAGCATTTCGGTCGAGTTTGCTGAGGCCATGGTGCTTGTCCTTACTGAACTGTTTGGATGTGCTTTGGTATTTTGCTTTTGCTGGCTATTTCCCAACGTCTACTTTTTTGGGTGAGTAGTCGGCGATCGCAAAGATATACAGGGCATGAACGAACAAAATGCCCAGCATTGTAAACGTGACGGTTTTAGCCAGCGGCAAAGAGCCAGGATTAACCGTATTAAAAAACCAGATGACGGAATTTACCAAAGAAAACCCAGCGACGTGAACCGCAAAGTTGATCCGATCTTCTAGCTTGCGTAAAGGGGGATCGTTAGCAGGATCGGGTTTGCGAGGCCAGCGAGGAGGCATAGGTAAATGAAGGGAAATGACTCTTTTATTGTATAAGGAATGACCTAATCGTGAAGAGGGGTTTGCAAATGGCCAGATTTGCCGCCAATTTTTTCGAGAAGTTGAATATTGCCAATCTGCATCGTTTTTTCAAGCGCTTTGGCCATGTCGTACAGCGTTAGGGCGGCAATTGAGACGGCAGTGAGCGCTTCCATTTCTACGCCTGTTTCAGACTTGGTTTTAACCGTGGCCCGAATGCGATAGCCCGGTAGCGAAGCGTCAGGCGCTAAGGTGACCTCGATTTTTTTGAGCGGCAGCGGATGGCATAAGGGAATCAGCAGCGCGGTTTGCTTAGCGGCCATAATGCCTGCGAGTCTGGCCGTGCCGATGACATCGCCTTTGGGCGCATTGCCTGCTTCAATAGCGGCTAAGGTAGAGGGCTGCATAGTAACTGTGCCAGTGGCTGTAGCCTGTCGAAGCGTGGCATCTTTAGCTGAGACATCGACCATTTGCGCCTGTCCTTGATTATCTAGATGAGTGAGTGTAGAAGTTGGGTCAAGATTACTCATAAAAAGCCGCTATTTTTGTTAGGCTGTGCGCCCGGTTAGTGTGTTAATATTAAAACCCCCATGGGGAACTGTGTGGGCCTGTAGCTCAGTGGACTAGAGCACGTGGCTACGGACTACGGTGTCGGGAGTTCGAATCTCTCCAGGCTCGCTTAAAAAAAGGCGTTGTACAATTTTTGGTACAGCGTCTTTTTTATTGGATTTTTGAGCCAAAGCCCTTGAGACAAAGCCAGAGAAGACGAAAAGCATTTTTAAGCAATGATGAAGCTGAGCGGAAAGAGGACGAAGAAGCGAATAATCTTGATATTGTTCAACAACGCGGCAAATTGCAAAAACACAAACAAGGTAAGCGCACTTAATGAATAACTTAGCAGGAACAACTTAGCAGGAACAACTCAGCAAAAAAGAGTTAGATCCTGACAGATCAAAATGATCAAATTAAAAGACTAAGCATTTTAAGCCTGCCGTGGGGCTGAGGGGAAGGCATCAGCTTTGAATACTTTGACTTATGTTTACTTAGCACTGTGCTGGACACAGTAAATGAATTATGAGAATGAAATTGGTTGCTGTAGGTGTTGCGATCGCATCGAGCATCATTCCCCTTCAGGCCACCAAATCAATGGCGGCGACAGCCCCTTCCTTTGAAGGACTCAACGTCTTCGGCGATAGTCTGGTCGATTCGGGCAATTTATTTAATCTAACCAGCGCCTTCTCACCTCAAGGAATCCCAGCCCTACCGCCTAGCCCGCCCTATGCTCAAAAGCTCTCAAATGGGCCAATTTGGATCGACAATGTGGGCCAAGCCTTGGGGCTATCGCCCACGCTAAGCACACAGTTTTTACTTGACCCCAATACGCCACCACCCACTCAGGGAATCAGCTTTGCCTTTGCTGGAGCGCTGTCTTCAAATCTCAATGTTTCAGATGATGACATTCCTCCTTTAGCTAGCTTTTTGCCAGGATTTCAGGAGCAAGTTGCCGCGTTCGCGACGCTCTCAGCCGTTATACCTGCCAACCCCAATGCCCTCAACGTTGTTTGGGTAGGGGGTAACGACTATAACGAGGCATTCTTTAACCCGGCCTCTTTGGGCGGCTTGTCGCTTGAGCAGCTCCCTAATTCGGTCACCGACAATATCATTGATGGACTTACACAGCTCAGCAGCTCAGGCGCTAAAAAGTTCTTAGTTGTCAATTTACCATCGCTCGGAGAAGTCCCCTTCGCCGATTTTTTAGATGCCCAAACTCCGCAAGACATCCCTTCTATTCTCAATCAGCTAACGGCGACCCATAATAAACTGCTCTCAGAGAAGCTAAATGCCTTTGGCCAAAGCCATACTGATGTAGATGTTATTGAGCTGGATGTCGCAACCTTATTTGCAGATTTATCCGCCAATCCAGGTGCGTTTGGGCTAACCAATGTCACTGACCCTTGCCTTACCAACTTCCAACCTGGGTTTCAGTTTGAGGGCATCTGTGATAATCCCAATCAGTTTTTGTTTTGGGATGACGTTCACCCCACCACAGCGGCCTACAAGCTGGTGAGTGACCTTGCTCTAGAGCGGCTCAGTCCCGCAGAACCTTCTGCTAGCGTGCCAGAGCCAACCTCCCTGGCTGCGCTTTTCATGGTAGGACTAGCAGGCTTTACGCTGGCAAAGCGTAGACGCCCTCAAGTGTCTGCTGTGCGGGACTAGCTAAAGCTCGGCGGCGCTGTAGGCTATTTTCCATCTTTTTGCCTACGGCTCAATGGCATACACATCTCTGCCGCCGTTTAGGGCGAAGCGAATGGAGTGTGACAGATCTTTGCTGGAGTGGGTGATGAAAATCATTAAGCCGAGCAAAGTCATTGAGCCTGCTAAGGCAAATATCAGACTAGAGCTGCCGCTGATATCGGCGACGCGACCCATCACCGGGCCTGCTAGGGCAATGCCTAAGTCAAATCCGGTAAGACATAGGCCAAAGGTAAGGCCGCGATCGCCCGGACGAGAGCGATCGGTCATTAGAGCGGCGATAATTGGAATCGTTGTGCCGCTGCCTGCACCCTGCAAGATACCTGCAAGCAACAGCATTTGGGGGCTGCTAGAAAGCCACATGACCCCCATCGAAAGCGTGTAGAACATCAGACCCAAGCTGATAAATCGGCCTCTGCCGAGGCGATCGCTAGCGGTGCCCGTAAAGGTGCGAATACAGAAGGAGGCGATCGCACTGGACGTAAACACCAGCCCAATATTAATGTCCCAGCCCATTTTTTCTACATACAGCGGCATGAAGGTCACCATAGAACCAAAGGCCGTCCCCACCATGAGCAGCATCAACGCTGGAATCCGAATAGCTGGGGCAAATAGCTGGCTCCAAAAAAACGGAGCCTTAGCGGGCGGTTTGGCTACAGACTCAAGCGATTGACCGCTATCTATATGAAAGCCTACGGGCGAATCCACGACAGGTTTGGCTGGCTCCTTGCTCATCAGCACGCACAGCACACCAACGGTACCCATCCCGGTCATCGTCAAAAAGGCTAGCGTAAAGCTTTCGCTTAAGTAGCCGCCCAAAGCTGGCCCCATTGCCATACCCGTTGGCCCTGCTAAGCTCATAAAGCTGATGAGTTCGCCGCGATGCTGTGGGGGTGCCATATCAGCGACGGCAGCGCTGTAGGCTGTGGCGAATGCCGCAATGCTAAGGCCATGAAAAGCGCGCACCAACGCCAGCAAAAGCACGGAAGAACTCACCGACCAGCCCCCCATAGGCAGCAGAATCGGCAGCGAGAGCGTCGCAGGCGGCACCCGCCCAACGGCTAAGTAAAGCATAGGCGCTAGGGCAATCACGCTGACTCCCAGCAGCAGCGCAGGCTTACGGCCCTGTTGGTCGGTAAATCGAGACATCTTGGGCCGAAACACCAGCAGCCCAACGGCAAAAGAAGCCATCACCCAGCCCACTTCCTGATTGCTCGCGCCAAAGCTTTTGATATACAGCGTGAGATTAGGCAAGATGCCGGATAGCCCCCCCCAAAAACACAAAGACGCGCCAAAAAAGATGATCAAATTGCGTCTTAGCGCGGGCTCGAACGTTAGAAAAAGTCTCACTAAACTATGCCTACGAAATGAGAGAGGTACGTTCGACGCGATCGCTCCTTGTGTGCTTACCCAAGCGGCATCCACTGACTGGCGATCTGTCGATCTGCCGTTCTCTTGGCAACTGTATTGAGCATCCAGTCACGCAGCAGCTTGTTGACTTCTATAGGCGCATCATCGTGAGGACAGTGCCCCGCGTTGAGATGGTGCTCCTCCAAATTGCCAGCGACAGCGCTGTAGTGCTTTTGAAAGAGTGCGCCGCGAGCGTAGGTATCCATCCACGGATCGGCGTCGCCCCAAATCAGCAAGAGCGGACAGGTCATGTCATTGAGTAAAGCATCGACATATTCGCCGCGCTCGGCTTTGAACAGTGCGGCAAAAGCAGCAGGCGCTTCTGGGTCGGTAGCCGGACGATAAATGTCTTCAATCAGCTGATCGGTGACTTCTGCTTTGTTGACGTACACCTGCTCTAGCGTTTTGCGAATGTATGACTTGTTTCGCACGAATTGAAAAATGACCCAGCTAGGCACAGGCGAGAGCACAACGGTTTTTGTGAGGTTGGCGATCGCCGCTTGAAAAGGATTTGGGTTAGAATTTGTACTTTGCTCGCTAAAAGAACCCACGCCGTTGAGCATACAAACGCCCGCTACCGCATCCGGGCGAGTTGCGCCCGTAAACAGGCTGCTGTAGCCACCGATAGAATTACCTGCAACCACTGCTGGCCGGCCAATAATGTTAGTAATAAAGTCAGCGATTTGGTCGCGCCAAAGCTCGGGGCTGTAGCCGCTGCTAGGCTTAGAAGAACGACCAAAGCCGATCAGGTCGAGCGCGTACACTTCAAAATTTGACTGAAGCTCAGCGATATTTTTGCGCCAGTGGTCGGTAGAAGCGCCAAAGCCGTGAATAAACAGCAGCGGCGGTATTTCTGAGGGCGTATTAGCTTGGCCTGCTTGAACGTAATGCACCCGGTAGCCGCGCCATTGCCAGTAGGCACCGCCTTGAGCGGGAGGAATGACCGGGTTAACGCTCAAGCTGATAGTCGGGCTATCCGTAGCGATCATAGTAGTTGTGAAGAAAAGTAAATATCTTCTTTCTAGTCTATCGCGGCTGATTGAGAGCGTTATGGTCAAAAGGCGTAAGATCGGCAAAAAAGGACTCACGGATGCTATCTCGCCCGCGCAACTCTCGCACCAACTCTCAACCCAATATTCGGACAAAAGCAAATTGGTTTGAAAGAGTGATGGCGGCGATCGCCTTAGTCAACCTCATCCTAGTCCTGCTCGATCTGAGCTACATTCGCTTTCGCGACGTCTATCGACAAATCGTCCCTGGCCCCGCCATTTGGTACGGCCAGCACTTCAAAGGCATTGAGCGCGATCGCACGACCCAAAGCTATTTGGCGCTAGTCACCTCGCTAGAAGAGGAAATTGCGGCGCAGCCCACAGCAGACTTTTCTGACCCTCGCATTTCAGGATTGCTGGCTCAGCTCAGAACCCAGAGCGCCGTTATTGTGGATGAAAATCCGTTTGCAGTCGCAGGCAAGTCTGGCACCTTGGAGCGAATCAAGAATTTGATGCGCGATCGCATGGCCGAAGATTCTTCTAAAGCCGCCTTTCGAGACTTCTGGAGCGTCAGAAACCTCAGCGCAGATGGCGAGAAAGCAGAGCTGGCTTTTTTTGATAGTCAAATCCGTCCGCTGATGGAAGCCAACTACTTTCGAGGCATCGGCGAAAATGGCAAGCCGACTGATCGCTTTTGGATCATCGATATTTGGTTTATGGCCTTGTTTGCCGCCGAGTTTGTGGTGCGTACATGGGTGCTTAGCCACCGCCATCCCAACACGAGCTGGCTAGATGCCATGCTGTGGCGCATCTATGACGTGCCCTTGTTCATTGGGTTTTGGCGCTGGCTGAGGATTATTCCGGTGACGGTTCGGCTCCATCAGGCCCATTGGCTCAACCTAGAGCCCGCCCGCAACCGCCTCAGTCGGGCGCTCGTGAGTCAGTTTGCGGTAGAACTTACCGAGATTGTGCTGCTGCGCGTGATCGACCAGGTGCAGCGAGGGGTGCGCGAGGGCGGCATTGGTCGCTGGATGGCGCAGCGCGATCGCTACGTAGACCTCAACGGCATTGATGAAGTGCAAACCATTACCAAGCACATATCCGACGTTGTTGTGTACAAGGTATTGCCTCAGATTAAGCCAGAGCTAGACGCGCTGCTGCAGCACAGCGTTATAGGCGCGCTACACCAGGCACCTGCTTACCAGGGGCTGAAGTTCATGCCCGGTTTTGATAGCATCTCAGCGCAAATTACCCATCAGGTTGTATCAGATCTGTCTAAAACGCTGACCCAAACCCTTCAGAGCGCGTTTGCCGACGAAAAGGGCGCGGCCCTAACCAATCAGCTAGTTAAAAGCTTTAGCGAACACCTAAAAGAAGAAGTGCAGAACGCAGCAACCATCGGTGAAGTGCAAGACTTAATCAATGACCTGCTCGAAGAAATTAAAATCAACTATGTCGAAAATATTGCCGCTGAAGATAACGAGCAGACGCAGGCAACGCGCTACCGACTGTACAGCGCGACGCAGCAAGCCAAGGCAAAGAGAACCCATATCAGCTAACCGTAGGGTCAAAGCCTAAGGGTTAGCAGGTGTATGGGTGACAATATGCCAGTTTGCGATCACATGCGCTAAACTTACTTAACGCAGCGAGTGATAACTGTTTTTTTAAGGGGAGATTTCCTCTGCAAAGAAACGACTAGGCTGCTCTAGAAAGCATTTGTCTAGAACTGCCCTGGCATTGTCTGTGAGGGTGCTAGCGCAAAACTATCTAGACCTAATTCGTCTGGCCCGGTTGGGCTACAGCGAAAAGTGGGAGCTTCAAAAGAGCCCGCTTTTTTTATTGGCTGTTTTTGGGACTGTTTTCCTCCTAAGCGAAACTTCACATGGCACATCCTTTAGTTCCTCAAGTCATTGAGCTAGCCGCTCCGGTTGCTAGCGGTATTGGCCTAGAAATTGTCGATGCGGTATTTCAGACCAACCAGAGTCCGCCCGTGCTGCGCATAGACGTGCGAAATCTTCAGCAAGAAGACACCGGACTCGACGACTGTGAGCGATTAAGCGCGGCGCTCACTGAAGCGCTAGACGAGTCAAACCTTATTCCAGATGCCTATGTGCTAGAAGTTTCTAGCCCTGGCGTTTCGGATGTGCTGACGGGCGATCGCGATTTTCTCGTCTTCAAAGGATTTCCCGTCGAGGTGAGGCTCAGCGAAACCTATAAAAAAAAGCAGGTGTGGCAAGGCAGCTTAGTAGGTCGTGACGAAGCCAAAATAACGCTTAATCTTAAAGGTCGCCTCTTAGCGCTACCCAGAGAGCTAGTAGAGTCAGTGCAGCTGAGCCAAGAGACAGACAGCGACTGAATTCCCAATCTAAACTATTCATTTTTGCTTTTATTTACTATTCATTTTTGAGAGATTCCTGCCTATGTCTATGGTTAGCCTGCCCGGTTTACAAGCAATGGTTGACGGCATCAGCCTAGAGCGCAACCTGCCTAAAACAGCCGTCGAAATGGCCCTGCAAGAAGCCTTGCTAAAAGGGTACGAGCGCTATCGCCGCACCCAGCGAATCGACAGCAGCCAGTTTGACGAAGAGTATTTTGACAACTTCTATGTAGAGCTAGACGTTGAAGACGAAGGCTTTCGCGTCCTCGCTAACAAAACCATTGTTGAAGCCGTCGAAAATTCAGACCACCAGATTGGGCTAGAAACGGTGCAGGAGGTAGCCCCTGAAGCGCTCGCAGGCGATACCGTCGTACTAGACGTAACGCCCGAGCAAAGCGACTTTGGCCGCATGGCCGCCATCCAAACCAAGCAAGTGCTCGCGCAAAAGCTTCGCGACCAGCAGCGCCGCCTAATTCAAGAAGAATTCCAGGACTTAGAAGGCTCTATTTTGAACGCGCGCGTACTACGATTTGAACGGCAGTCGGTGATTATGGCCGTCAGCAGCGGCTTGGGCCAGCCCGACACTGAAGCCGAACTGCTCAAGCGCGACCAGCTTCCTAACGATAACTACCGCGCCAATGCAACGTTTCGCGTTGCGCTCAAGCGAGTCTCAGAAGGATCTCACCGAGGCCCACAGCTTTTGGTTTCCAGATCCGACGCCAGCCTAGTCGTCGAGCTGTTCTCCAACGAGGTGCCCGAAATTGAAGACGAGGTGGTGCGAATTGTGGCGGTTGCGCGTGAGGCTAACCCCCCCTCACGCTCGGTAGGGCCGCGCACTAAAATCGCAGTAGACACACTAGAGAGCGATGTTGATCCCGTAGGGGCCTGCATTGGCGCTAGAGGATCGCGTATTCAAGTGGTCGTCAACGAGCTGCGAGGCGAAAAAATTGACGTAATTCGCTGGTCACCCGACCCCTCAACCTATATTTCCAACGCGCTGAGCCCAGCGAGAGTTGATGAAGTGCGGCTGATGGATCCAGAAGGGCGGCAGGCCCACGTGCTCGTACCCGAAGATCAGCTGAGTTTGGCGATTGGTAAAGAAGGGCAAAACGTGCGCTTAGCAGCTCGGCTAACCGGGTGGAAAATAGACATCAAAGATGCAGCGAAGTACGACTACGACACTGAAAACGAGAAGATGACTGAAATCGCCGAAACTAGGCAACTCGCGGCTGAAGCTGCGGCGAAAGCAGCCGAAGAAGAAGCCGCTGAAATTGCGGAAGCCGAAGAGTGGAAAGCTAAAGCTAGAGCCGAAGCCGAAGCCAAAGAGCAGGCTAGAGCCGAAGCCGAAGCCCAGGCCGAAGCCGAAGCCGAGGCTAGAGAAACGGCTGAAGCGATTGAAGCCGCCAAAAACCCACCTGCTAAAGCTGCCGAAGCTGAACCAGACGACGATGAACCTACGGCTGAAGAGATTGCCGAAGCTGAGGAATGGAAAGCCAAAGCTAGAGCCGCCGCCGCTGCAAAAGCAAAAAACAGCTAGCTAAATCTTGAGCAGAGGGGCAAATGTAGGATAGAGGCATATGGCAAAGAAAAATCATCGTCTTTGCATTAGCTGCCGTAAGCTCGTGCATCGAGACGAGCTGTGGCGAGTAGTCCGTACTTTTCCTGAGCGCCATATTCAGCTAGACATAGGAATGGGACGCTCAGCCTACTTGTGTCCACAAGCGGGCTGCTTAGAAGCAGCACAAAAGAAAAATCGCTTGGGCCGTGTCTTAAAAGCGCCTGTCCCAGCAGAGGTTTTTCAGAGGCTAGAAAATCGTTTGGGAGACACAATCAGCCATAAAGTAGGATAAAACGGTTTACACACGGTCTCTATAAATCACAAGAAATCACAGGGAAATGTAGGCTACACAAACAAGCATGGCTAGCGCTATATATCTTTGTGTGTTAAGGGTGGAAATTAACTGCCGACTTACTCTATGATTTAGAGTCAAGACTTTAAATTTTTAAAGCTTAAAACGTGTTGAGTCGATAAGGGCAATTGGTCTTATGTAACACACATCTCATTAGTCAGGTTTAAGAGGAAAAGGATGAACAAGGGCAAAGTAAGAATTTATGAGCTATCTAAGGAGTTGGAACTAGAAAATAAGGACATTTTAGCTATTTGCGAAAAGCTGGACATTGCCGTGAAAAGCCACAGCAGCACTATTTCAGAGGAAGAAGCCAATAGCATTAGAGACGTCGCAAAGGCAGCTGACTATAAGCCTGTTAGCAGGGCTAAAGCCGTTGCGCCCAAGGCCAAGCCTCCTCGTAACCCTTCTAGTTCTTCTGGTGCTAAGCCGCCAATCGCTAAGCCCGTTCGTCATCGCGAGCAGCAGATCTTAGAAATTCGTCGTCCTCGGGCGGCTACACCGCCAGCAACGTCTCACTCAGAAGCCGCCGCCGATGTTAGCTCATCGAATACGGCCACTGAAGCTAGTCAGCCATCTGCCGCGTTCGACAGCTCGGAGAATGCAGCGAGTTCTACGCTTGCTGGCCCACCCGTGCGTCCCTCTGCCCCTGTCCGTCCAGCCGCTCGGGATAATTCACGGGATGGCTCCTTGCAATCACCCGCCACAGCTTCTTCAGAAACAGCTTCTTCAGAAACAGCTTCTTTAGAAACAGCTCAACCAGCCTCTGCACCTGCTCAGGAATCGGCCAGGGAATCGGCCAGCAAACCAATTAGGGAACTCACCAAGCCTACGGCAGTTCGTCAACCCGAGAGAATTGTGACGACTTCAGGCGCGACTAGCCCAGATCAGCTGAGGCCCAGGCTCGTAGATCCACCTTCTCGCCCTTCTTCTAAGCCCGCAGCGGGTAGAGGTGATAGCAGAGGGGATAGCAGAGGGGATGACAATGATAGCGCCCTAGACGAAGGCAGCAGAGCGCCTCGCCCTGTGTTAAAGCGCGATCGCACTGCAGGCAGTGAGCGTCCGTCCGAAGGCCGCGATCGCCCTAGCAGACCTTCTCTCAATGGCTCTAACGGCAGCGCGAGTAGCTCATCAGCGCCGCCAGCGCCCGCTAAACCTGTTACCGAACTGCGCCGACCCCCTTCGCGGACAGAAGCGCTGGAGAGCACCAGCACCGACACCGACGACGGTGATGACGATGGCGTATTTGATCCAGCCCTAGAGCTTCGCCGTCCTACGCCGCCGCGTCCGCCTAAGCGTCGCGATAGAGCAGAAGGTGAGGATGACGATGAGCAAGAAATGCGGCCTAAGAAGGTCTCTAAGACTAAGCGCCAGCGCGTAATTGTTGATGACGAAGATGACTTTGAAGACATTGAGTCGAACAGCGCTGAGGTTTCGCCGGAGCAAATTTCTTTGTCGCTCATGCGTCCGCCCAAGCCCAAGGGACAGCGGCAATCACGGCCTGCACCGACCACTAAGAAAAATAAGACGCGATCGCCTTCTCGCCGTGAGCGCCGCGAACGTCGCCAGGAGGTTGCACCTGATCGACCCGAGATGATCGTGCTCACGGGTGAGATCAGCGTGCATGACTTAGCCGATCAGCTAGCCGTTCCGCAAACGGACATCATCAAGCTGCTCTTCTTTAAGGGCATTGCCACTAACGTCAACCAGACGCTAGACATGCCGACCGCTGAAATGGTGGCTCAAGAGTTTGATGTGGAAGCCGTTACCGCTGAAGAGGCACCTGAGGCTCGCAAGGTGACCGAAATGGTCGGCGCTGACGACGCCGGGGCCCTCCAATCTCGTCCGCCTGTGGTCACGATTATGGGCCACGTTGACCACGGTAAGACCAGCCTGCTCGACTACATTCGTCAGGCCAAGGTAACTGAGGGAGAAGCGGGCGGCATTACACAGCACATCGGGGCGTACCACGTCGATCTTAAGTCGAATCCAAATAGCGATCGCAAGTCCGGCCAAATCGTGTTTTTAGACACGCCTGGGCACGAGGCGTTCACCGCCATGCGAGCGCGCGGCACCAGGGTGACTGACATTGCGATTCTGGTGGTGGCCGCTGACGACGGGGTTAGACCTCAGACCATTGAGGCCATTAGCCACGCCAAGGCAGCAGGCGTACCGATTGTGGTAGCCATCAACAAAATCGATAAAGAGGCGGCTAACCCTGATCGCGTCAAGCAAGAGCTGATGGAATACGAGCTTGTGCCAGAAGAGTACGGCGGCGACACCATTATGGTGCCCGTAAGTGCCATTACTGGCGAGAACGTAGACACTATTTTAGAAATGCTGCTGCTGGTCTCTGAAATAGAAGACCTGCAGGCCAATCCTGACCGATTGGCGCGCGGTACCGTGATTGAAGCGCATCTGGATAAAGCCAGAGGCCCGGTGGCTACGCTGCTGGTGCAAAACGGCACCCTTAAGGTGGGCGATGCCTTCGCCGCTGGCCCTGTTTTTGGCCGAGTCAAAGCGATGGTTGATGACCGGGGCAACCGCTCAATCGAAGCTAGACCGTCTTTTGCGGTAGAGGTGCTGGGCCTTAACGACGTGCCGCCAGCGGGTGAGGAGTTTGAAGTGTTCGCTGAAGAGCGTGATGCTCGCTCGGCTGCCGATGAAAAGGCGATTGAGCAGCGTCAGTCGCGATTGCAGCAGACGATGGCCTCTCGCCGAGTAACGCTAAACTCACTGTCTGAAAAAGCTAAAGAAGGCGATCTCAAAGAACTCAACCTGATTTTAAAAGCGGATGTTCAAGGTTCGCTAGAGGCCATTTTAGGCTCCTTGCAAAAGCTGCCGCAGGGTGAGGTACAAATTCGTGTGCTAATGGCCGCGCCGGGTGAAATTAGCGAAACGGACGTTGACTTGGCGGCGGCTAGTGGCGCGGTCATCATCGCCTTTAACACTTCAATGTCTTCAGATGCGCGGCTTTCTGCCGACAACCTGGGCGTTGATGTGCGCGATTACGACATCATCTACCAGCTGCTAGAAGATATCGAAGGCGCGATGGAAGGTCTCCTAGAGCCCGAAATGGTAGAAGAGCCTTTGGGCAAGGTCGAAGTTCGCGCGGTGTTCCCAGTGCGCAAGGGCAGCGTAGCCGGTTGCTATGTGCTCTCTGGCAAGGTTACTCGTAACTGTAAGGTGCGGGTCACACGGGGAGAAGAGGTTGTCTACGAAGGCAATTTGGATTCGCTTAAGCGGATGAAAGACGATGCTAAAGAGGTCGCGGCTGGCTTTGAGTGCGGTATTGCCGTCGGTGGCTTTAACGACTGGAAAGAGGGCGATATTCTCAGCGCCTTTAAGCTAGTCTCTCAGCGTCGGACGCTTGCGCCCGCATAGGGAGTTGGATTAGGGCTTATGGTTCAGTTGCAGCAGAACCGCTACTTGTGGGTGCATTTCGTCGGATTAGCGACGGTGCCGCTGCTGCTAGATGGCTGCTTGGCAGGATTGGCTTCGGCTGCTCCTGCTTTTGGCTATCCTGCGGCGGGCAGCCTGCAGTTTTGGGCGATCGCGCTTTTTGGCATCGTTCCCACGCTGTGGATGCAGCTAGCCAAACCCTTTTACATTTTTAGCCTACCGCCGCTAGCGCTTAAGCCTACTGAGCTAACCGACGACCAAAGGCGATGCCTGCAGCTTTTGAAGACGCTGCAAATGAAAATACTGGCGGTGGTTACAGCAGGTTTGGCGCTGTGGCTGCTGTGGTGGCTTTATGGGCGATCGCTCCGCATTAATCCGGTGATAACGCCTGCTGCTGGCCTAATTATCGCTGCGGTGTCGTTCTTTTTTATCTGCGCGCTCTTGCAAATTTCAGTGAGCGCAGGGCGATCCATTTTAGTGGGGCCAAAGACGCTACAGCGGGTGGTGCCCGTTGAGAGTAGTGCGATTGCTACGGATTTTTTGATTTTGGGCCTGCGCGTTAAAAAAATACTGCCCCAAGAAAATTATATTGATTCTGCTAATAACGATCGCACTGCCTCAGCGAAACAACCCGTTGAACCCTCTAAAAGTAGCTCGCCTGATAGCTCGATCAACAGCTTAATTGATAGCCCAACTAACAGTTTGGCAGATGATAGGGAAGTAAGCCTACCGCTTGATATTGACGACGCTGACCTAGAGGCGATCGCCACAGAAGCTAAGGTTGATATAGCCGCTAGCGATGATCAACTGGACACAGCAGCCTCAGAAGATATTGCTGATAAAGATAGCGAAAGCTGAACAGTGGCAACTGTTACAGTCAAAATCAGGCGCTTGAGCTATGGTTAAAGAAAGACTAGAACTCTTTGACATTGGAGCTTTTTATGACAAATGTACCTTCGAGCACATCCACTTATGCCAATTATGACGCCGAGCTGTGGGAGAGCTTAAAGAGTGCGATTACCGCTAGCTCTGGCTATCAAAGCTGGCGCTCTGAATATCTTTCTAAGCAGCCTTCTGAACAGCCAAGGGCAACCGCCGTTTCAGATGAACGCCTATTAGATGAACACCTAGTGGGCTTATATTTGCGCGACACGCTAGAAACACTGGCATACTAAACCCTTATAACGCTTTGCTACTGTGTTTTAGCTTTGTTTTAGCTGGGCGATTTAAGTTTAGGTGACGCTGACGCTTTCGTTCGCGCAGGCGATCGCGCCTATTTTCATCCAACTTCCCAACACAATGCGGGCAAGATACCTCGCTTTCATAGCTAACGCTAGCCTGATCTGTGGTTGAAATTGGGTGGCCGCAGGCATAGCATAGGCCATACGATCCTTGTTCTAGGCCATGCTTAATCGCGACTCGCTCATCAAAAACAAAGCATTCACCTTCCCAGAGGCTGTCTTCTTCAACGACTTCTTCCAAATATTTGAGAATGCCGCCCTTGAGATGATAAACCGCTTCAAATCCATGAGAGAGCAAATAGGCAGAAGCTTTTTCGCAGCGAATGCCGCCTGTGCAAAACATCGCGATTTTAGGATGTTTACCAGGATCTAAATTCTCTTTTGTATAGTTAGGAAATTCGTTGAAAGTGGCTGTTTTAGGGTTTTTCGCGCCTCGAAAGGTTCCCATTCCCACCTCGTAATCATTGCGAGTATCAATCACGGTAACGGTTGGGTCGCAGATTAATTCGTTCCACTGCTGGGCTGCAACGTACGTGCCAACCTGCTTGACAGGGCTAACGTCTGGCAGCCCTATCGTAACAATCTCTTGCTTCAGGCGAACCTTGAGCTTTTCAAAGGGCGGCTCGTCGGCAAAAGATTCTTTAATATCTACATCGTTCAACCGTTTGTCTGATCTTATGTAGGCAAGCACCTCGTCAACGCCTTGCTGGGTACCTGCGATGGTGCCGTTGATCCCTTCTTCAGCGAGTAAAATGGTGCCTTTGACGCGCTGGATTTGGCAAACTTCTTTAAGCAGTGGCTGCAAAAGCGCACAGTCGGGCAGCGCTACGAATTTGTAAAAGGTTGCAACAGTTAACGGCATATCTAAAGGTATATCGACAGCAGGTGTATCGACAGCGAGAGGCTGCGCAGATAGCTAGCGGTTTTAACGATTTTGGCGAGTTTAGCTGCCGAGGGCATTTTCTATTTTGCCACTAAAGCAGCCTGATTGACTGAGTACCGCTTTAGCGGCCCTGTGCAGCAGCGAATGGCGGTAAATAAGTGCGCTCATATTGTCTGAATAGCCGCCGCCGATGACGCAGGCGATTGGAATACTGGCAGTGGTGCAAGCTTGAAGAACCGTGCGATCGCGCTCATAAATCCCCTCATCGCTCAACGCCAGCTTTCCTAGTCGGTCGCCTTTGTGCACGTCTACACCCGCATCATACAAGACCAAATCTGGCTGAAGGCGGGTTAGCAAATTAGGTAAGTGCGATCGCAGTATCGCCAAATATTCCTCATCGCCCATATTTTCTGCTAGCGGCACATCCAAATCGCTCTGCTGCTTGCGGCCTGGAAAGTTCACGCTACAGTGCATTGAAAAGGTAAATACGCTCGGGTCGCCCTCAAAGATAAAGGCCGTGCCGTCGCCCTGATGCACGTCTAGATCAACTACTAGCGCGGTGCGAATCAGGTTTTGACGCTGAAGGACTTTGATGGCGATCGCCAAATCGTTAAAAATGCAAAAGCCAGATCCGTAGTTAGGAAACGCATGATGAGTGCCCCCGGCTGTGTTACAGGCAATGCCATGCTGCAACGCTAGCTTAGCCGTCAAAATTGTGCCCCCTACTGCCGTGCAGGTTCTTTTAACTAAGCCTTTACTCCAAGGAAGGCCAATTCGCCTTTGGGCCTTGGCCGTCAGCGTACCGCCGCAGTAAGCCTGTACGTAGTCCTTATTATGCACGAGCTGTAGCCATTCAAGCGGCGGCGCACCGGGCCGATAAATTTGGCCTTCGCTAATGACGCGATCGCTTACCAGCAAATTTCGCAGCAGCTCAAACTTAGGCATGGGGAAGCGATGCCCTGCGGGTAAGGGCGTTACATAGTCAGGATGGTAAACAACTGGGAACAGGCTCACCGATGCGCTATCAAATGCTTTATCAAAGCTCGGGCTTGGCTTGGCTTTGGCGGGGTAGTTCGCTTACCTATAATACATTCATTACAGATTCGGTAAAGTATTGATAGGAAAGTCCATGCTCTTTGGAAACACGCCTGTCTTTGCTGCTAATTTTTTTAAAAACGCGATCGCCTGCGTGATGCATCAAAACGAGCTATAAAATAAGCATAAAATTGAAGCTCGCTTAGTTAAGCCAGCTTAACTTCTATCAGTTTTTCTAGGCGATTTTTTAGGGTGAG
>JBARVS010000080.1:0-9202 GCA_049646385.1 Phormidesmis sp. | reverse complement strand
GCGTTCCTAAAAGCTTGATGTTGCCCAGCTTAACGCCATAGTCCCAGGTAAAAAAGGCCAGCCCGACCGGGCCAAGGCCAAGGCCCAAAACAGCGAGCCATTCTCCGCCTGAGGGCATCACAGTTGATTCAAATACAAAGTGACAAATCCAGGCAAGGATAGCCGTCGCCCCACAAAAGCCGCCAACAGCGCTGGTTGGAATCGTGCCTAGTTTGCGTGAGAGCAGCGAATAGCCAGCCCAGATGATGGCACAAATTAAAGCTGATACATAGCCTGTGGTGTAGCGTGCATCAAAGGTAATAGTTTGGCCTTGGGTGACGAGCAGCCCGACGCCGAAAAAGGCCGCGATCGCCCCGGCGCAGTGAAACCACCTTAGCCTTTCACCGGGCAGCAGCGCTGAAAAAAGCACAATCAGCAGCGGCCATAAATAAGAGATTAGGCTAGCCTCAACAGCGGGCGCATTTTTTAACGCGATAAAGTAAAAAAAATGATAGCCAAATAGTCCTGTAATGCCTACTGCCCAAACCGTTAGCGGCAGCTTGAGATATTGCAGTGGGTGACCGCCTGCGCGTTTCAAAAATGCGATGCCGATTAAAAATGCGACGGTGAACGCCATAGCAGTAAGCTGAAAGACTGGCACCGCACCGCTGAGTTTTGTCAGCAGGGCCAAAGTAGACCACATGAGTATGGTGGTAACGCCAATGAGCGTAGCCCGCTGTTGCCCCGAACTCGATAGCATCGCGAATTATCTTAAAAATTGATTACTATCAACAGCTTAGTATAGTTATCTGAGTCGCAATTCCCTTGAGTTCCGTTAGTATCTAATAATTGATTATTGGCATAGCAAACAGCCAGAAAAAGCTATGAATAACCCTTCGTCGCCCGCATCTTCCTCTGACTCTTCTATTGATTCTCAAGCAGCCGCCCATCCCGGCGAAGACATAGGGGGTGGCCTGCCAGTGATTGAATATTGGGCCAAGCATACGCTAGCACCCGAAGGGCCAAAGGTGTGGAAAACGCTGTTTCATAAGAGTGCTTGCTTGTCTTGCTCGTGGGGCACGGGCGGGCAAAAGGGAGGATTTACGAACGAAACAGGAGAAAAGCTACAGCGCTGCATGAAGAGCGTAGAAGCGATTATTGCAGAGTATCAGCCGCCGATTGAGCCGCACTTTTTTGCCGAGTATACGATTGGGGAACTTCAACAGCTTTCTTCAATGGAGGCAGATCAGCTAGGCCGCCTGAGCTTTCCGGCTGTCTTGCGCTCAGGCTCATCTCACTATGAGCGCATTGGCTGGAGTGAACTGTACGATTTGATAGAAGAGAGCTTTCGTAAAGAGCCTGCGCGAGTAGCTTCTTACAGTTCTGGGCGATCTTCTAATGAGGCGGCGTATTTGCTTCAGTTAATGATGCGATCGCTTGGCTCCAACAACCTGGCCGACTGCTCTGATCTTTGTCATCGGCCTTCAACTACCGCGCTTAGCTCAATTTTTGGCTCTGGCACCTCAACCGTGAGCTTAGAGAGCCTGAAAGAGGCTGACTGCGTGGTGCTAGCGGGCTCAAATGCGCCTTCTAACCATCCAAGGCTGATGAATGAGCTGATTAAGCTGCGCGATCGCGGTGGCACTATTATCGTACTCAATCCCGTGCGAGAAATTGGCTTAGTAAAGTTCGGCTCGCCTTCTTTCCCGGTCAAATCACTCATTCCGGGCTCACCGATTGCCAACCTATTTCTACAGCCGCTTCCTGGCAGCGATCTGGCTATTTTTATCGGCATCCAAAAATCTCTAATCGAGCGAGATTTGGTTGACTACGACTTTTTGAGAGCCTATACGGACAATTGGGAAGCGGTGATTGAGCAGGCCCATCAAACCGATTGGGAAAGCATTGTCGAAACCTGTGGCGTTGCTAAAGCCGACATTGAGAGCGCTGCAACGCTTATTTCTAATGCAAAGCGCGTGGTGTTTGCCTGGGCTATGGGCCTGACCCATCAGGTGAACGGCGTTGATAACGTTTGTGGCATTGCCAACGTTGCCCTGTTAACTGGAAACGTCGGTAAAATGGGCGCAGGTGTGATGCCCGTTCGCGGCCATTCTAACGTGCAGGGCTTCGGCTCTATGGGCGTGAAAAATGAGCTAAAAGGCCCGCTCAAAAAAGCCTTAGAAAAGCTGCTAGGACGCTCCCTTGAGCTTGAACCGGGCTATCACTCTCGCGCCCTAATTGAAGCCGCAGACGCAGGGAAGGTAGACACCTTACTTTGCTTAGGCGGCAATCTGTATGGCGCAAGCCCCGATCTAACGGAGGCCAAGCGAGCCCTCGGCAAAGTCGAGACGATTATCTATCTCGGCACCAAGCCTAATTTGGGCCACTTTAACGGCATTGCCCAGCACAACACAATCATTATCCCGGTGCTCAATCGCTTCGAGAATCCGCATAAAACCACGGTTGAATCCGGCAACAACTTTGTTCGTCTCAACGATGAGGGTGAAACTCATTTAGCAGAAGCTGATTTAATCGCAGAGGTAGATTTCATTACAGCGCTAGCCCATCGCCTTCTGGGTGATTTGCCCGTCGATTGGCGCAGGCTTAAAGACACGCGCTATGTGCGTCAGCTCATTGCCGAAACGGTCTCGGGCTACGAGGCCATCGGCCAAATTGACGAAACTAAAGAAGAGTTCACCATTGGCGGACGAATTTTTACCACCCCTCAGTTTGAAACGCCCTCCGGCAAGGCTCAGATGCAGGCCACACCGCTACCAGCGCTTACTCTTCCTGCACCTCAAGCGTTTGGTAAAGAGAAAGGAATTGTTCTTTCTTTGATTACCGGACGTGCCTACCGACAGCACAACACAGTGGTGTACAATGTTAAAGACAAGTATCGCGGGATGCCCCATCGTCACTGCATTTTAATGAATCCTGAAGACGTAGCAGAAGGTGGCCTGTGCGATCGCCAGCAGGTGACCGTTCAGGGCGAAGCGGGTAGGCTTGAAAACGTTGAGATTATCTGTGGTGCCATTCGTCGCAGCGCTGCGCTGATGTTTTTCCCCGAGGCCAACGTGCTAATGAAAGGTACTACCGACCCGAAGTCTCATACGCCTGCTTACAAGCGGGTGCCTGTGCTTATTCATGCGTAGGTTTGCAGCGTGGATCTATTTCTCTAGAGGCGGTTGGCTGTGCCCTGTGAGAGATGTATGCGATCGCACCTCCCATTAACCTAATAGACGCATTCTTAGTCACTCGCAAGCAGTCATTCGCAAGCAATAGCCTTATGAGCACTCAAAAAGTATCAGTCTGTCAGGTTAACGAGCTAAGCGAAGGCGAGATGCAACAGTTTTCGGTTGCCGATAGAGACATTTTGCTGGTGCATACCAGTGGAAAATTCAACGCGCTGGCTGCAACCTGCTCCCACTATGGCGCACCCTTGGCCAAAGGCGTACTCCACGAGGGCCGAATCGTCTGCCCGTGGCACAACGCCTGCTATAGCGCGGCCACCGGCAAACAGCTAGAGCCGCCCGGTCGCTGCGATCTGGCGCAGTATTCAGTTAGTGTAGAAGACGGCACAGTTTATATTGAACTGCCTGACGAGCAGGATGAGCATGTTGTTCCTGCTATGGTTGAGTCTGACAATGATAATGATAGAACGTTTGTGATTGTAGGCGGTGGTGCAGCGGGCAATGCAGCGGCTGAGATGCTGAGGCAGGTAGATTTTATAGGGCGGATTGTGATGCTCACGGCTGAACAAGATCTCCCTTATGATCGAACGAAGCTCAGCAAGGCTTTTTTGCAGGGTGACGAGGTGAAGGGGGCGGATTTGCTGCGATCGCCCACCTTTTACGAAAAATACGGCATAGAAGTCAAAACAAATGCGAAAGTTAAAAAGCTAGACATAGAAGCGCAGCAGATCACCTACGGCGACGGTGAAACTATTGAATACGATTCGCTGTTGTTAGCAACAGGGGGAAAGGTAAATACGCCCTCCATGGCGGGAAGCGACCTTAAAAACGTATTCACGCTGCGACGAATTGAGGACGCTCAAGAGATTCTTAAAGCAGCAAAAAGATCGCAGCGAGCTGTCGTTATCGGCACGGGCTTTATCGGTATGGAAGTTGCTTCTAGCCTCCGTCAGCAGGGGTTGGAAGTAACTGTGGTTTCACCTAATGAGATTCCCTTTGAGAAAGTGCTAGGCGCAGACGTTGGCAAGATGTTTTTGCAGATGCACAAGTCTCACGAGGTGGCTTTTAAGCTAGGCAGTAAAGTCACTGCCATAAAGGGAGATAAACAGGTAGAATCTGTTGAATTAGACAGCGGCGAAACATTGCCTGCTGACATGGTTGTAGTGGGCATTGGGGTAAAGCCAGCGACTGATTTTGTGGAACAAATAGCGCTGGATGAAGATGATCACAGCGTGCCAGTAAATCAATACTTGCAGGCCGCTCCGGGCGTGTATGCCGCTGGAGATATTGCCCAGTTTCCTCACTTTATGACGGGCGAGCCGACCCGCATAGAACACTGGCGGCTTGCCATGCAGCATGGTCAAGTAGCCGCTTGCAACATGGCAGGCCAACAGATTCCATTTAAGGCGGTACCCTTCTTTTGGACAGGGCAGTTTGATCTTAAGCTGCGCTATATAGGCCATGCTGAAAAGTGGGATGACGTGGTTATTCAAGGCAGCTTAGACGACAAATCGTTTCTAGCTTTTTATGTGCAAAACGATCGGGTGATGGCGGTTGCTGGCGCAGGCCGTGATCAAGACATTGCCGCTATCTCCGAGCTTATGCGCATCGGTGACATGCCTGCCGTTAACGATGTAAAAGAGAGTGATATTAACTGGGCCTCACGGCTAAAGTGAGGTAAAACATTTTTCTGTTGGGCTGGACATCTTATTACACAGTAATCGCAGACATGACGACATCTTTGAGCTGCTGGCGCGCTCGGAAGTGGGCGATCGCCTCTTCTACCGCCATCGTTCCTCCGCTCAGCAGCAATAGTGATGACGCTTCATTACGTGAAATAGTCTCTACATAAAGGTCTTCAGCATCGTTGTTAACTCGGGCATTAGGCAACAGGCGGGCAACAGCGATCGCCCGCAGTCGCTTATCTTCGTAGGCGTAGGCGGCTACCTGCGTAATGCTAGGGAGCCTTTCGAGCGATCGCTTCAGCAAGTCTTGCTTTTTTTGGGTAGCGCGAAAGCTAAACAACATTCGTCCATCTTCCTCAGTAGTCGTATCAATGCCGCTGCCTAAAATGCTTTCCAAAGACACGCCTCGGTTAGAGAATACAGAGGCCGCCGCCGTTAGGCTGCCTGGCTTGTTGATGGCTCGCACCACGAACACCCACCGCTGAAGCGCGCTCCAGTTGATGCCCACTGATTCTGTTCCCTGATCGCTGAGTCGATCATCCATGCGCCAAATCCTCCTTTAGCCGTCGGCTAATTGTTTCGGCAGACTGCTGAAGCATTTCAGCTTCTTCAGCCCATAGCTGCAAGGATACGACCCGGCTCCAGCCCGAAGGCGTCACTAAAATCGGTACACCCAGCGGCGTTCTAATATCGTAAAACTCTCCGTTTAGCTGCACCTGACCCGATACAACAATTTCTCTGCCCTGAAGCAGCGTATGAATTAAGTCTACAGTCACATTTGCCGTCGCCGCAATCGTTTTGGCCCCTGAGAGCTGAGTGACAAAAGGCTTAATCACCACTCTTAAGTCTGGCGATAGCTTATCTACGTAGCTATAGGCTTTGGCAATATCTCCCGTTTTTATAATCGACATCACGGTTTGCTTCTCACGATCAACAGCTTTCGGGAAATCCGTCACCGCGAGTCCCTGCTGAAGCCGATGGCGGGTTTCTCGCAGTTCGTCGCTGGTCATGCCATGCACTTTTACGCTGCTCCATAGGGGCACCATGCCCTCACCATGCTCACCTACTACAAAGCCCTGCACGAGCTGTCGTCGTACGCCCAAGTCAGCGGCAATCTCTCGCCGAAACCGCAGCGTATCCGAGTAAGCGCCAACGCCCACGACCCGATGACGGCCTAAATGACGACTGAAGACTTCAACGGCTAGCTCTACCGGATTGGTGACAATAATCACAACTTCGTGACCGTAGCCATGCTGAGCGATCGCCTTTGCGTAGCTTTCAAATATGGGCAAATTAGTTGAGGCTAGCTGCGATCGCGAGGTCACCTCACCACCCACCGTCGCCCCCGCCGTCATCACAATCACATCGGCCACAATCTCCTCAGGCCGCAGCGCCACGTCAAAAATCGGGGCTTTCTCCGCGTAGGCATCGCTCAAGTCGCTACATAGCCCAAACAACACTTTCCCACTGCGCCCTTCTGCTCGCCCTACTAGCTGCAATCGCTCAGTCGGATCTAGCGCGCCTAAGCCCACTAGCTGCGCCACAATTTCTCTGCCACAGTCACCGCTTGCCCCAATCACCGAGACATCCATCGCTTTTCCTGAGTAGCTAGCTTTAGTTAAGCACAGCTTGCTGATGTGGGCTGTTCGCGTCAATACGATTAGTCTATCTAACCCGCTATTCTACGCTCACCCGCTTTATTAACATCGCCATCACCTCATTTTCGCGATCTGTAGCTCGCGATCATCGTTGAGCATTTTTAACAAATGATCGTAGCGATCGCCCTAAGTATGACTTCTCGGTAGAGTAGGAACAGAGCCACACCATATGTCATCCTCTTGCCAAATGACTGCTTTGGTTTTCATAGGGCTAAGAAGGCGCGGTGGCTAATTGAGGTTCAGGCAAAAAAGCAAGCATGATCCGCTCAGGCGCTATGCCTGCGGTAATCAGGTCTTGAGTAATGCCTTGTTCCATACCGTCATATTTAATCCATACTTTTCCATCGCGCAGCGTGATGTAAATAAGATTGCCTCGTACCCGTCGCCCTCTGTCCCAACCGGACTGCATAAGCGCATAGCGATTTTGAGTTTCATCAAAAAGAGTCTCTAACCGAATATCGCCGTGAGAAGGCTTTAACTGGGCGTATCGGCTGATGATCTGCTTTACGATAGCGACTTGTTCCTGGATGGAATCCATTGCTGAACCTCTGCTGATTCAAGATTTATAACAATTAAGTTTAGCGGTAACTTGTTGATCACTAACTCGCCAATAGGCTCGCTGAAAATTTGATCATAGTCTAAATTACCGACTGCTAAGTAGACCTGACGGCTGGGATCTATCTGGCGTAAAAGCAATCGATAGAGCACATATTGTCCAATGTCCTGCTCAAGATCAGCGATCGCAGACTGTCCGCGAAATGCTTTAATTTCTACCGCAATTTGGCGATCATCTTTTGCCGCTCCAATAAACTGGCTTTGAGCAGTGTCAGGCTTGCCAATTTTAGTGGCTGCAAGATCCACGAACAAAAATCTTTCGCCATAAGATATCACGTAGGGATCGTCAGTAATGTCCCATCCATCCTTTACCAAAGCTCGCCTGACAACACTATGAATAGAATCTCTTCGGGGCATAAGCTATCAGGCTATACCCTATCGTAAGTGCTAGTTAGCTGGTGCAGGCGATCGCTCACCCCATCTGTCAACATATCCGAACGCTCATACCGCCAGCGCCAGTTGTCTGGAATTACGCTCGGATCGTTCATGCGCGCACTGTGGCCCAAGCCAAACAAATCTTGCAAAGGCACAATGGCCAAATCCGCTCTAGACTTCAGCGCCGTTTCAATTAGCACCCAGTTAATTTCTTGAATATCCTCGGGATTGCCCAGGTTGAGGTACTCAGCTAGAAACTGCTTTTCGGGCTGAGGCAGGCTTTCCCACCAGCCGATGGCGGTGTCGTTGTCGTGAGTGCCCGAATACACAATGCAGTTGGTCGGGTAGTTATGGGGCAAATGCGTGCTGTTGGGGTCGCCGCCAAAGGCAAACATGAGGATTTTCATACCGGGGAAACTGAAGCGATCGCGCAGCGCCTCCACCTCCGACGTAATTACCCCCAAATCCTCAGCCAACACAGGCAAATCGCCCAGCTTTTCCGCTAACGTTTCAAAAAACGCATCGCCCGGAGCCTTTACCCACTCACCATTCATCGCGGTTTCCTCACTCGCTGGCACCTGCCAGTAAGCCTCAAACCCTCGGAAATGGTCAACCCTTACCCAGTCCACATATTGCAAGGTCGCCTTAAAGCGAGAAATCCACCACTCAAAGCCCGACTCTTGGCACTTGTCCCAGTCGTAAACAGGGTTGCCCCATAGCTGGCCCGTTTCACTAAAATAGTCAGGCGGCACCCCAGCAATGTAAGCCGATTCTAAAGTCTCTGGGTCAAGCTTGAACAGCTCAGGATGTGCCCACACGTCCGAGCTGTTGTGGCACACATAAATAGACACGTCGCCAATAATCTGAATGTTTTTGCCATTGGCATACTTGCGCAGCGCCTGCCACTGTTCAAAAAACTTAAACTGCACAAACCGCTGAAAGGCAACCCTCTCTTTGAGTTCCTCAGCTTTGGCCTTCATCGCCTCCGGCTCGCGGCGGGCAATGCTTGGCTCCCACTGGCTCCAAGGCTTACCATCGTTGGCCTCAAGCAGTGCCATAAATAGCACAAAATCTTCTAGCCACCAGCCCTGCTCGGCTGAGAACTTGTCTAGCTCGGCGTTGGTCTCATCAAAGCGCTCAAACGCCTTTCGCAGCAGCGCCATCTTATGCGGAATCACTTTGCTAAACGACACCCGGCCCGCCGGCGCATCGGCTAGCGGCGAAACCTCATTTGCCTTCAGCAGGCCCTCATCTATCAGCTTTTCTAAGCTCACCATCAGCGGATTGCCCGCAAAGGCGCTGAAGTTCATGGTGTAGGGCGAATGGTCATAACCCGTAGGGCCAAGCGGCAAAATTTGCCACAGGGTTTGGCCACTGCGCTCCATAAAGTCAATAAACTCGTAGGCAGACTGGCCCAAGTCGCCAATGCCGTGGGGACTTGGCAGGCTTGTCGGATGGAGAAGGATGCCGCTGGCGCGCTCGAATTTCATGGGCGTTAGATGCTGTGGGTGCTAAACGTTCGTTTTCTTATTAGGGGAAGTTGTGGGGCGATCGCAACTATCTATAGGTAGTTGTATGAGTCTGCTAGGCGCTGACTTGCCGTACCAATGCCGTCTGATTAAGATTGGCTCATGGCAAAAATTGTTAGTCAGCTCACCCCTGAAGAGCTAGAGCAGTCTACCCGAAATTTGAGCAAAGG
>JBARVS010000079.1:0-8129 GCA_049646385.1 Phormidesmis sp. | reverse complement strand
ATTATGTAGACAGATTACCTAACCATCAAAAAGGTAGCTTCTTCGTAAATTTGATAGTGAATTAAAATGCAACTATAAAAGGAGAGACCATAGGCCATCTCTCTGCTCAAAACTCGCTGTTGTTGCTTAATTTAGAATAATCAGTTAGCATTCGACCCACCTAGTGGAGCAACCCGCCGCGAGATGGCGAAGATCGTCCTACAGTTGCCTCACTAGCCGCGCAACAAACATCAGCCAACAAATTTGCCAGTCCATTTGAACATCCCAAAACCGCTCTTTTTGATAGGCTTAGGTGTACTAAACTAGAGTTCGCTAGCAGTATCCAAAACTACTCAAAGGCCAAAACTGTCTGTTTTGAGGCCACGCCTTGGTTTTGCATATCATAGCGAGTGACATCGATCTTGCTACCTGTCAGATTATTTAAACAAAATATGCCTACTGCTATTCATGCGACTGAAAAACCGTTATCTAAAATTTTTAGTGACGACTACTCATTTTCTATCCCTCCTTATCAACGCCCTTATGCTTGGACAAGAGAGCAAGCCAGTGAATTACTTACTGACATATTGTCGTTTTTAGGTGACGGCTCAAATGACATCTCAGAATCCAACTCTTACTTTTTAGGAAGCATTGTCTTAATCAAATCTGAGGGAAACGATGCGAAGGACGCTGAAGCCGATGTCGTAGATGGACAACAACGGCTTACGACGCTGACTATCCTCCTATCAGTTATTAGAGAACTAGATCCCAATCCAGGGATTACACAGTATCTTTACCAGCCAGAAAACGAGCTACTGGGTATACCAGCTAATTACAGGCTCAAACTTCGACCTAAAGATGAAAAGTTCTTTCGCGATCATATTCAAAGAGAGTCAGGACTAGACAATTTACTACGGCTGAACAGTACTTCACTTACCGACAGCCAACAACGTATTCAAGACAACGCTCGCTATTTTCTAGACAAGCTGAAACTTGTAGATGAAACAAAACGTAAACGCCTTGTTAAGTATCTAATAACACGATGCTTTCTAGTTGTCGTCTCTACGCCTGACTTGGATTCAGCCTATCGAATATTCTCAGTCTTAAATGCTAGAGGGCTCAACTTAAGCCTGACTGATTTACTGAAATCGGAAATTATAGGAGCCATCTCTGAGCAAAAACAAGACAGCTACACGCACATTTGGGAAAGCGAAGAAGAAGATTTAGGGCGAGATGCGTTCCTGGAACTATTCTCACACATCCGCATGATTTACCAGAAGGCAAAGCTTCGCAAAACGGCGCTCATCGAATTCCGCGAGCACATACTGCCAAAGATTCAGCCGCCCGAACGCTTTATAGATGCAGTTTTGAAGCCAAACTCAGATGCGCTAGAGACTATCAGAAAGGCAAATTATCAAGGCGGAGGTGAAACAGAGGTCGTTAATAATTGTCTTGAATGGCTTAACGGAATAGACAATTTTGATTGGGTTCCGCCAGCTATTCTATATATTTCAAAACACATAAACTATTCTCCTGAGCTGCTAGAAAAGTTTTTTACTGACTTAGAAAGACTTGCCGCAGGACTGATGATCCTAAAAGAGAACGCTAACACTCGAATAAATCGCTATGCAGAATTGCTGACGAGTATAGAAAAAGATGCCGACCTTTACGTTGACGGCTCACCGTTGCAGCTAACCCCAGCAGAAGCTACCGAGATATTAGTTATCCTGAATGGCGACCTGTACTTGATGAAGCGCATCAGAAAGTACGTTCTTCTACGCCTCGATTCTGTATTAACAGAGGGCACAGCAACCTACAAATATCCAATTATCACCATAGAACACGTTCTTCCGCAAAACCCTGACAAGAATAGTCAGTGGGTGCAGTGGTTTAGTGACCAAGAGCGCAGTCAGTACGTGCATAAAATCGGCAACTTGACTTTGCTTTCTCGTAGAAAGAATGCGCAGGCGCAGAATTACGAGTTCAAAAAGAAGAAAGAAAGATACTTTTCTAACAGTGCAGGTGGTATTAACTCGTTTGTTTTGACGACTCAAGTTTTACAGCAAACCGAATGGACGCCAGAAATTATTAGGCAGAGGCAACAGGAGTCCATTGAGAAATTGAAGAAATTATGGCGGCTTTAGTTAGGGCGCTGGATAATAGTCTCGTTTATTCTTCGTTTTGTTTGACGTTCAACACTGACAGGGGGTACGGCCCCGACTATTGCAAAGTCTAGCCATAGGCTAGAAGTGCTGTAACGACTGAATTATAGCTGTTGAAAATCAGACCTTCTAGAAAAATACTCACTAACAGATGTCCTTTGCTAGGGAAGCAGTACACTTGGTCTTAATCATAGGTTGTTGATGTAGAGTACCCTCCAGACTCCGCCTCAGTGAAAAGCTGGTAGAGAACTGATTGCCTCAACAGTCTCGAAATCTAGACCTTGAGATGCAGGCTAAACCATGTCTCATTAATGTTTTATCAAAGCCTCTGAGACATAATGAGACGTTCTGGCACCTCCAATAAGCGGCTTCGGCTGAAGGCTTGCCTTGAATAGGTGCGAGAGGGCAACACTTTGGCCATGACCCGATTAGACCGACTCGCTCGCTCTACGCTTCACCTCTGCTAGTTGGCAGAGCAGTTGCAGAAGAAGCAGGTCAACCTGAAGGTGATTGACCAGAGTGTTGATACAGGCGATGCGACTGGCCGATTGCTGTTTAATATGCTCGGTGCGATCGCATAGTTTGAAACCAAAATCCGCGCTGAGCGACAGATGGATGGCATCTGGAACGCGAAAGCGCGTGGCGTTCAGATGGGCCGTAGGAAGTCCCTCAGTAATGCCGAATGCCTAAAGCTACGGCAAAAAGGCGTAAACAGGGTGAATTCGTCAAAGACCTGATTGAAAGCGTTCAAGCTCTCGAAGGCTAGCGTATATCGCTACTTGAACGAGGAAGAAGCTACTTAATGGCTGTTGCCCCAGCCGCTTCTATGTCAACTAGCTCCACCTGTAGACGTTTGCCTAAAACAGTAGCCGCCCGTTCTAGCGTCTTCAAAGTGACAGAAGTGTTGTCGGGGTCAAGCAGCCTATCAAGTGATGTACGGCTAGTTCTCATCTGCGCTGCCATCTGAGACTTGCTTAACCCTAGATTACTCATTGCTTGTGACACCTGCCACGCTAAGACTCGTTTGATAGCGATCGCACTCACTTCAGCAAGAATGCTATCTTCTTCTAGCAGCTCGTCAAGCGAAGAACCAATATGGGGGTTGTGAGTCATGGGCTGGCCTCAATCAACGCGGCTATTATCAAAGCTGTGACAAAAAGAGGCGACGCCAGACTTAAAAACATAGATTGCCACCGCCGGGGCCATCAGCGCTGGACAGTCGGTTTCTTCGGTGAGGGTGTGGATGAGCGTACTGAGCTGTCCGGCTGAAATCGCCTCTCGAAACTGCATCTGGCAGGCAATATGGCGATAGCGCTTACTAAAGCCAGCCAGCCACTGCTCGTTAGAATCGGGCTCCTGGCCTGCCTTTAAAGCAAGAGAAATTGCCGCGTCTTCAACATCGCCATCACAGTCCTCAATTTCTTGAAGTGCCGCTAGCGCCTTAGGATAGTCAGCGAGTCTGGCTCTGAGCTGGGTAATTTCTTCAGGGGTTAAAAGAATCATTAAAGCAGTAGCTGAGTAGTGTCGTTACAAGAACTCATTCATTAGCTGCTCATCATACCCGAAAGGATTTCATAAAACCACCGCTCGAAGCGATCGCCCCAGGCGGCAAGTGAGTAAGTCGTTTCGGCGGCGCGGCGACATTGACGGCGATGTATCTGATCGAGACGAGCGATCGCCCCCACCAAACCTGCCACATCACCAGAATCAACTAGCCACCCCGTCTCGCCAGAGCGCACAATTTCGGCGGGCCCGCCCAGTCGGTAGGCAATCACGGGCACACCGCAGGCCAGCGCCTCAATCGCGACTATCCCAAAGGCTTCCATCCAGTGCGGCGTCACCAAAAGCGCCTGAGATGCGCCCAACTGCTTTTGCAGCTCAGCCGTCGGTAAAAATCCGCAGTAGTCAATCTGTACAGATGCTTTAGCAATCAGTGCCTGAACGCTTTGCCAATAGGCTTCATTCTCCAGCTTGCCAAAAATTTTGAGCGGGCGACGGGCCATCGTCGCTGCGGCGACCGCATCCTCTAACCCTTTTTCAGGTGAAATTCGGCCCACCCAAGCCAATGCATCACCCGGCTGATCGCAATAGTCGTACTGATTAAGGTCAATGCCGCTGCCTAAAATTTGCCACCGATCTATCGGCGTTTGCACAAAGGTACTGGCCTGCGATCGCGTATAGCCTCCCAACCTTCCTGGCATCTGCTCACCGATGCGGGCGATCGCCTCGTCTACGGCATCACTCAACGAGCCCATGCTGACAAAGTGAGCAATCGGCGTACTAAAAAAGGGCGTCAGGTAAAACGGTAACCAGTCGTAAGCAAAATTCACCAGCAGATCGTAGCGTGACTGCACCTGACGCGCATATTCCCACATATTCGACAGCGCCGAGCCCGTCGTCAAGGGCGCTGATCGTAGCTGCGTTTGGGCCGAAGGCTGCCACGATCCCAAAATCTCAACTAGGCTGATCGAACGATTGCTCAACAGATCGTTCGGCAAGATAGAACTCGCAGGCGCGGCGATCGCCACCTGATGACCTCGGGCACTTAGCACCCGCGCTAGGTTATTAACAGTTAGCTCAACGCCGCCGCCCAAGCCCGATCCTAAAGGGCCAACAGGCGTCGAGAGCAGAAGAAGTCGCAAGGTTAAAGGTTGAATCTGATACTAGGCCGATATTTGAGCTGATGTTGGGCCTAAATGATTAGCTTAGCCCTTGCTGCGATCGCCGCAAAGACGCCTCGCTAGAGAGCAAATCTATCGGGGGGGCAGCGCTACCGCCAGAAAAGGAACGTACGCTAGTGTCAATATCTTGGCTGCGGCGAATGCGGCTGAGCTGCTCAAGTGCCCAGGTCGCGGTCTGACGAACTTCGGGATCTTCGTCCTCTGTGGCATGGCCTAGCATTTGGCTGATTTGTACGACCAAATCGTAAACGCGAGTGAGGTCGCGGATGGCATTTTTGCGCACTTCGGGGTTGTCGTCTTGCAGGGCGATCGCCAGAGCCCTGCTCATGGGCTTAAGCGAACGAATGCCAATCTCTGAGAGCGCGGCTAGGACAAGGCTCTTTTCTTTAGAGTCGGCATCGATCATTGAATCAACTAGGGGCTGCATCGCCAGAGAATTGCCCCGCTGACCTAGCTCCCAAATAGCCTTGCGTCGTTTAGCAGGATCTGGATTGCGCAAATCGCCAACTAGCCCATCAATAATGTCAACCTGAGTGAGCGGAGCCGCCCCCCCCATCTGGCCGCTATTGCTCAGCGCCTGACCGGGAGAAGCAGCTAGCTCGGCGGTGCTGCCGCTGTAGGTCATCGCTCCATTGCCGATTGAATGATTGAGTGGGCTAGTGCTGGATGAACTATTGAGTGAGTTGTTTAATGTGCTGCCCAATGTGCCCCTGTTAGCGCCGCCGCGCCCGGTTTGCTGACTTGCTGCGGGCGCTAGAGGCTGCACCCCTTCTGGGCTCTGACTATTGTCAGGTTCAATCTCACCCCACTCGCCTTCATCTAACTCATTGGCTTTGTCACGATTGGCAAGGTAAAACCCTATGCCAAAACTGGCCAGTACAGCGATCGCGCTCAACCCCAACCCAAATGCCTTGCCAAGCCCGCCTTTTTCGTCCTCAGGCGCAACAGCAGCGCTGCCCTTTTCTCCCTCTATGGCCTTTTGTTCCTCTATAGGCGGTAGCTCATCGGCTACTGGTACAGCTTCAGGCACAGCCGCAGACGTCAGAGTCGTCGTAGGCGTGTCATCTGCTGCGCTAGCTTTGGCGCTGGCACCCGAAGAACTGGCATTTGGCAAGGCTTGAAGCCGCAGCCAGGTTTCCTCACTTAGGCTACCCGTTTGGCTTAGGCCCGCATCTGACTGAAAGGCACTCACCGCTCGCTGAGTAGCTAACCCATAAAGGCCGTCAATAGAGCCATTGTAATAGCTGCTTTTTTGTAATCGCACCTGAAGCGCCTTGACCGCCTCTCCCCGAGAGTTTAGCGATAGCTCACCAGCCGCTGTGCCACCCGGTGCCTGAGCGATCAGCATTTGAGTATCTGACGAATAGCCAGCAGCATGAGCGGACGGCATAGCCGATGTTCGAGCTGACGTGCCTAAAGCGGCCAGACAGGTTAGAAATATTAAAGTAGAACGCCGAATCATGGCTATCTTTACCTATTTATCTTTTTGGGTGGCTGGCGACTCAATTCAAGAACTTTCTTCAAAACTTGTCAAAAGCTTTTACTTCACTTGCCTAGCGGTCAATGATTACGATCAATAGCTGTAATAAGGACTACGCCCCATTGGGCTTTAGATCAGAAAAATTAGAGGATTTGCCCGAAGTTGTCCAAAAGCTGACCGAAAATGCACACTACTACAAAGCACTATTACAAACAGGATGCCCGCTTGAAATTTTTTTTGTCGATTCAAATGCAAACCCCTTTGATGAGGGCAGCTTATGTAATTAAGCACATCCTACCGTAAACATCTAGCTTCAGAGTTCTTGAGTCCTTGATTTCTTGAGTTCTTTACAGTTATTGCCCGTAGGTTCACGCACTTTTTTAAGGGTGCTCTACGATACGGCTAAGTTTAGTCGGGTGAGTCCTGAGGAGGGCTTACTTTTGGAGAAATAGCCAGCTTATTCGCCAAAATCGGGACTGAGCGAGCGGCTAGCCAGTTGGAGAGTCGAACTCGCTGGTTAATTAAGTAAATGCTAATGAGCGTCAGCATCACGCCGCTCCATTGCAGCTGGCTCAAGCTTTCTGAGAGTAACAGGGTGCTAAATAGTAAGGCAAATACAGGCGTTAAAAAGGTGAGCGCGCTCAGGCTAGTGAGATTGCCCTGGGCAGCGATGTAAAAAAATAAACCGTAGGCGATCGCACTGCCAAAAATAGTCGCGTAGCTGATTTCTAACAGACCGGGCAGTGAAAGATTGTGCCAGGGCAAGAAGCCATTTTCCCAAGAGCTATCGGCTAACGAGGCCACCATCAGCGGCGCGCCGCCTATCACCATATGCCAGCCAGTGGCCGCAACCGGATCGGCCCAGCGCACGACATAGCGAATTAAAATAGTTCCGACTGCCATTGATAAAGCCGCCATCAGCATCAGCCATTCGCCCTGCTGAAACAGGCTTGACCACACTTCATGCTCAAACGTCATCAGCGAGCCAACCTCAAATCCATTCCCTTGAAAAAACCCTAGAATCCACTCATCTGGGAAGCCAATGAAGCTAATGCCCAAGAGCCCCACTAACAGCCCTAGCCAACCCAGCGGGCCAATCCACTCTTGAAATAGAAATCGCGCCATAATCGCCACGGCTAGCGGCTGAGAGTCAATCATCACTGAGCCCAGCCCTGCCCCCGTGCGCTCTAACCCTTTGGCTAAGAATCCTTGAAACAAAGTGCCATCTATCAAGGCAAACAGGCTAATCCATAGCCATGCTCGCCAGCCTGTGGGTTGTTCGCGGCCTAACAGCACAGAGACCAGCACCACCAGTAGTCCGGCGGGCAGTAGCCTAACGCCTGCTAAAAAAAGCGGCGTGGTTTCATCCATTACGCCTTTCATCGCGACCATGGCTGTGCCCCACAAAAAGAAGGGCGCAATCAGCACCAGCGGATTAGAGGCGAAAGGAGATAAAGGCTGGGGTAGGGGAATATGAGGCGCGTTACGAGGCTGATCGGCAGTGGGGCGAGAGTCCATTCGAGGGGTAGCCATAAGATAACTGTGAAGCGGCGCAGAAAGGAAGATCTGCGCAGGCTTATAGCAGGCATATAGAAAAGGGCTGCCATCAGCAGGAGGACTAGCAAGCCGTATACTTAACTTTAAGGAATGTTTTGAAATAATGTAAGGTCTGGGGCAAATGCGCTCAGGCTCGCGCTTAGGCTTATTGTGCGATCGCCCGCCTCCTATTTAATGATGACTTGGTAACTATGATTTGGCCTTTTAAGCCTCGCTACCGCAAACAAATTGCCCGCGTTGAAATTACTGGGGCGATCACTGGCTCTACTC
>JBARVS010000078.1:0-3532 GCA_049646385.1 Phormidesmis sp. | reverse complement strand
GTTTTTGCCATTGCTGATGTGAGAACCCTGAACAAAAAAGCTTTCTAGCGATATTGTAAATGGGCTGCCTGTTTCTAAAAAAGCGTCTGATTGTGAATATTCTGAATCCACTTTTCTGAGCTTGCCGTAGTCTGGGCTCTCAACATTGTCTAAATTACTTAGCTCTTTCCACGGTACAAACCAGCATGTTTTGGAGTCGAGTAAGCCTCTGTGTTCAGCTTGCATGATAGCAGCCTCCTAATAGGTTAATGGTTGAATTGGGCGATCGCGGTTGTTGGCGATCGCTCTTAACTTATCCCCAAAGATCTACCCGAGGGCCGCCTGCATAGTGCCATCGAGACGCTTGGCTATCTGAGCGTAGGTCTAAATGAACGAAGCCAGCGCCGACGGCTAGCCCGCCAGTGGGATGATATTTTTTGAGCCTGTTAAAGGTTTCTACAACGTCCATGCCTTCTACAAAAAAGTCAATGGCATCGCCGCAGAGGTGTCTAGAATCAGAGACGCCGCCGACTGCTTTGTTAGAAACCGGATCTCTGTAGCCTGACGTTACCGTAATGGGCCTGTCGCCTAAATATTTGCGAACGCCATCCATATACTTACAAAGCTTAACAATGCGCTGAGTTACAACAGCATTAACCGGAATTCTGGTGCCGCCAGCGGTCAGTTCGCTCCAGGTAAAGTTACATGCAATCGGCTCGTGATAAACTGGCTCGTTAATGCCGACTGGCCGACTAATGCCAGGGATTCTAATCTTTTTGCCAAAGTCTACAGGCTTAGCGGCTACAGGCTTAGCGGCTACAGGCTTAGAATCTATCGGCTTGGGCACAGGCTTATCCTGAGAGGCAATTCCTTCTAGGCGAGCGGCAGGGCTTTCTACAAACCAGCGGAGGTTTTGCGATTCGGCGAGGGGCCCTGCTAGCTGAACGAAAAGGTGATCGTCTGCTTTTGTATTGGGGTCGGCTTCGCAGAGAAAGTATTCTGCAACTTCTAATTCTGTTCCTTTTTTGAGAGGAATAAGTAGGCCCGGTTGGTTTCGAGCCTTGAGCTGGTCGGCCTGGGCGGGAAGGGTTTTAAGGAAGGTATCGGTCGTGGTGATGAGTTTCATGATGGGTTAAAAGGGTAAGTGTGTTTGCTTGACTAAATTTGTCTATGCTGATGTATCTATCTCTATCTAGCTGTGGCGAGGGTTTACTTATGCGATCGCTGCCAATTATTTCGCTGCCAACTATTTCGCCTCCAATTATTTCGCTGCCAAAAACGCACGCTCTACAGCCCAGCTCAGCCCTGCGAGCCCAACTGGGTCAGTAAAATAAACCATGTGGTTGCAGGCCACCTCACGAACCTGTGGGACGTGAATAGCTCCGGCAGGCACGTGCCGAATGCTGCTAACAGATACCGCCACATCGTTAGCCTCTTGCAAAAACGGAAATTCAGCGAGTTTATCCAGCTTTCTTTCTAAGCGGGCTCGCAGCGTTGCCTTATCGTCCAGCGGAACCAAGCTGGTATTGCCAGCAACAATGCTATAGGGAATCGCGGGTTCGCTAGCGGCTAGCAAGGTCAGCAGCTCCGACCCTGGATTCATATCGTCAAGGGCAACGTCAACGGCTTCGAGCACAAAGAGCGCGCCGTTAATGAGCTGCACCGGCCAAGCAACTGTAGAAAGCCCGTTAATCGCGAAGCTCAGCGCCTTGAAAAGTCCGGCTTGAACGACCGGCCAAGGGGAGCCCGCATTTGGAGTTCCCAGCATAATCAAATGTTGAATCACCGCATCCCCCCCTTCTTTTTCTACCCACCAGCGGCTGACTAGCCCGCCCATTGAGTGAGCGATAATATGAACCGTTTTGCCATGTCCCGGCACGATGCCAATCGCGGCTAGCTTTCGCTTGAGCTGAACAGCACTTGCAGCAACGGAAGTATTTAGGCTCTCGTAGTCGTAGGTTAAGATCAAATCGTACATTTCACCTAGCGGGCGAGTCTGGCCCTCGGTGTTAATGCGAGCCGCTTGAATGCTAGGAAGCATCGACTGGGTGCTGTCTGTAATGCCATGAACGTAAATCACAATGTTTTTGGCATGGGCTACTCGCTTTTCTAGCTCAGCAGCATCGGTGATATATGTTTCAGCGGAGTCTGTTTTTTCCACTGCCGCTAAAATAGGATAGTCAAAAGAGAGTCCTAGCTTTTGGCTGAGCGTTTCACCCAGCGTTTGAGTGGCTACCTTTCTAAAGACAATTTTCAGCGCGCTGCTGATGCTTCTCGTCTCTGTAGCGGGCGCATCATCTTCAAACTGTGCTTGATTGGGATAACTCCCAGAAAGCTGTGGAAGATGCTGAAGAACAACTTCTGTTTTTTTACCCCGGTGACGGCCATATCCTAACGGAATGAAAAATTCACCATCGTAAGCAATGGGTAGAACAGCTTCGCCCGGTGCTAAGGGCGCATCTATTAACAGCGTGAGCGGGTTATCAGGTGTGACTGATTCAGCTTGCTCAATACTGCTTAGCGCTAGGGCATCTAGGCCCGGTGCTGTGCCACGGCGGGCGGTAAAAGTGAGGGGCTCAGTTTGCTTTTGAATTAGCGGCGGGAGCCTTGGCATAGCAACATCGCGCGTTACTTGATCGACTGCGATCAGCTTGGCCTCTGCTTTGAGCTGGCTGTGAGGAGAGATGATAACCTGCTCAATGATTTGACTGCTATTGTGTTTGTTATTTGTAGAGAGTGCAACTGTTCTTTCGCTAGAAATTTGCACAGAGGTTTGCGATCGCACCGTCGTAATTATCCGCTGACTCGTCATCCATTCATCTATCGTTTCTGTCTCTGCTGCTCCAATATCACGAGAAGCTGGCCCATTCATTAGCCGATTAAATAGATTATGTAGTCGGGCTTCTAGGCTTCTGTGAGCGATCGCCTCTCTATCATCCAACTTATTTTGCAAGAGCAGCGTCGGGTCAAATTCTGCGGTGCTAGCAATTAGCTTGAGCGTATCTTCATATTCTGTAACGCCTTGCTCCCACAGTCTTTGAGGCACCGTTAGCGGAATCAGGTCGCTGAGCTGATTGCTGGCCGCAATACCCGCCCATATTTCACTGTGAGGCGCTAGCCAAATGCCGCCACTGCTAAAAAAAGGCGCGCTGATTGAATATTCTTCAGTCAGATTAAGCAAGGTGCAGTAAAGCCGACGGGCGCTATGATTTACTAGCTTTACCTTAATATTAGGGGGTCGCCACCGCTGATCTCGCTGCTCATAATGCAGCCGTAATGACTCAGCGGTGATGAGCTGCTCTTTATGATAAATCTGTAGCTCTACGGCGCTTGTCGAAAGCTGACTGCCTGTAGGAACGCCCATTTGAGCAACCTGCGTCCACTTGGCTATGTGAGCCAGTATGCGAACCGTTGTCTCCGCCGTCTCTGCTGCCGTCTCTGCTGTTGTCTCTAAAGATTGCTCCAGGAGGCGATCGCGAACTTCTGTCGTTGCGCCTTGGCCGTCAGCAGACTTTGTAATCGTGTAGCCTGTTTTATCGCCGACTATGCGAAG
>JBARVS010000077.1:0-9365 GCA_049646385.1 Phormidesmis sp. | reverse complement strand
TCTCAGTATTGTTCCACTGGTTGGTGTAATAAGAGCTGCTGTTGACGGGGCGTGGGTGAGCGTCAGGAGTTTGAGCGGCAGCGTAGTAGTTTGGCGCAACAATTAATAGCGCGACTAGCAGAACTGCCAAGGCAAAACATCGCCGCTTAAAAGAAGTCATGGTGGGAATTTAGCTAAAAGATTTGACTTAAGGCTGTAAAGGTAGATGCTTTGGCGATCGCACACCTGCACCCAGGCCAATCAAATAGCCGGACGACTCAAGCGATCGCTAGCGAAAGCAACAGCTAACAGCCCGCTTTTTCCGGATAAATCGAGCCAGAATGCAGAACGTCCGTAGACTATTTATCTTTTATTCGTGAATGCGACCGTTGGGCATAATCGTGCCCGTTAAACGAGCGCCGAGCAGCTTGACCATTATTTTGTCGCCATAGCCAACTTTTGCGCCGCTCAGGTCTGCGCCGCTCAGGTCTGCGCCGCTCAGGTCTGCGCCAATTAAATCTGCGCCGCTAAGATCTGCGTGGCTAAGATCTGCCTGAAGCAGGTTAGCGCGAAACAGTCGGGCTTTTCTCAGGTTGGCTCGGTTGAGGTTTACCTTGTGCATGAAGGTGTCGCTGAGGTCGGCCCCGGCTAAATTAGCGTTACTGAGGTTGCGCCCCGAAAAGTCTTTTTCTTTGAGGTTGGCTCCTCTCATGTCTGCGCCGCTCAGGTCGGGGTTGCGCTTCGAGCGAGCAGGCATGTGGTCAGAGGGATTTTGATAGGTATCGCTAGCTGGCCTTGCCGAAACGCTGCTGGATGGCTGTTGAGCAGATGAGCTTTGGGCAGCGGGCTTTTGCGCAGCGCTAGCTGCCGATTGGGTGCTCTCGGTAGAGTGGGTGCTGCTGGTCTGATGACGGGGCCACTGGCTGCTGGGGTAAGCAGAGCTGCTGTAGGAATCGTCGTAAGAGCTTGAGCTGTTGGCGGCTTTACGATACGCCTCGTAGGGAGGGCGATAGCTTCCGGCTCGGCTGCTGGCACCGTTACTACTGGTGTTGCTCGTGCTAGTGTTGCTGTAGGCGCTGGCCGTGCGGCTATAGGGTCGGTAGGTGGAGTCGTCGCCAGGGCGGTAGTAGCCAGCAGAAGACCCAGCGGAATAGCTCGCGGAGCGACTGTTTCTAGCATAGCTGGAGGCGGCTGTCTGGCTGGAGGCGCTGCTAGAGGCGCTATGAGATGAACTGCCAGAAGGATGACTAGAGGAAGTGCTAGACGAGCGACCTTTGCGGCTAGTGGGTGCTTTGCCGTTGCGGGAGTGCGATCGCAAGAAAGACCTTGCTTCATTGAGCTGCTTGAGCTTGGCTTCGGCTTTTTCTTTAAGGCGATCGCGATCGCTCGGAATGCGATCAGGGTGCCAAATAAACACCAGATCCTTATAGGACTGATTCACCTGGAACATTGACGCACCCGGCTCTAGCTCTAATACTCTATAGGCTTGTTCAATCTGATCCATACGCGCTGGTCAAGCGTGGTTTTCACGAAAAGGTCTGCTCAAAAGTTCTGGATGTACCTGTTCTATAGGATTATTAATAGCGATTAGCTTTGATTATGACGGATAGCCCTAAACACTGCACAGAATTCACAGCAAAGCTTAAGACAAGGCTTAACCTTCTGTAAGGTTACTTCGCCTGTAAAGCGATGAGAAAAGCTGCAAAAGAGCGTCCTTCAGCACATCAGCTTTCTGCTAATTGCAGCTCGGGCAAATTCCACAGCACCCCACCCAAGGCGGTGTACTCTACATTCTCTACCTCGTTTCGTACGGCGATCATAGAGTATTGGCCCACCAGATGAATGAAGGGCAAATTTTCTTGAATGAGCCTTTGGGTCTCAAAATAAAGCGCCTTACGCTTCTCTTCATCTAGCTCTTGAGCGGCTTTTACATATAGGTCGCTAATGCTTTGCTCCCAGCTCGCCACCACTCGCCCCGGCAGCGCCCCGCCCGCAGGCAGTTGATTGAACAGGTGAGAGCCGCCATTAACCGTCCATAAGTTAGCGCTGCTGTTAGGCTCTTCTCCTGCACCAAAGCCCATCACAATCGTCTCCCAGCTAAAGCTAGTGTCCATATTGGTAATGAGCTTATTAAAGTCTATCGGCTGAAAGTCTATGGTGATGCCAATGAGCGCCAGATTTTGCTTGATCTGAGCGCCTGCCGACTCTCTAATTTTGTTGCCTACGTTGGTTTGCAGGGTAAAGCGCACCGGATTGCCGCCGGCGTCTACTAGCTGGGTGCCTTCGTACTTAAAGCCCGCAGAGAGCAAAAGTTCTTTAGCTTTTTCAATGCTGTAGTCATACACAGGTAGACCAGACTCAGCAAAATAGGGACTTTGAGGCGCAATCTGAGAGTTTTGCAGCTCGCCTAGCCCCTTGAAAATATTGTTGAGCATCGTCTCTCGATCAATGGCGTAGGCCACGGCCTGACGAAACGCTACGGTGTTAAACCAGTTAGACTTAATCGGATCGACAACGGGCTTGCCATTGAGAGAGCCCTTATTAAGGTTAAAAGCCATAAACAGGCGCGAAGTCGTTGGCCCGCCGTTGTATACCGTGTAGTTGCCCTGCTTTTCGTCCCGCTTCATTAAGGAAAAGTTATCAGGCGTAACCGACATCAAATCAGAGTCGCCCGAACGAAAGCGCACAAACTCTGCATCTTGCGAACTCACCACCGGAAAAACAACCTGATCGATGTAGGGCTGCTGCTCACCGCCAGGGCCTTTTTTCCAGTAGTTAGCATTGCGCTCAAATACAATTCGCTCACCCGGCACAAACTGCTTAATTTTGTACGGGCCGTTGCAAATAATTTCAGAGGGATTGCTGCTGGTTCCCCACTTTTGTAAAAACAAGGGTTTGCCGTCACTGCCTTTGTCTCTTACAGAATCTTCTAGCGCGTGCTGAGGCAAAATCGCAACGCCTGTCACCTTTAAGAAGGGTGCAAAGGGCTCGGGAATTTTAAATTCTATTCGGCGAGCGTCTAGTTTACGAACAGTGGGCAGCTTGCCTTCCTCGCCAATTCTTAAAATATCGCGGTTGCTGGTGGGGATTTCCTCGTTAAAGAGCAAATCGTTGTAAGTAAATACCACGTCATCAACCGTCAGCGGCTCGCCATCAGACCATTTAAGATTATCTTTCAGGGTGTAAACAATCGTTTTACCATCTTTTGAAATCTCCCAGGACTCGGCTAAAGCAGGCACCACTTCATTAGTGTTGTAGTCGATGCTGATGAGCCCTTCGTATATTAAGGCAAGTACGTCGCTGCTAGTTTGCTCCTGAACCAGCATGTAATTGAAGGTTTTAGGTTCGCCAATAACGGTATTGACTAGGCGCGGCACGTCGCCAGCTTGGGTTTTAAAGTTTTCTAGGCGTAGCTGGCTCAAAGGGCCGTTTTCTATGGGTTGACAGCTCGGCAGGGCAATGACCAGCACGCATACCATCAGCCCCGATAGCAAAAGCCGCCACAGGCGATCGCCCTTCAGTCTATTCAACACCTGCCAACCCATCGCCAACCCCAGCTAACCGTTTTGTTTCACCTAATATAGATAAATATAGATAAAAACACGACCGTTGCGCAGTCATAGCCATAATTTTGAACCTAAAAGAAACCCCGAAACCGTTTGGTGTCGGGGAGAGTTGTGAAGTGCCGTTTAGCCAGCCGAGTGTAACGACTGATAACGCTGCGATCGCGCTAAAGCTGATCGGATGGTGCTAACTACCAGCCTGCTTCAGACTGCGCTAAGACATAGGCAGCAACGGCTGCAATATCGTCATCGGTGATGCGCCCTCTAAAGGAGGGCATCGCATTTTTACCGTTGGTCACCTGATAGATAATCTTTTCGGCAGAGTTCATTTCATACTGCTCCAAGGCTTCTTTTTTAAGCGTTTTAGCCGAGCTGACCGCGTTGCCGCCACCGATGTGACAGGCGGCGCAGTTAGCGCTAAATATTTGAGCACCCGCACCCGCCAGAGCAGGCGGCGCAAAAGCCGTAAAAGCCACTGTGAAAGTTATAGTGCACAAAGTCAGCAGGGTAATAGTCCCTGCGAGTAGCCGTTTAATCATGGGTTTATAAGTAAAGCGATTCCTCTTTTTAAGGAGGTTTGACTCAAGACATTCATCCAAAGAGCAGCATATTCTCTTTGCTTAAACCCATGCAAATGACGCTCTGTCAAGTCAATCGAGATCTAAATCAAGATTGTTTAGAGCGGGCTTTGCAGCACGACTAAGCTGCGAGCGGCGACGGGCACTTTATCTTGCTTTTTGTAGATTTTAGTGCGTTTTACAAAGCCTTCTGATTTGGTGTCTATGAGCGATCGCCACTGATAGTCGCGCAGTTCTTTGGGCAAAGCAAACTCCAACATTTCATAATGCGCGTTAAACATCATCAAAAAGCTGTCGTCTACCACCTGCTCGCCTCGGTGCGAAGGCGTTGCGATTTCCGATCCGTTTAAAAACACCGTCAGCGTTTTGACAAAGCCCGCATCCCACTCGTCATGCATGGTATCGCCATCGACATTAAACCAGCCAATGTCATTAATGCCGGAGCCGTGAATCGCGCGGCCATAAAACCAGCGGCGACGGCGAAATATTGGATGGTCGTGCAGCAGCTTGATCAGCTTTTGGCTGTAGCTTAATAGCTCTTTGTTGGCATCAGTGAGCGACCAGTCAATCCAGGAGAGTTCGTCGTCGTGGCAGTAGGTGTTGTTGTTGCCATGCTGCGATCGCCCCATCTCATCTCCTGCTAGCAGCATCGGCACCCCCTGCGAAAGCATCAAGGTCGCTAGCATATTGCGCTGCTGCCTAGCTCTTAGCTGCAAAATTTCTGGATTGTTGGTTCTGCCTTCTTTGCCGCAGTTCCAAGCGCGATTATGCTGCTCGCCATCGCGGTTGTCTTCCCCGTTTGCGTCGTTGTGTTTATTGTTGTAGCTCACCAAATCACGTAGGGTAAAGCCATCGTGAGCCGTGACAAAGTTAATGCTAGCATGAGGTCTGCGGCCCGTATGCTCGTACAGATCAGAACTGCCCGTAAAGCGTAAAGCAAACTCTCCTAGCGTAGAATCTTCTCCCCGCCAAAAGTCTCTAACCGTGTCGCGATACTGCCCGTTCCACTCCGACCACAGCAGCGGAAACTTGCCCACCTGATAGCCGCCGTCGCCCACATCCCAAGGCTCTGCAATCAGCTTTACCTTAGAGATCACCGGGTCTTGATGGATAATGTCAAAAAAGGTCGCTAGCGTCCCTACTTCAAACAGCTCACGCGCAAGCGCCGAAGCTAGGTCAAACCGGAAGCCGTCTACATGCATTTCTTGCACCCAGTAGCGCAGGCTATCCATAATCAGCTTAAGCACCTGCGGATGGCTCATCCGCAGCGAATTACCGCAGCCAGTGTAGTCCATGTAGTAGCGCTCATTGCCCTCTACTAGGCGATAGTAGGATGCGTTGTCTACGCCGCGAAAGCTCAGGGTTGGCCCCATGTGGTTGCCCTCCCCCGTGTGGTTGTACACCACGTCTAATATCACCTCTATGCCTTCTGCATGAAGGGCTCTCACCATTTCCTTAAATTCGTTCACCTGCTCACCGAGCATACCAGCAGCGCTATAGCCAGAATAGGGCGCAAAATAGTTGAGCGAATCGTAGCCCCAATAGTTTTTAAGCCCTTTGCTCGCCAAATAACCGGGCTGAGCATGAAAGTGATGAACTGGCATCAGCTCTACGGCGGTAATGCCCAAAGATTTTAAGTGTTTGACTGCCGCCGGGTGAGCAAGGCCCGCATAGCTACCCCGTAGTTTTTTAGGCACCTTGGGATGCAGCTGCGTAAAGCCTTTGACATGCATTTCATAGATGACGGTTTCATTCCAGGGCGTTTGGGGTGGCCTGTCGCCTTGCCAGTCAAAGTCAGCATCAACGACCACGCACTTAGGCATTGATTCGGCGCTGTCTTCTTCGCTGTAGCTAAGGTCATCGCCCTCGGTGAGCCATTTATAGCCAAAGGTAGGCTGGCCTGAGGTAACGTCGCCTGCGATCGCCTTCGCATAAGGATCAATCAGCAGCTTATTAGGGTTAAACCGATGCCCGTTTTGCGGCTCGTAAGGCCCGTGCACCCGAAAGCCATAGCGCTGCCCCGGCTCAACCCCAATAAAGTAGCCATGCCACACAAAGTTGTACACCTCATGCAGCACATAGCGCGTTTCCTTACCCCGCTTGCTAAACAAACACAGCTCCACCTGAGTCGCATTTTCAGAAAATAGCGCAAAATTGGTTCCTTTTCCGTCCCAAGTCGCACCCAAATCATTAGCCGTACCGGGGAGTTGCTGAATATCCATAGACCAAAATTAAGCGTAATAAATAATAAAAACTGCGTTAGCAAGTTCCTGTTGACTTGAGGGGGGTGGCTGTTCTCGGCGCTGATTTTTTGGCGATCGCCAGACTCAAGCAGCACAGCAGAGTGCCCTCCAAGATATCGCGCAAAACTGAGGGAAGCTAGCCACAAAAGCTTTTATCACCCCCTAGACAGATATTTATATATCTTAACGTCTTTTGTTACGAACAATTCGACCCTATGCTTTAACCATAAGATCTCATAAAAGAGGTCTCATAAAAGGATCTCACGAGGAAAAATTGGCTCCTCTTCCGCCTTGTCTAGTATCTCGTCTGGCATCTTGTCTACTGTCCTGCCTAGAACCGTTAAAGCGAGAAGTTCTAAGCGACCGATAGTCCTTCCTCACCCAGCTTGGATTAACCAGCGTTTGGGCCGCGCCGACGAGCTGACGAGGATGATCGATTAAAAAGGCGGGTTCTTGGGCAGCTAAGGCTTCCCGGCTGCTAAACCCCCAGGCGACTGCCGCCACCAAAATACCCACTTGCTTAGAAGCATCTATATCTCTGGTTTCGTCACCAACGTAAATGACCTGAGAGAAGTCAATATCACCTTTCTGCACCAGCCGCCTCAAGGCCCGTGCCTTACTCAAAAGACCCACCCCGCCCTGGATAGACTCAAATACGTCGCTGATGCCATGGCGCTCTAAAAAGCCTTCGATATTGGGCCTTGAGTTAGAACTCATGACCATCAGATGGTGATCGGCGGCAACCAGCTCTCTTAGGGTATCAGCTAGATCTGGAAAGATAGGAACATTGAGCAACTCCGTTGTCATTTCTTTGCGCACCCGCCGCAGCAAAAAAGGCAGACGAAAAAGAGGTATCTCAGCCTGCTTGAGCATTTCTTGCGTGCTCAAAGACTGGTAGTACCTCAGCTTTTCGGGCGTGGTGGGCGAGTATCCATACTCTGGAGCAATGCGATTGGTAATTCGCACGATGGCCGCTAGGGTATCGGCGATGGTGCCGTCAAAATCAAAAATTAAAAATGCCACGTGTCCAGCGACGGTAAGGATTAGGCTGAGCTATTTACCATCATACGATAAAGACATCTGACAGCGCTGCTGCTGAGTTTATTTCAGCCATTTATCATGCTAATCATGCTGATTGTCACGGTTTACTTCCATCGGCCTGAGCGCAGAATGCTGACGATTAGCCAAAGCCCTAAAAAAGAGGCAGCAGCAAACAGCAGCGTGCTTAAAGACTGTAGCTGAACCGTTTTTTGACTGGTGGTGACAATGGCCGCGCCAATGATCAGCGCGGCGACTACCGTGCTAAAGGCTCTTCGGTTAGCGGCTCTTTCGATGCTGCGCTGCATAGAATCTAGGCCCTGAATGCGCAAATTCCACTGCAGCGTTTCATCGCTAAGGCGATCTAGCAAAAAACCGAACTGACGAGGTGCAGAAAGTGACAGGTTGCGAAACTCCAGGCCAGTGCGCAGCAGCATTTGAATGGGCTCATCTCCGGCGAGCTGCTGCCGAAACAAGTCCACCATGAGGGGTTTTATTTCGTCCATTAGGTTTACTTCGGGGTTGAACTGGCGGGCGGTGCCTTCGAGGTTTGCGAGCGATTTGGTAAATAGCCCAATATTGGCAGGCCAGCGCAAATCGTTGCGAATGCCAGTGGCAATGACCGCACTAAAGGCTTCAGCCGTGTTGAAGCGATCTAGCGTGAGGCCATAGTAGCGACCGAGCAAGCGGCTATAGTCGCTTTCTAGCCGCACGAGGTTTATGGGCTTGAGCGGTTCTGTCAAATTGAGCGTGAGCTGGGCGCAGCGCTTGGCATCTGAGCTAACGATGGCGAGCACCAGTTCGGTGAGCGTGGCCCGAGTTTGTGGATCGAGCCGACCCATCATGCCGCAGTCAATCAGCGCAACGCGGCCATCGTCTAGGTAAAAAATATTGCCGGGATGAGGATCGGCGTGAAAGAACCCTGTAATAAAGTATTGGGATAGGAAGGCTCGAAAAAGTAAGGAGGTAATTTCGGAGCGCTGATCGGTTGGCGTGTCTTCGGTTGATTGGCTGGTGGCCGCTGACTGGCTAGCGGGTAGGCTAGCTGGCAGATTGGTTTCTAATATGGGCTTGCCCTGTAGCCATTCCATTACCAGTATTTTAGAGTTGGTTAGCGGCCATACAATTTGTGGGACGGTGAGCCGATCAGAGTCTACCCACTTGCTCTCTATTAGGTTCTGCCTGAGTTCATCGGTGTAGCGGGCTTCTATGGTGAAGTCTAGCTCGGCGGTAAGGGCTGCTTTAAATTCATCGGCTAGCTCTGTGATGTTGTAGCGCTGGCCAAAGGGCGTGGTTGAGACGAGTCTGGCAATGTCTTTAATGAGCGCCATGTCACGCTCTATTTGCTGCTCAATGCCGGGACGCAAAACTTTGACGGCGACGGCCTGACCGTTTTTAAGTACAGCTCGGTGGGTTTGACCGATAGAACCAGCTGCGATCGCCCTATAGTCAATCTCAGCAAACACCTCTTCAGGCGACCTGTCCATATGCGCCAAAATATAGCCCTGAATCTGCGCGGCAGGCACCGCTGGCACCGTAGACTGCAAGCCGCTGAGCGCTTCAATGTACGACGGACTAAGCAAATCAGGACGAGTGCTCAATAGCTGACCGAGCTTGACATACACCGGGCCCAGCTCGATTAGGATTTTACACAGTACGGCTGGCGGCGGTAAATTTGGCTCATCCGGGGCGCTGCCCGTGAGCAGCCTGCGCATATAGTCCCAGCCATTTTTAAGAAAAACCTCAACGATTTCACGCTGTCGGCCAATTAGCGCAGGCGTGAGCATGGATGGAATAGGAGAAGGAGGCATAAAAATGCAGGTCATATGACAGTCGTTAGACCGATGCTAACAACTTTCAAGCCACAGGCTCTCTATCTAATGACACTCTGTATTTGTGGGCGACTGGCGCATTATGAATGCGCTATTCGTAAGAATCACCCTCAGCAGGGTTAGCTGACTTGC
>JBARVS010000076.1:0-4871 GCA_049646385.1 Phormidesmis sp. | reverse complement strand
ATAGCCGATAGTACAGTGATCACTTCGCCTGTAAAAGCCGCCTCAATGTCAAACCACGGCTTAGTATCGTCTGATTTTTCTGTGCCGTCCCACAAGTCCGAGATGCCCGCGCCGCCAATTAGCGCTTTTTCACCATCGATAATCAGCAGCTTGCGATGGGTGCGTCCGGCGTAGTTAGCCGGGGCACGAAAGTCAAACGGGTTAAAGAAAACAATCTCCACGCCCGCTAGCTGTAGCCGCCGCCAGTAGCTCATCGGCATGGTTTTAGTGCCCCAGCTATCGACTAGGAGCTGTACTTCTACGCCATCAGCGGCCCGTCGGGCGATCGCCTCAGCAAAGTCTTGAGATCGCCGCCCTGGGGTCATCATAAACGTCTCAAACTGAATGCTCTGCTGAGCGCTGTTAATCGCGGCTAGCCTAGCCTTTTGAATATCGTCGGGGGTATTCCAAAAATCGACCGTATTGCCTGCGGTTTGTAGAGATTTGGTGAGGCTTTTGAGCGCGATCGCAAAGTGGGGGACTTGAGGGGCGATCGCATTCTCAATCCAAAAGGGAGGTCGCCACCGAAACGCGCCTCTAATGTATAAGCTCACCAATATAAGCGCGGCAAAGATAAGAAAACCGACTACCAACCAAAAGAAGATATCTACTATCAGGCCCATCTTTTTCCCTTAGCAAAATTACCTTCAGAGTACCAGAGCAGGTAGGGCTACTCTTTTAAGAACAGCGTCAGTAAAGCCCTTAAGCACATGGCTAAAGGTTGTTTCTCAGGGCATAGATAAGGCTACAGATTCTCACCAAAAACTCTGCTATTAGGAAGTGAAATAAAACAAGCCGTAACGCTTTTATGTAGAAAGATAACTTTATTACTTACGTTCTTTATTCATAAGGAGTTCACTATGCCAATCTCTCCCGACCAAATTCCTGCCCAAAAGCAAGATCGTCAGCCTGCGCTTGAGTCGGAAATGACGCCCTCGCCCATTTATGATCGCGATAGCTATAAGGGCAGCGAAAAGCTAAAAGGTAAAGTAGCGCTAATTACTGGCGGCGATAGTGGAATCGGCAGAGCTGTGGCGGTGCTGTACGCAAAAGAGGGGGCAGACGTTGCGATTTCGTATTTGGATGAGCATGGAGATGCCAAAAAGACCAAAGAGGAAGTTGAATCATACGGGCAAAAGTGCCTTTTGATTCCAGGCGATATCAGCAACGAGACGTTTTGCAAAGAAGTGGTGCAAAAGACGGTTGATGAGTTTGGTCAGCTCGATATTTTAGTGAGCAACGCCGCTGAACAGTACACCGAAAAAGACTGGGAAGAAATAGACGCCGCTCGGCTTGGCAGCATTTTTAGCACGAACGTGTTCCCCATGTTTTATTTCACTAAGGCGGCACTGCCTCACCTCAAAGAAGGCAGCAGCATTATCATTACGACTTCAATTAATGCTTACAAAGGAAACGATTCGCTGCTGAGCTATTCCACCACTAAGGGCGCGAATCTGGCGTTTTTGCGATCGCTCTCTCAGCGCGTGCTAGACAAAGGCATCCGCGTCAACGGCGTTGCCCCTGGCCCCATTTGGACGCCGTTTATTCCCGATGCGATGCCTGCCGACCAGGTAGAAGGCTTTGGTAAGCAGGTGCCCATGAAGCGCCCCGGTCAGCCCGTAGAAGTTGCCACCTGCTTCGTATTTTTAGCCTCTGAAGACTCTTCTTATATGACAGGTCAGGTGCTGCATCCTAACGGCGGCGTGGTTGTTGGCGGGTAGCTTTTGATCTAGCTGCACTCACTAGCTTTTTCATCAAAACTCTACGACAGCTTGCGGTCGGCCTTTTTGTGGGTTACTTCAATCACGGTATGCACGTTTCCCCGTGGCAAAAAGTCTCCTTTAATCGTGACTGATAGCGGATCGCAAGCTGCCACAAAATCGTCCAGTATTAAATTAATAGACTCTTCGTGAGAAATGTTGCGATCGCGATAGCTGTTGATATATAGCTTGATCGCCTTTAGCTCAACAACTTTTTGATCCGGCACATAGTTAATGTAAATAGTGGCAAAGTCTGGATAGCCCGAAAAGGGGCACTTGCAGGTAAATTCAGGCAGCGTAATGCTAATCGTATATTCTCGTCCCGGTCGAGGGTTGGGAAACGTAATGAGATTGCCGTTTTTGATGGCCCTTTCTCCATACAGCACAGGCTCTGCCGATGCCGTAGAAGTTGCGTCTTGAATAGTCATGTGAGCAGCCAAAATCCTAAAAGAGAAGAACCGTTTAACTTGATACAGGCTAAACGGTTCTCATACAACTGTGCAACTAAGCGTGTAGTAATCTTCTAGGCGTTGTGATTTTCAAAACTTGCTCTAGCAGCTTAGGTGAAAGGCGGTTGCACCACACCGCCGCATGAGACTGCCAGCCTACCAACACTTCTGCCGAATCTTTTTTCAGGCCGCGAATGCAGGCCACTGCAACCTGTTGAGCCGTCATTGGAATTACGCCGCGAAACTTGGTTAGATCTTTGGCCATGTCGGTATCTGTGAGCGAGGGCAGCAGCGTCATCACCTTGACGTTATGGGGCGCTAGCTCCATCCGCAGCGCGCTAGTAAAGCCCACAATGGCAAACTTAGTCGCTGAGTAGGTTGCCATTGTAGGCGTGGCAATTTTACCCATCAGGCTAGAAACGTTCACAATGGTGCCTTGCTTGCGAGCGACCATTCGCCTAGCGACTAGGCTCGTCACCAGATACATGCCCGTGATATTGGTGGCAATTTCTTGCTGCATGTGGGAGAGGTGCGATCGCAAAAAAGGTGCTTGATGAGCTACCCCCGCGCAGTTCACCAGCAGGTCAATATCGCCATGGTCACGCCAAGCCTGGGCGATCGCCGCACTTACTACCGCAGACGTGGTGAGATCTATCGACAGGGGAACCGCTTCGGCTCCGAGGCGGCGAATATCAGCCGCGACTTGGCCTAGCGCGTACGGATTGCGAGCGACTAAGATAATTCGGCGAATACCGTTGCGGGCCAGCTCATAGGCAATAGCCCGCCCAATTCCGCGAGAAGCGCCGGTAATCAGCGCTACTTTTCCTTGAATATTCATGGGGCAAAAGCCTCCGTTTAAATGGTGGTATGGGCCACACTGCTCTAGGAACCTGGAGCATAGGTGTAATGCCAAAGCAGTGCGGCTATCGTTAAGTGGGTGCGGCTATAGTGCGCGCATCTGGTTCGAGGGCGTAGATCTAAAAGCTGAAGGGAGTGATCTGAAGCCTGAATAAATTGGCCTTGAAAGGTTGGGCACAAGCGATCGCAAAAACTAGAAAGACTGGCCAGCAGGCTGACGAGAGCTAGATTTAGCGCCCATCAACACGCGAGCCGTAAATAAGCAAAGCTTGAGAGATACCGCGACAGCAGCCTTCATCAACAAATGCTGAAGCGCAGCTATGCACAGTCCTAAACCCTTTTGAAAAGAGCTTATTAGCCGATTAAAAAAGAAACCTTTCACAGAAATAACCTCACGAATGTAGATACGGATGCGTCAGGTTCGCTGGCTATTGATCGCATAGCTGAGATAACCAACTGAGCAATAACCAACTGAACATGCATACGCTAACAACGGGATCAACAAAGCGCAACACTTTTTAATGTAAGCGAGCTTTCTTTACATTGCTTAATATTTTCTCCCATTTTCTATTTATTTCCTCAGGTAGAGGTTGCTGTAATTAAGCGATAGCGGAAAGCGTTGTGGCGATCGCCCACAATCAACAATCAATCAACAATATGAGAGAAGAACCAAAATCATTTAAGCGACGCTCAGGCAGCATTTCAAAAATGGAACGCCGCCACAGAACACAACGCTGTAGGCAAAGGGGGCTAAAGCCAGTAAACTTCAGGGAATAAAGTTGCTAATTTATACAAGCTTTGGCGTTTAATATCTCTCTAATCTCTCAGATGCAGGAGCTGTGTCAGCACAGCTTGATATATTTTGCAGTAACCGTACTGGGCTATTTTGCCGCTGCGGGTAGCCTGTACTGGGCTTTATATTTACGGCCCTCGTCCCAATTTGCCGCTGATCGCGATCGCACCTCTGTCCGCAGCGACATCGTTCTCTCTGTGCTGTCATCTGGCATTTTTGCAATCTGCGCCGCCGTGATGACAGCAGCCTACGAGCTAGGCCACACTCGCATTTATTTGCGCTCCGAGCAGTACGGCTTTTGGTATCTTGGCTTCAGCCTAGTGTTAGTGCTAATCCTGCAAGATGCCTACTTTTACTTCACCCATCGGCTATCTCACCATCCCAAGTGCTACCGCTGGCTTCACCAGGGCCATCACCATTCCAAAAATCCGACGCCCTGGACGGCGTTTGCCTTCGACCCAGCAGAAGCGATGATTCAGGCGCTTTATTTAATTGGGGTGACGATGCTAATTCCGATGCACCTATCCGTATTAGTTGCCGTGGTGATGGTGATGACCATGGGCGCATTGATTCACCATTTTGGCGTACGGCTATTTCCTAGCTCGGCCTTTGGCAGGTGGCTGGGCAGTTGGATGGTGGGCTGCACTCATCACTGGCTGCACCATCGCAAATACACCGTGCACTACAGCCTCTATTTCACCTTTTGGGATCGGCTGCTCGGCACGCAATATGAAGGATATGAGGACATTTTGAGTCCGTCAGTTGAGCCAGCGGTTGAGCCAGCGGTTAAATCAGTGAAGTTGGCGATCGCCGAGAAAACCGCTGAAGCAGGAGAGAAAGGCAGGACGGTAATTTTTCCGGTTCCTTTTGATCGTGCTTCTTAAAGATACTTTTGCAGCAGCATAGCTAGCTTCTCTTTTGTCGCAGCGGGTGCCTTATCTAGCGGTGTAATAATGGCGTACTTTAGGGCAT
>JBARVS010000075.1:0-2036 GCA_049646385.1 Phormidesmis sp. | reverse complement strand
CGGATAGCGAGAGGCAATCGGCAGCTTGCAGCTACGGCAGCGACCTTTTAGCCACAGCCAGCCGAGCACTGGCACGTTATCGTAGGGCTTGAGCCGAGTTTCGCAGCGTGGGCAGCGAGAAGGCGGATAAACTAGCGAAAGCCCTGCGGGTAGACGGTAGATCACTACATTTAAGAAGCTACCGACCGCAGCACCCAGGATAAAAACAATCAAAATAGGAACAAGGGCATCCATGAGCTTTAAATAGACAGAAATTAAGGATCTGTCGCTAAGATGCCCAGTTGCCAGTCTATTCAACAGCAAAAGCTGGCGGTCGGTTGAGCTGGTGGTCAGCTGAGCTGATAGCCAACTAATTGAGAGCCTAAACCAAACCGGGCTCGATTTGGCTAAAGGGGATAAAGCATTCTTGCGGTAGCAAAACGGGTTTATCGCCAAAGACAAGCTTACCCCGACGGCTGACGCGGCCAATGGCAACTCCAATAGGGCGCTGCGCAACTTCGGGGTGAACTTCGTAAAAGGTACGGTAGATGTGCCTTGCAGCTTTAATTAGCGCTGGATCAAACAGAGCAGAATCATCTCCAAATGCGAGGCGGTCAGTACCTTTGGAGTGCGTTCCTTGAGGTGGCATAGTTAACGTGCTCATGGCGGATCTTGTGCTCAACTTTTGGGCAGTTTTTTCGGGTGGGGCGTTTGCAGTAGCCTTCCTTTTGGTGCTGATACTACAGCTTCTTTGACTGTTTTTTATTATTTTTTCTAACAGGCTGGCTATTTTATGGCGTTAGCCTTTGCTTCTAGCTTTCATCCAACGCTTTTTCAAGCGCTTCGCCCATGCCTTTGCAGCCTGTGGCGCGCATTCCTTTCGACATGATATCGTCCGTTCGATAGCCTTGGTCTAACACGGTGAGAACGGCCTGTTCAATTTGATCGGCGGCAGCGGGCTGGTTGAGCCCGTAGCGGAGCATCATAGCAGCGCTGAGCACTTGAGCCAATGGATTGGCCTTGTCTTGCCCTGCAATGTCGGGAGCTGAACCATGCACTGGCTCGAATACCCCAGGGCCACCTTCACCCAGACTAGCCGAGGGTAGCATACCAATGCTGCCAGTTAGCATCGCGGCGGCATCTGAGAGAATGTCGCCAAATAGGTTGCCAGTGACGATGGTGTCAAACTGTTTGGGCGATCGCACGAGCTGCATAGCGGCGTTGTCTACATATAAATGAGAGAGTTCTACATCTGGGTAGCTAGGGCTAAGGGCAGTGATGCGATCGCGCCAAAGCTGAGAAACCTCTAGCACATTCGCCTTATCTACCGAGCACAGCCGCCCTTTGCGCTTGCGGGCAATCTCATAGGCGACTCGGCCAATCCGATCAATCTCGCTGCTGCAATAGGCCATCGTGCTCACCCCTCGCTGCTGGCCATCTTCCATTGCAAAAATGCCTTTAGGCGTGCCAAAGTAAATGCCGCCTGTTAGCTCGCGAACTACCATAATGTCAACGCCTTCAACAATTTCTGGCTTAAGAGAAGAAGCGCTGAGGAGCTGGGGCAAAATGGTTGCCGGACGCAAATTGGCAAATAGTCCAAGGCCAGAACGCAGGCCCAGCAGACCCGTTTCGGGCCGCTGCGCCCGAGGCAGAGTATCCCATTTGTACCCGCCGATAGAAGCTAGTAGAACCGCGTCGCTTTGCTGGCAGGCTTTTAGGGTGTCATCGGGCAGCGGTGAGGCAGTGGCGTCAATGGCTGCGCCGCCGAGCAGTGCTTCTGTAAAGTCAAATTGGATATCGTGCTGCGGGGCTATTTGCTTGAGGACGTTGACAGCGACGGTGATGATTTCTGGGCCGATGCCGTCACCGGGAAGGAGGGTGATGCGAAATGATTCGGTCATAGCGGGCAGTGAAGCCTATTGGCAGGTCGTTAGGGTATGGATGGGTGCCATGATACCTGATGGGCTGCTGGTGTAGAATGCAGGCTTGCTAATGTAATTTTTGGGCGGTGGGCGGTGCCCATCCTACGTATGGCTTTTCTTCGTGATGATTTGGCT
>JBARVS010000074.1:0-4954 GCA_049646385.1 Phormidesmis sp. | reverse complement strand
CCATCAAGCTTCCGCCTCTTCCGATCAAGCTTTCACTTCCTCCCGTCAAGCTTCCGCTTCCCTCATCAAGCTTCCGTTTCTTCCCGTCAAGCTTCCACTTCCTCCCGTCAAGCTTTCACTTCTTCCCATCAAGCTTTCACTTCTTCCCATCAAGCTTTCGCTTCTCCGAAAGTCAAGAACACTGGATGCCTATTAGCAGCAACGTTAGAGCTTCAGCGTCTGAAGCAGAGCTTACAAAGTAATTTTATAAACGGTTCCTTTTACAACCCGATCTTCCGGGCCAGGGGCACTCATCGACTGACGGGCAAAGGTCAACCTCGCCTGCTTCAAAGCAAAGCAAAATCCACCCCTCGTCGAACGATCTGGATCGCTAAGCAGGCACATTCCCCCTGGCGCTAGCACAGCTTTTATCAGCGCAATTAACGGCGCAATGTTGCGCTCCTCATAAATCACATCGGCAGCGAGCAGCAGCGGCACCTTTAGTTCAGGCGGCACTCGCCAGTCTAACGGCAGCGTTTCAAAATCATCAAATCCATTCGCCCTTGCATTCCGCGCCGCAAACTCCAAAGCCGTCACGTCGTAATCGCTAAAAATAACGCGCAGCCCCAAAGAAAGCGCCACAATTCCAGGCAAGCCTACGCCGCAGCCAATTTCCAGCGCCGTAGAATCCGCAGACCAGGGTTGCTTAGCGGCTTGCTCAACTAACGCCTTACCCAGCATCTGCGACGATGGCCACAGCTCGGCCCAGTAAGGCATGTACTCATCTGCGTCAAAAGCGGCGTGAGTGCTGGGGTGATCTAGCAATCTGTCGGCATTGCCGGGATAGGTGATTTCAAAGCTTTGCTGCCCAATCGTCACAGATTGAGAGGTGAGCTGAGTAACGGCTTCTAACGGCGTGGTGTGAATAAAAATGGCTCAGCCCAAACGTAACTTACTCGGCTTCGACGGGTTCTTTGTCCCGAGTGCATCTCGGTTATGCAGATCGTCGTAGCCCTCATCCCCAACCCTTCTCCCGAAGGAGAAGGGAGCCAGATTCAAAGTCCCTCTCCCCCTCGGGAGAGGGATTTAGGGTGAGGGCGGCAACTTACGAAAGTGGGATGCACTCTTTGTCCCCTGCTTCGTCTGTCTCCTCGGTTTCTGCTTCTTCTACGGCTGCCAGCACTTCTTTAAAGCGGATCATTTCCTGACGCGGATCGGCAAAGCTGACCTGCACATTTATGCGCTCGCCCAATCCCACATGCCGATCAAAGCGCATGGCAAACTCTAGCCCTAAGTCTTCAAAAATAATCAGCCCTAGCTGCTCGTGCTCTCGTAGCCAGCGCACCATCACCACTTCCCAAAGCTTGCCGCGATCGCTCTCATCTGCCCGCCTTAAATACTCAATTGCCCAATACTTCTTAGTCTGTCGCTCTACCATCACCCCTTCGTAGGCCGCATTTGCCGCGCTCATAATCAGCTCAGTGAGATCCGTTTCAGCAAAGGGCGGCTCGTCGCCTCTCAAGTGAGCCTTAATTTGAAAATGGCCGAGCAGGTCGGTATAGCGGCGAATAGGAGAAGTAACCTGAGAGTAGCTGTTGAGCCCTAGCGTGGCGTGGCGGGCCGGGACAATGCCCATTTCACTGCGGGTCATGCAGCGGCGAATGGCCGAGTCGCGCACCCAGCCCGCTTCTAGCTGCATCAGTTCTTCTTCGGGTGGCAGTTCGGGCTGGGGCTGAGAGCGATAGGGCAAAGCAACGCCCTTTTCTTCGCCATAGCGAGCGGCTATTTCGCTGGTGAGAATCATCATTTCGGCCACCATCTCCCTAGAGACAGACGATTCCAACATCTCTATCGTAATGTCGTCATCTTCGACCTTAATCACCGATTCGGGCAGATGCATGATGATCGCACCCTGCAGCTTTCGCCAGATGAGGCGCTGTTTTGCGGCGGCGGCGATCGCCAACATTTCTCCCTCAGCCGTCACCCCTAGCTCAATCATTTCATCAGCATCTTCGTAGGTGAGCCGATAGGTCGGCTTTACCATGCTGGGCTGAATGCTAAAGTCCGCGATGCTGCCATCTTCTGCCAGCACCACGCCAAAGCTTAGGGCACAGCCCACCTGCCCCTGCACTAGGCTCATTGGCCCAGCCGCCAGCGCAAATGGAAACATCGGAATCACGCCCGTTGGCAAATACACCGTTGTACAGCGCTTACGGGCCTCAGTTTCTAGCGCGTCTCCCGGCGAGAGCCAGCGCGTGGGGTCAGCGATATGAATCCACAGCTTATGCCGTCCATCCGGCAGCGTTTCGCAGCTCAGGCCGTCATCTATTTCGCGAGTGCTTTCATCGTCAACGGTATACACCTTTAAATGAGTCAGATCCACCCTAGTTGCCTCGTCAATATCTGGCAGACTACTTGGCAGACTATCTGGCGAATTTACCAGCACTCGCTCAACGGCAGCTTGAATTTCTTCAGAGAACTGAGTCGGAATTTGGCGGCGGCGCAGGGCTAGGTTTTCATGCTCGTCCCACACGCCTAAGGCCACTAGGGTTTCAAAGGCAGATTCAGAAAATTTGTCACGATCCAAAGCGGCAAGGACTTCTTGGGCGGCGGCTTTTTGGCTGGACTCGTCACCCAATAGGGCGTAGCGTTCTAGCACTTCTAATCGAGGGCGATCGCGCTTCTCCCAATCCTCCAGCTTTCGTCCCGGCTCAGAACCTGCTAAAACCGCCTTAGCTCGGGTTAAAAAGCCCGTCCACTCTTCTTCCCGCGCCGCTTCCCGCTCGCTCTTTAGCTTCAGCTCTTCGATTTGCGCCGCCGGACGCGGTTCGTAATGGTCGCCCTTCTGCTTAAAATACAGCTTGTCATCGCTCAGCATTCGATGCGCCGCATAGCTCAGCGGGGCGCTCGTATCCGAAAACAATAGCTGCGCCAAAGACTCAGGCGTGGCCGACTCCTCTAGCTCGCTCAGCAGCTCCCAAGCCACTTCCAAATTATCCGGGTCAATATAGCCTTCTGCCTCACTGACAAAGCCCTCGATATCTGCCGCTTCGTAAGTATTGCCCAACACTTCATAAATGATCTGGCGCGGATGAATCGTATGGTTTTGGCTGCGCTGGTCAATCAGCACCCAGTTCTTTTTACCTTCAGGGCGATCGGCCACTGCCAAATGAGGCTCCCCTTTGAGCTTAAATTCAACCAGCCTGCCCTTTTCCACTGAAGCCTTACCTGTAAATACGTCTCTTTTAAAAATCGGCAGCAAATCGGCAGCAAAAAAGCTACCTGCGCCCCTTGCAAAAGTAACATTCTTCTGCCGAGCGCCGATAGCTAATTTTTAACGACAATCTTTACGTTTAGCCGTCTTCGTTTACATAGGGCAGTAGCGCAACGATGCGAGCGCGCTTAATCGCCTTGGTCAAATCACGCTGCTGCTTAGAGGTCAGGCCCGTAATCCGACGAGGCAAAATCTTACCCCGCTCCGTCACAAACTTACGCAGCAAATCTACATCTTTGTAGTCAATCTTTTCGTCCGGCTGAATGGGCGAAACACGACGACGAAAGTAAGCCATAATCTTGAGTTCTCTAGTTAATTCTTCAGTGTGAGCGGTCTTTTTTTTAAAGCAGTGCTTTTAGAGATAGGGAGTGTATTAGCAGCGATCGCTTTTTGAGCAAAGCTACTAACAGACAAGCTGGCTTGACGCCGCCTATGGCCTTTTCCTATTCAGCAGGTGCAGCTTATTATTGCCCTGGGTGCTACTTAATTTCTTTGTGGTTGGTGTGCTTGTTGCAGTGCGTGCAAAACTTTTTTAGCTCTAGGCGAGCTGTGGTGTTGCGGCGGTTTTTCTCAGTGGTGTAGCGTGAAACGCCGTTAGAGCGCTTATCAGGGTTGCTACGGCACTCAGTGCACTCAAGCGTAATTACAAGACGAACGCCTTTAGCCATGGTCTCTCAGTTTCTTTTTTAGTCAACGCAGTCTTTGATTATTGCATAAGCTGGCCGGAATTGGAGCAGCCTAGCCCGCTAGCTTTTGCTCTACGCCGAAGCCGACTAGGGCCAAATCAGTGAGGGGCTGGCCTTCTACAGGCGGCTTGATATAGTTAAAGATGCGGCGAATGCGGGTGGTCGGATTGGTGAGCGTGATCGAGTCGACCGATACGATTTGGGTGTAGCGGGTGGTCATGAGCAGCTCGCGATCGCGGCTATTAAAGCGAAAGTGCGAAATAATCGGTCGATCTTCCTCGTAGGCTCTATCTCTTAAATAGTCGCCTTCTATCAGGTAGTCATGTTCAGCGGCTTTGCCATTGGGCACAAAGGCGAGGTTTACAGATTGATCGACGACTTCGCCCTTTTCAGAGACGGTGTGAAACACCAGGTGAAAGCCGGGGCACTCTGGCTGGCGATCGCCCTCAATCCGATAGCCGTTGTCAGCAAATACTTTGGCCTTTTGCTGGGGGGTGAGCGGCGATACGCCAAAGTGCGTGTGCGATCGCTCCACCGAAGATCGGCTCAAATAGTGATAGGTGCGCTCCGAGTCCCAGCTACCCACACAGGTATCAAAAAACTGATGAAACACAGAAAGGGCTGACATAACGCTGAATTATCCTGAAAATGAATCGTCTCATTCAAAAATAACCCGTCTGCTGCCCGCACGTGATTCATAGCGTGTTAAGTTTTTCTTTCACCAGCCAGTCGGGGCTTGTCTGCAAAGACGCTGTATTCACGATACTAGCCAGCTCAGGCGGATTTTGCCCTAGCTGACTCAGCGCCATGATTGCCGCATATTGCAAGTCCCAAATAGGAACGGCTAAGGCTGATTTGAGTTCGGGGACGGCGGTTGGACTGGCGAGTTGGGAAAGGGCGATCGCGGCTGCCACTCGCGACTTTTGAAACTGAGGCGCTTTATTATGCAGCGCCTTTACCAGCAAATCGTAAGCCGCCGACATCTTCAGCCAGCCAAACAGCCGCATCATGTGAT
>JBARVS010000073.1:0-4973 GCA_049646385.1 Phormidesmis sp. | reverse complement strand
ACAGTGGCCTAATCATCTTAAGCTACTTAAAATCGCAGATTAAAGGGCAGCTACAGTCTGGCCCCGAAGCTGAGAATTTGGAAGATTGGGTAATTGAGCGATTTGGCAAGCGGCTCTATCGTACCTTCTTCAAGTCTTATACAGAAAAGGTTTGGGGCATTCCCTGCGATCAAATTCAGGCAGAGTGGGCGGCGCAGCGCATCAAAGGGCTTTCCCTTACAAAAGCCGTGATCAACGCGGTGTTTGGCAGCAACGATACCAAAACGCTGATCAAAGAGTTTGACTATCCTATCTATGGCCCCGGCATGATGTGGGAGCGCGCTCAAAAAATCTTAGAAGATAATGGCTCCCCGGTTCATATGGAAACAAGAGTAACCAAAATTGAGCATGACGGTAAGCGCGTTAAAAAGGTAATGGCTCAAAGGGTCTCAAACGATCTCCAAGCGACAACCGAAATGATTGAGTTCTCAGGAGAAAATTTTATTTCTAGTATGCCTGTAACCGCTCTAGCGAGATGCCTTGATCCGGCTCCACCTGAGCGCGTGCTAAATGCAGCAAAAGGGCTAAAATATCGCGACTTTTTGATTGTGCCGCTGGTGATCGATATCAAAGACATTTTTCCTGACAACTGGATCTATATCCATAGTCCAGACTTTAAGGTGGGCCGCATTCAGAACTTTAAGAACTGGAGCGCCGCCATGGTTCCAGACGTTAGCAAAACTTGTGTCGGCATGGAATATTTTTGCAGTGAGGGCGATGCGCTGTGGATGATGTCTGATACAGAGCTGATTGCTTTAGCCAGCCAGGAAATTGTTGGGTTGGGCTTAGTGCCCGATGCAAAATATGTAGAAGATGGCACGGTCATTCGGCAGAAGAAAGCATATCCTGTGTACGATGGCGAATACCGCCAGCACTTAGATGTTATTCAAAGCTATCTACAGCGGTTTGAAAACCTGCAGACGGTGGGGCGAAATGGAATGCACCGATACAACAATCAAGACCACTCCATGCTCACCGGCCTGCTTGCCGCCAAAAATATTTTAGGAGAGTCTCACGACTTATGGGGGGTCAATGTTGAGCGCTCGTATCATGAAGACTTTACCAAAGAACAGTGGAACAAAGCGAAGGCAAAGCTCAGCAAACAAGTAGAAAACAACAGCCCCGCCGAGCAAGCAGTAGGAGGCCCGGTAAAAAAGTATGCGGGCTGAAGATCTAGCTGAAGAATGTCTATTATCAGCAGCGACAGCGCCTGCTAAGGATTATTTAGTATCTGTTATTGTGCCTGTTTTTAATGATGCGGCCAGACTGCGGCTGTGTTTGCAGGCGCTGGCAGTACAAACTTATGGCTCAGAAGATAAACAGAAAGATAAACAGAAAGACGAGCAGAAAGATAAACAGAAAGCGTATGAAGTAATCGTGGTGGACAACGCTTCAGATATCAGTGAGAATATTTCAGCGCTAGTCGCTGAGTTTTCTTTTGCGGTGTATGCCTATGAGCAAGCACCGGGCTCTTACGCGGCGCGTAACCATGGGCTGAAGCTGGCTAAAGGTGATATCTTAGCGTTTACAGATGCTGACTGTATGCCATTGCCTGAGTGGTTAGAGAAGGGCGTTGCTCATTTGATGCGCATTGCAGGCTGTGGTTTGGTAGCAGGCCGAATCAATTTGTTTTTTCAAAATGCCCAGGCCAATCCAGTAGAGCTTTATGAGAGCGTGACTGCTTTTCCTCAGCAGCGGCTGCTCGCTCAGCATCGCGGCGCGGCGACGGCTAACCTTTTTACTTTTAAGTCGGTAGTAAATGCCGTTGGCCCCTTTGATGCTAGTTTGCTCTCACAGGGAGATTTGGAGTGGGGGCGGCGTGTGTTTGCGGCGGGCTATCGGCAGTTTTATGCAGAAGATGCCTGTGTGAATCATCCGGCTAGGCACACGTTTGAGCAACTGCGGCGGCGATCGCTCCGATTAGCAGGCGGCGCTTTTAACCGATTTGTTCGACCTGAGCATGGCTTCTTTCGCCGTAATTTGACGTTTGCTAAGCTGCTGATAGAAGATTTGATACCGCCTGTGAATTTTGCCATCAGCGCGCTTAAAGATGAGCGGCTTAAGGGCTATCGGCAAAAGCTGCTGGTGCCGCTGGTGCTGGTTTGGGTGCGGCAGGTGAGCGCGGTTGAAAAGGTGCGCCTGAGGTTTGGCGGGCTTCCTAATCGCGGGTAGCAGGTTCGGTGGGCTAGCCGCTCACCCATCAAACAAATGCAGGTAAAGCGAGGAAGTCTTTAACAAAATGCCAGAGGCGATGCCAGCAAAATTGAAAGTAGCCTTTGTTGTGCATGAGTTTCCAGTGCTGTCGGAGACTTTTATCATCAATCAGGCCATTGGCTTGATTGATAGAGGCTGTGAAGTGGATATTTACGCTACGCAGCTAGGCGACACTGACAAAATGCATCCTGATGTTGAGCGCTATGACCTGCTAGATCGGGTGCGGTTGCTGCCGCAAGTGTCGCCAAGCTATGGCCTGCGGTTATTAAAGGGGATAGAGCTAGTCGCTAAGTTTGGCTATCGGCATCCAGAACAAATCTTAGAATCACTCAACCTATTTAAGCGGGGACGACGAGCGGCGTCTTTATGGTCGCTTTTTACCGCTGTACCCGCTTTGAGCTGGCCATCTTATGACATTATTCACTGTCAGTTTGGCAATCTTGGCTTTCAGGGGCTGCTGCTCAAAGACTTTAATCCATCGGCGAAGCTAATCGTGATGTTTCGCGGATTTGACATTAGCCAGCAGTTGAAGACGGAGGGCGATCGCTTCTACAAATCCCTCTTCTGTCAGGCCGATTTTTTCCTCACCAACTGCGAATTCTTTCGGCAGCGATTGCTCAAACTGGGCTGCGATCGCAACAAAGTAAGGGTGCACTACTCAGGCTTAGACTGCGCTAAATTTCCGCTGACGGTACGTTCATTCGACCAAGCAGCAGAAGGTGCCTCAAACTCTCCCATCCGGATTGCAGCAACGGGCCGACTGGTGGAGAAAAAAGGATTTGAATACAGCATTTGGGCCATGGCTCAAGTCGTTCGGCGCTATCCTCACGTCACCTACGATATTATCGGCGACGGGCCGCTGCGCAAAAAGCTAGCAGCGCTGATCGAGTCATTGAATTTGCAAGAGAATGTTCACCTGCTAGGCTGGCGAGATGAGGCAGAAATTATTGAGGTGCTCACGCGCAGCCACCTGTTTGTGGCCCCAAGCGTAACTTCAGCCGCCGGAAACCAGGACGCGCCCGTTAATGTCTTAAAAGAAGCAATGGCATTGGGCTTGCCCGTCGTGAGTACCTACCATGGGGGGATTCCAGAGCTGGTGGAACATGATATTTCTGGTTTGCTAGTGCCCGAACGAGATGCTAGTGCGATCGCCCAAGCCCTATTCACCCTAATTGAAAGTCCTGAGCGATGGGCCGCAATGGGGCAAGCCGGACGAGCCTACGTAGAAACTCACTACGGGCTAGATACGCTCAACGATCGGCTATTAGACCTTTATCAAGAGCTTCTACAATCTGATGTAGATATCGCGCCTAAAATCCCTATGCTCTCTACTGCTATTCATCTACCCTAAAGAACTCTTATGAACACAGCTCAAATCTTACATCCCTCCAAAAATACAGCCCCTCAGGTTACGCTGGTGGTGGTTCCCCGTGAGCGATTTAGCTGCACTGCCGAATCGCTAGAAAGCCTTTACGAACACACTCAAGTTCCCTTCGAGCTGATTTATATTGATGGCAATTCTCCCCCGCATGTTCAACAGTATTTAGCAGCTCAGGCTGAGTATCGCAGCTTTGAGCTAATTAGAACCGACTATTATTTGTTTCCTAATCAGGCTAGAAATATGGGTTTGGCGAAAGTTAAAACGCCTTACTTCGTGTTTGTAGACAATGATGTTGTTGTTTCACCGGGCTGGCTCAGGGCGCTCCTGCAATGCGCTGAAGAGACTGCTGCTGCTGTGGTAGGGCCGCTGATGTGTCAAGATGAGCCCGTGCATGAGGTGGTGCACTTTGCGGGTGGTGAGTCTCATATTTGGGTAGATAAGCTGGGCCGTCGTCGGGTAAGAGAAAAGATGATGGCTCAAGGTAAGCGCATTGAAGAGATGCTGCCCGTGTTGAAGCGGCAGCCCACCGAACTCGCAGAATTTCACTGCACCCTCATTCGCAAATCTATTACCGACCAGCTCGGCCCGCTAGACGAAGGAATGCTCAACACCAAAGAGCATCTAGACTTTTGCATGAGCGTGATAGCAGCAGGCGAGCAGGTGTATTTTGAGCCCGCTTCGGTGGTGACCTACGTGCCGGGGCCACCGCTAGAGCGCAGCGATCTTACCTTTTATATGCTGCGCTGGAGCGATGAGTGGACGCTCAAAAGCCTGCATCACTTTCGAGATAAGTGGAACGTGGTTGAAGACGGCTACTTTACGGCTAAATACAAGCATTTGGGCTGGCGGCGTCATGCAACCGTTTTTACGCCCGTCGTGAAGACGCTAACCTTTGGCCGGGGCAGTCGATTGCTCTTAAGAGCCTTTGCTAAAGTCGATCACACCTTCAACCGCTGGCTAACTCGTCATCACGCTCGGTTGCAAAAACGGTATTTGGCATCCTCATGAGCCAGCCCGTTATCACACCTTTGTTGACCATTATTATTCCTACTTACAGTCGGCCCCACTTGTTGGGGCAAGCGGTTCAAAGCGCCCTCGGGCAGAAGCTAGAAGGTGAACCGGAAGAGAGTATTGAAGTGATTGTTGTAGATGACGCCTCGCCACAGCCCGTTGACATACTAAAAAACGCTCGTCTCAAAGTCGTCAGACTTTCTCAAAATCAGGGGATTGCCGCTGCTCGCAATGTTGGACTCAAGGCGGCTAAAGGGCGCTATGTTACCTATTTGGATGATGACGATCAGCTATTGCCCAACATGGCTAACTTGACTTTAACAGCCTT
>JBARVS010000072.1:0-6332 GCA_049646385.1 Phormidesmis sp. | reverse complement strand
TCCTTGGGTAAGTCCTCCCAATTACAGCCATTCTTCAGCCGATAAAGCATCCCATCAATCAGCTCTCGATAGCTCCAACTGAGGGGCTTCGTTTTTTTCTTCGGTGGTAGAATCTCTGGCAACAGCGGTTCTAGGATTTTCCATTCGGCATCAGTCAGACTGCTTGAGTAGGCCATAATTGTTGAGATAGACGGACTTCACTATTCTCGCCGATTTTGAAAAATATCTCAAATGGGTTCTATAGGCGCTAACGAGTTTATCAACAATGTTAGTTTGAGAGCTTAATGCTAGTCATGAGACTTGTTGCGCTGCTTGTGGCTGTAGATATCACCGCTGTAGGATTGAGCGCCGATTAGCGGCGGGTAGTTGTCATGATCGGGGCTGAACAGTTCAAGTGCGCCTTCGACAATGTAGCTGATACTATCTTTGAGCGCAGAATAGAGTGTCATGATGTTCTCTCCTTTGAGAATGCTATGACTGTAGGCGGAGGATGTGTCAACGCTGTGTCAGCTGAGTGAATATCTGACGCCAAATTGTTCCGGTTGCGATATAAACGAGGCTTCGTCATCAGAATATGGGTTGCGCGTTTCTTTTTATGACATGCGATCTCGCTTGAGATCGTAAATAGCTTTCTCCGCACACCAAATCCTGTCACGTTCCGGATTGAGTGCCTGCGCATGATCAATTAGCCGCAGCGCTGTTTCAGGACTATGTGTTAGCTCATTGAGCCTGTAAAACGCTGCGGTTTCTGCTGACCTTACTTTTTGACCTATTGCCGTGGCTTGCTTACGCTTGGCCCTCGATTGATAGTCGGGACGCCCAGAGCTAAGCTTTGGAATGACTCTCTGTTGAACATTACTCTTGGGTGCCTTGCCTGCGCTAAACCAAGGCATCCCTAACCGTTTTGCCCGAAACCAGCTAAAAGCAACACAGCAGACCACTAGGCTTAGAAAAAGGCTCATTGCTATCAAATGAAATCTCAAGCCAGTTTTCCCACATAAAAAGCCCGACCTTTGTCGGGCGTTAAGAAGCGGGGTTTGGCTCGTCTCTACGTTCTGGCTAAGGACAGGATGCTGTTGTAGAGCGTTTGGATGGCTTGCCAAAAACGCTGCGAGTGGTTAGGCGTATCACCAATACCTTTTGGTTTATGCGGGATATTTTGCCCTATGGGGCTGATTGTGAGGTGATAGGGCCAGCCCATTTAAGAGAGAAGGTAGGCGCGATCGCCCAGCAAATGCACCAGCGGTATTTGCCAAAGGCTTAACTATGTGCAAAACAAAGATTTCTTACGCCTGAACAACAAGACTATTTTGACTGAAAAATGTTTTGCACCATCTGTTTTGTACAGCTCGCAGAGGCTTTGTCTAGCTCGCTAACTTCTGCGCTAGTGAGCTGCCAGCCTAGTGCGCCCGTATTTTGGCGAGCCTGCTCAAGGGTTTTAGCCCCTGGAATCGGGATAGCGCCTTTACACATGCACCAGTTAATCGCAACCTGCGCCATAGACTTTTGTTTGACGGCGGCAACGTCCTTCAAGCAGTTCAACAAAGGCCCCGCGCCCGGTAAAATTTGGCCTAGTGCAAACTTTCGCAGGCCCTTGGGTAAATCTGATTGGTCGCTATATTTACCTGTGAGGAGCCCTAACGCTAACGGGCTGTAGGCAATGAGCTGAATGTTGAGTTCATCGCACACTGCTTTAAGCCCTAGCTCAGTAATCGGATAGGTAGAGAGCAGCGAGTATTGCACCTGTAGCGTTTGAATGCTGATGCCTTGCTCGCTTAGCCGCTGGTGAGCGAGCCGCAGCCGCTTGGGGCCAAAGTTAGAGAGGCCCACGCCTTTTGCCAAGCCTTGGTGACATAGCTCGGCGAGTCCGTCTAATAAGGGGCCTTCTTGCCAGGGAAGATAGTTGGCGGTAGACCAGTGCATCTGCACCAAATCCAAACGGCCTAGCCGCTGAGCAGAAGCCTTACCTGCTGACACCATAGCGTTCCGGGTGAGCCGCCAGGGATAGGGCGCTAGCTTGGTTGCTAGACAGATATTTGCTTTGTTTTTACCGCTGTAGTTGGCGCTAAAGCGGCCCAATAGTTTTTCGCTTTGGCCGCTGAGCTTGCCAGTGCCATAGGAGTCGCCTGTGTCGAACAGCGTGACGCCCTGACTGACGCAGTGGTCAAATACCGCGTTGAGTTCTGCGTCCATACTCTCCTGGTAGTCCCACAGAAGGCGGTTGCCCCAAGCCCAGGTGCCGCAGCCCATTTGAGGCAGCTCTATAGTTTGAGGCAACTCTATAGTAGGTGAGATAGCAGACAAAATTGAAGCGTCGGTGGCAAAGGGCAGTGGCATAGCAGACAAAATGCAGAACTGAGGGCATCACGATTCTCGCATAGGTCGCTCGGGTTAAGGCATTCGCCGCTCTTCAAAAAGAGGACAAAAAAAGACAAGAAAAAGGGCAAGAAAGCTGTGTAGAGATTTTCTTGCCCTTTGAGGGTCACGTCAACGCTGAAAAAATATGCTGAACTAGATGCCTTAAAAGCCTCGATCCGAGCTAACAGAAACCGCGCAGCCTGCCCAATGGGTGCAGGAAGGAACGGCGACTTTAATTACAAAAGTTCCGTCGTAGGGCGCTGTCACCATTGGAAAAGAATCAATTTGCTCGTCGGCATCAACCATCACGCCCATTTCATTAAAAAGGAACAGGTTGAGATCGTGGCAGTCTTCGTCGCAAAGGGCGTAGACATCTTCGCCTTGCAATAGGTAGCCTGTCATTGTGGTGGATTCGTTGTCTTTGAGCCAGCGATCGCGACTTTGCGCCACTGCTGGACTCATAGCGCCGTTTACGATGGCTAAAGCACAGGCCGCAGTTCCTACAAAAGAACGAAGTTTAAAGGTAAAAGACATATCAAAAGCTCTTGAAAAAAAGATAGCCTAATCAAGCACAGCAGCCGATTGTTTTAGGCAGATCGCTATGACTTAGAACAGCTTTAGAACAACTGCTAAATAGCGCTAACTGCTGCTGTATTAAAGATTGACTAAACGCCCTAAAAGCTATCACCAGCGGCTCTTTTCGGTAGCTTTTGAAAGCCCTTGAAACAAATAGGATCAGCACCCACGTAGCCGAATGTACGCAGACAAAGAACAAGAAAACAGAGTCAGTTGATATGAACAAAGCGGCTTTGGGCTGAGCTTTTGAGATTTTTGGTTGGGGTGGTTTGGGGCGATCGCGCCCGTTCATACAACAGCAGCCGTTGTTTTCAATCCAAATATAAAGTTTCTATAAACTCAAGACCGACCAGCGTTGATAAATCTTGCGTAGATCTAACTAACGAACATGTTAGCTGGACTGATTTAGCGGTAGAGCAGTTCTTTTGACGCTTCAAGCAAAGTCGGTCGATCATCTAAAATAGTTAGGCTTAAGGCGCAACCCGCTTAAACGCCAAACTTACGAAAGCAGGCCAAAACTATGGGTGACTCTCCAGAAAATTCCTCCAGCATCCCCCAAGAAGAAACTTCAGAAGAAACTTCGCCTAGCGAGCTGTCTGAAAAATCTTCTGAGGTGCTAGCCAAAGAACTGTCTGAAGCACCACCTGACCAGCTTTCTGAAGAATTGGCAGTGCCCCCTAATGCATCCCCGACTGATAAACCCGGATGGCGCAGCGCGATCAATCGCTCTGTGAGCCGTTCTATGAGCCGCTCGGCTGGGGCTTGGGAGCAGGCTCAAGCTAAAATTGCCCGCTCTCAAATTGCGAACAAGGTAGCCAGCCAAGTCGCTAAATGGTTGCCTACAGGCGCTATTAAGCCCAGCGAAGCCTATGCCAACGTCCAAAGTATTTTGCAGTCGTTTAGCGTGAGCGATCGCAAAATTGCCGACATTTTGCAGCAGGTACGCGCCGAACTGCCCACTACCGAAGCGCTGCTAATTGGCAAACCGCAGGCGGGCAAAAGCTCGATTGTGCGAGGGCTCACGGGCGTATCTGCCGATATCGTCGGGCAAGGATTTCGCCCGCACACGCAAAACACCCAGCGCTACGCCTACCCTTCCGAAGATCTGCCGCTGCTAATTTTTACCGATACGGTGGGGCTAGGCGACATTGGCCAAGCAACCGCAGGCATTGTGCAAGAGCTGAGCGACGAGCTAAAGCAGGAGAGCAAATGCGCCCGAATTTTGATTTTGACGGTGAAAATTACCGACTTCGCTGTCGATCAGCTTCAGCAGATTGTGGCGCAGCTTAGAAAAAGCCATCCGCACGTGCCCTGCCTGCTCGCGGTCACCTGCCTGCATGAAATCTACCCGCTTGAGTGCGATAATCACCCCGACTATCCGCCCGAGCAAGCCGAACTCACCCGAGCATACGCAGCCCTGCAAGAGGCGTTCAAGGGCTGTTTTGATCGCGCCGTGCTGCTAGATTTTACGCTCGAAGAAGATGGGTTTGACCCGGTGTTTTACGGTCAAGATGCGCTGCGAGATGCCTTGGCAGAACTATTGCCCGAAGCCGAAGCCAGCGCAATCTATCAGCTTATAGACGATCAGGACATCGCTAGCGATCAGCTCGGTAATTTGTATCGAGATGTAGGCAGGCGCTATATTTCGGCCTTTGCGGTCATCGCCGCGACCCTGGCCGCTGTGCCTTTACCTTTTGCCACGATGCCCGTGCTCACGGCACTACAGGTTTCGATGGTGGGCGTGCTAGGTCAGCTTTACGGGCAGCGGCTTACGTCTTCTCAGGCTGGGGGGGTGGTAAGTGCGATCGCTGGCGGCTTTTTTGCTCAGGCAATTGGCCGCGAGCTAGTAAAGTTCATTCCTGGCTTTGGCAGCGTCGTGGCCGCGTCGTGGGCAGCGGGCTACACTTGGGCGCTGGGCGAGGGTGCTTGTGCTTACTTTGGCGACTTGATGGGGGGTAAAAAGCCCGATCCTGAAAAAATTAAGCAGGTGATGGCCGAAGCGTTTGAGTCGGCCAAAGAGCGGTTTAAAAACACTTGAGCTTAAGGGCTATAGCTGTTTGATAGCTGATAGTTGATAGGGATTGGCTTTTCATAGTCTTTGGCAGTTAGACTCTCGTTTCAACCGTTTTAATAGTCTCAGATCGGATTGCACAGGCGATCGCCCGTTCCCATTTAAGTAACGACCTGCTGAGGTGCGATCGCTGCCGCTTGAGTCAATGACCGTTAATCTCTAGAATTAAAGCTGTGTTAAGAGAAGCAAAAGACTCTCGCAAGAGATATTAGGAGGAACTATGGCTGAGCGTCCGATCATCGTTGGCATTGTAGGCGATAGCGCCGCTGGAAAAACGACCCTGACCCGTGGCATCGCTCAGGTGCTAGGTGAAGACAACGTTGTCGCCATCTGCACAGACGACTACCATCGCTACGACCGCAAGCAGCGCGCCGAGATGGGCATTTCGGCCCTCGACCCCAAATGCAACTACGTCGATATTATCGAGCAGCACCTGCAAGATCTCAGAAATGGCAAGTCCATTCTTAAGCCAATTTACAACCACACAACTGGCGGATTTGACGCACCCGAATACATCCAGCCCAAAAAGTTTGTAATTGTAGAAGGGCTGCTGGGCTACTCAACTAAGCTGGCTCGCGATGCCTATGACGTAAAGGTATATTTGGCCCCACCAGAAGATTTGCGGGCAAGGTGGAAAATTAATCGTGACACCCGCAAGCGCGGCTACACCGAGGAGCAGGTAAGAGATGCCTTACGTAAACGCGAGCCCGACTCAGAAAACTTCATTCGCCCTCAGCGTCAGTGGTCGGATGTGATTGTCTCATTCATTCCGCCCAGCGAAGACAACGAAGAGAGCAACGATCTTCTGCTTGACGTAAAGCTAGTGCTGCGGCCTACGCTGCCTCATCCCGACTTCACTCACATTCTCGATGACACAGGAAATGACTTAGGCAACGCCATTCGACTCATTTTGGATCGCGACATGGGCAAACCCGTGGACGTACTGTGCGTAGATGGCCACGCCACCGAAGAGCAGGTGCAGCAGCTAGAGAGAATTTTGTGCAAGGAAGTGCCTTACTTAGGTCAGTTTTGCAGCTTGGGCGGCAATAAGGACGTTGGTAAGGTGGTGGGCACTACTGGCGAAACCCTGCAAAGCTATCCGCTGGCGCTCACGCAGCTGCTAATCACCTATCACATGCTCAAAGCGGTTGAGCGCACGCAGAAGCAGCGGAAGTAAAGCTAGGCTTGCTATAGCGCCCAGATGCTTTCATAAAAAATATTAGCTGCATACGTGTATTGCTCAACTCCAGGAGAAGTAAACCATGCCTGAAATGACCTCTGGCGTAGCCTTAAACAGCGCTAGGCCAGCGCCTCAGCAAAAGATTCC
>JBARVS010000071.1:0-3933 GCA_049646385.1 Phormidesmis sp. | reverse complement strand
AGAGGCTTTTGTTCCATTACAGGCATAATCTTTACTCACAGCAGATAGATACAGTTTTTTCAAGCTATTGGCAGGCGATCGCTGGTAAAGCAAGCCAAGTTAGTCTATGGCATATGGTTACTTAACTCTGCGGTTATTGCGCCAATACCAGCGTTATAAGCGATCCTTAGCGAGAAAACTTGACCCTTACGACTAAACACTTATCAGGTTCGCTAGTTATTTATACTTAATCAAAACTTAAGAGATTGCAACCAAAACATCAAATTTGCTAGTTGTTGAGCCGATGGTACTAATCTAGAATTCGGTCTTACGCCTAAGCTGTGGCAATTTACCAAGTGGCGAATAATTCACCTGCTGATATCAACATCAGCAGAAGGGTTCGAGGTAAACTTGAGTGCCGATGTCTTTTGCATAGACTTGCTATTTCTGGAAAATACTGTGACTCTTAGCCTCGACAAACCCCATCCTTCAAATGTTAAAAGTCGCCCGCTACACAGCGGCTGGCAAGGGTTGATTGAAACCTACCGTCAGTATCTTCCCGTTAGCGACGCCACCCCAGTCGTAACCCTGCACGAAGGCAATACGCCGCTGATTCCGGTGCCTGCGATCGCCCAGCGCATTGGTAAGTCAGTACAGGTTTTTGTTAAGTACGATGGCCTCAATCCTACAGGCAGCTTCAAAGATCGCGGCATGACGATGGCGATTTCTAAAGCAAAAGAAGAAGGGGCTAAGGCCGTTATCTGTGCTAGTACCGGTAATACCTCTGCAGCCGCAGCAGCCTATGCCAGACGCGGTGGGCTGCGGGCTTACGTTGTAATTCCCGACGGCTATGTAGCCATGGGCAAGCTCGCTCAAGCGCTGCTGTATGGGGCTGAAATTTTGGCCATCAAAGGCAACTTCGATCAGGCGCTTTCTTCTGTTATGTCGGTGGCTGACAAGTACCCGATTACGCTGGTAAATTCAGTCAATCCCTATCGCATTGAGGGACAAAAGACGGCTGCCTTTGAGCTAGTAGATGCTCTAGGTGACGCACCCGATTGGCTGTGCATTCCGGTAGGCAACGCAGGCAACATCACGGCCTATTGGAAAGGGTTTAATGAGTACAAGCAGGCGGGTATGAGCACTCAACTGCCGCAGATGATGGGGTTCCAGGCGGCGGGCGCTGCGCCATTGATCTTGGGCCACCCGATTGAAGCGCCTGATACGTTTGCCACGGCTATTCGCATTGGTAATCCGGCAAGCTGGGATCAGGCGATCGCTGCCAGGGACGAAAGCGGCGGTGCATTTAACGCTGTCACTGACGATGAAATTGCCGCTGCCTATAGCATTTTGGCTGCCGAAGAAGGCGTATTTTGCGAACCTGCCAGCGCAGCTTCTGTAGCTGGACTGCTTAAGGTAAAAGATCAGGTGCCTGCGAACGCGCGGATTGTGTGCATTCTCACGGGCAACGGCCTAAAAGATCCAGAAGCGGCCATCAAACGTAGCGGCAATCAATTTCAATCAGGATTAGAATCTGACGCAGACAGCCTAGCTCAAGCCATGGGATTCTAACTTGATATGCTCTGCTGGGTTTTGACGGAATTAATATTTTTGGTGCGGGCGCTGGGTTTTTTGGCCGTGTCGTTTTAGGCCGTGTCGTTTAAAGAGAAGGCTGATTTGTGCCTAGACGTTCCTTAGCTAACAGATCAACCGCATCGCCCAAGGCCGTAGTTAGGCTCTCTCTAGTTTGAGCGTGCTCCCTTTGTTCTGCCTGCAGCAGTTCTTTTAGCCGCTCACACTGTTCTCTGGCCGCTGTCAGCTGTGCCTGTAGCTGCTCAACCGAATGATTACCTTGAATGTCAATTTCTGAAACTGACGAATTAAGGGGTTCTACCTGCGGTGCTAGCGCTTGCTGCAGGCGCTCAATCTGCTGCCCAGCGGCAACAACGTCTCGCTGCCGTTGCTTGGCTTCTGACTCATAAAGCCCCCGCAGATGATCCGCGCTGGCATATGCCAAATCACGCTCCTGCCTAAGCTCGGCAACCTGACGCTGAAGCGACTGTATTTCGCCTAGCCAGTGGACAATATCTGGCGCTGCATCTTGAGACATTTGCTCGTTTCCTCTCGCTTTAAAGCTTAGTTTTAGGACTTGCCATCTAAAAACCTAGAAAATCAACGCCGCTAGCTGAGCAGGCGCTGGCAAAATAATTAGCACTAGCAGCGTCAAAGACAGCAGGCCCAAAAAGTCGCGGGGGCCGTTGAGTTCGCTCACGTCGTTTAAAGCGGGCTCATCAGAGGGAATAAACAGTAGCAATATCGCCCACAAAAAGAACTCTTCATACGCGAAGGACAAAATCAGCATTAAGAAGCGAGCCACCTGACTGACGATGACGGCAGTTCGCTGACCATACATTGCATGGACGATATGTCCGCCATCTAACTGACCTACAGGCATCAAATTTAGCGCGGTGACAATCAGCCCTAAGCAGCCTGAGATGGCGACCGGGTGCAAATTCAAGGCGCTGCCTGCTGGTAGGTCACTCCCTAACGCTAGCTTGCTAATAATGAGTAGCAGCATAGACCGACTAGGATCTAGCGATTCAAAGGTGAATAGCGCAGACTGCTCGGTTAGGGGCACTACGGTAGAATGCGCCAGCCCCCACAGCAAAATCGGCAGGCTGACGACTAAGCCCGATAGCGGCCCTGCAATGCCAATATCAAATAGGGCGCGGCGGTTGGGCATGGGCGATCGCATCTGAATAAACGCCCCAAACGTCCCTAAAAAGAAGGGCACCGGAATAAAATACGGCAGCGTGGACTTAAGCTTGTGATAGCGAGTCGCGAGATAATGACCGCCCTCATGCACGCCTAAAATCGCCATCAGCGAAATACCATAGGCCAAGCCCTGACGCAGCAGCGCTGGATTAGCTCTGAGCGCCTGTGGATCTTGCACGCCTTCGATAAAAGCAACGCCAGCAAATGTAGTGGTCACTAAGGTGGTCACCAGTAGCGCTAAGGCCAGCCACGGCCTGGTTAAAGAAGCCGGATCGTTTAGCCGACGCAGGCGCGCAGCCTGGGCCTTTTGAGCAGCTTGGGCAAACGTAGCAGCAGCGCCGCCTGCCGGTGGCACTGGCAGTTCTGGCAAGGATGCTTCGGGCGATCGCTTAGACTGCGGATTAGGCACTAGCGCAAAAAAAGGCTTGCCGTTGAGACCTTCTTGTAAGAGGACGAGGAAGCGATCGCCAAAGCTGCTCTCAACATTTTCTTGAACCGTTTGATAAGCCTCACCCGGTGATGCCTTCAGCTTCCCCTTGCAAATCATCGCCTGAGGGCGGTATTCAATATCTTGTAAATAGTAGGTAGACCAGGGAAAGCATCGCTGTAGCTGCGTTTCTTCGTCTCGGGTAATAGGCTTTGACGGCGCTGCCTTCGTCGCGTTCTTTGGGGCTTTGTCTTCTATCAGGGCCTGCGATGTATTAGCAGCAGCTTGAGTGCTATCCTCCGGCTCTTTTTTCTTTTGGGATGATGTGCCCACCAAAATCATTACGGCATACAGCAGCGGGCATAAAATTAACAGGCCGTAGATTAGGATGGGCGGTGGCGGCTCCTCACCTTTAATTAGCACCCAAAGGGTTAGCACTAGCACGGGTGTCATCATCACCAGCCAGAGCATCCAAATAGGCGTCGTGGTCATATTGGTGAAGCTACGGCTGATCACCCAGTAGGTCACCAAGCCTAAAAACAAAGCAAATAAAACAAGGGGCATGAAAAAATCGCCGGAAAGCGTTTGCCGACTGCGCACTGGACAAAATATCTAAAATTTAATGTCTAAACTTATTGTAGGACAGTCCTTCAGTCTTTATCTGCTGCGACTTTATCTTTTAACAGATGCTTAAATAGCAGTCTGCGACGCCTTCATTCATCCCAAAAAACTCATAACATGTCCATTTTGAA
>JBARVS010000070.1:0-9218 GCA_049646385.1 Phormidesmis sp. | reverse complement strand
GCTTAACTCTTTGAGCCAAAGCAGTGTAGTTCCAGTGCTCATAGTGAAGACTGACAGATTGAAGACTGGCAGATTGAAGACTGGCAGATTGAAGACTGGCAGATTGAAGACTGGCAGATTGAAGACTGGCGGGCTGAGTCATTTGCTCAAAAAAACCTGGACTATGAATAGCCAAGTTCCTTTGCCAGCGGCGGAGAGTATGGACTCTAGATTTAATCCAGACGATCCGACCTAGCAGGCAGTAAGCCGCCCACTGATTACCTGGACAGCTAATGGTTACAAACCCTGTAAGTCTTTGCTCTCGGTAGATTTGTATGATTTCTGCTAAATCACTGATAGCACTTTGATCGGTCACCATTGGCAGTTCTCCTAAAAAAGGCGCTAAAAAAAAGGCGCTAAAAAAAAGGCGCTAAAAAAGGCGCAATTCCCGTCGTTGCTTTAAGTCGTTGCTTTAATGAAGATGAACCCAGGTGATTGGCTTAATTGTATGGCCCGGTGAAGGCACGTAAAAGAGCCGTCCGTTACTTTTGTTATAAGTTCATTGGAAATTTATAGGTTTGGACGTTTTCCTCAGCATAATTTACCGTAATTCCACAGGCTAAATGAGTCGGCAGGGTGCTGGCTTAAGCGTGCGTCTATGTGTATGCACTCTTCAGTTTACTTTTTGAGACTACCTGCTAATGCCAAGGAAGTTGCCCTATGATGAGGTCTATGGAATTTTCTTGCTATCGGCGCTGGCGTTGGAGACCATACTTCAGGCTAGCTTTACTGCAATTTGCTTTGGTTTTACTCCCGCAGACCGCTCGCCCTAGTCAGGCTGCCGAGCGGATTATTTTTTCTGTAGGGGCCTTTGAGCGCAGTGTTTCGGTAGCGTCGATTGAGACTTTTGTGGAAGAAGGGCGAATTACGGCTGAGCTGGCTCCTTTTGTGGCGCAGGTGGAACCGAGTACGCTGTCGCAGGCTCGCGAGCTGCTTTCTCAACGGTTAGATGTCGATGTGACGACGGTGGCGCAGGTGCTTTACTCCCCTCAGGGTGACTTTTTGCTGGGGCGTGCGGGGGAGGTGTTTCGGACTGGCGCAAGGCTGTCGGGCAAACAGGGTCTGAGCGGTGCGGCTATTCTCTCTGCGGCTGATTCTGCCGAAGGTCTGACGATTATCAACGTGATTCGTCGGTTTCCTACGCCGGTTTTGCGCATTGATTTAAAGCAGGGTGAGGCGATCGCTTCTCAAGCCAGCAGAGCCTTTGAGCAAAGCAGGCTGGCGACTTCTCTCGTTGAGGAGCTGGCCTTTCAAAATGCGATCGCTCCTTTCCCAGAGGGCGTTTCTGCGGCTGACCTTGATAATTTAGTGACGGGCCCTGGCCCTTTTCAGGTCAAGCGGATTACCCTTAAGCCCAGGATTGTTGGCCCTCCGGTTGATGTTTATTTGCCAGAGCCTTTGCCCGGTTCTGCGCGCCAGCAGTCAGCCAAATATCCAGCCGTTGTGATCTCACATGGTGTAGGCAGCAGCCGACTCTCTTACGCTTATCTGGCCCAGTTTTTGGCTCAGTATGGATTTGCGGTGATTAATTTAGAGCATCCCGGCAGCAATGAAGATCAAATTGGCAATTTCATTGATGGGTTAACGGGCAGCGCTATTCCGACTGAAGAGTTTGTCAATCGGCCTCAGCTGGTGTCAACGGTGCTAAGGGAGCTAGAGGCGCGATCGCTCATTAACCAAAACTTCAGCCATATAGACTTCAACAACGTGGGTATCATCGGCCAGTCTTTTGGCGGCTACACGGCGCTAGCGGTGGCGGGCGCGCCCGTTAACTTAAAGTCGCTGCGCAGCGCCTGCCCGCCATCGTTCAGCGTAGATATTTCGCTGCTGTTGCAATGTCAGGCCGTGGCCTTAGGCGGCGCTGATCAGGACAGCCTTGAGTTCAAAGATCCTCGCATTAAGGCCGTTTTCGCGATTAACCCTGTGTCTGACGCTATTTTTGGCCCCGATAGCCTCAGCAAAATTGACGTGCCGACGTTCGTGGTCGCTGGCAGCGCCGATACGGTGGCCCCGGCCCTACCTGAGCAAATTATCCCTTTTACCTGGCTTACTACTCGCGATCGCTATCTACTGTTGATGGAAGGGGCCACCCATTTTTCAACCATTGGCTCAACAGGTGGCGAAACGTTTGGCCTGCCGCCTGAAGTGATTGGCCCCGTGCCTGACGTTGCTCAAGCCTATATGGAATCTATGAGTTTGGCGTTTTTAAGCTTTTATCTCAAGGGCGATAGTCGATTTCAGCCCGTGCTTACCAGCGCGTTTACCACCCGCTTTAGCCAGCCAGAAATGCCGCTTAGCTTGAGTCTTGAGTTCACAGATGAGCAGCTTCGAGAGCAGCTCCGAAAGTGATAGTTAGCGTTTAAGGAATGGCCTCAAAAAATAGTTTGCAGACCAGCCTGAAGAAGAGCTTAAAAATGGACGGTTTTATCAATTTAAACAAGCCTGCTCACTGGACTTCCCACGACTGCGTTGCTCGCGTTCGCAGACTGCTAAATACCAAAAAAGTTGGCCACGGCGGTACTTTAGATCCGCTAGCAATCGGCGTATTACCCCTTGCTGTCGGTCGAGCTACTCGGCTGCTGCAATACCTGCCAGCGAGTAAGTCATACCGCGCCATCATTCGCTTTGGAATGACGACAGTAACAGATGATTTAGAAGGTGAGGTGCTTACTCAGCGCGATGCGGCTCACCTTCAGCTATCTGATATTGAGGCTTTGCTGCCGCAGTTCGTCGGGACTTTAAGCCAAACGCCGCCGATGTACAGCGCTATTCAGGTGCAGGGCAAGCGGCTTTATGACCTCGCGCGCCAGGGTAAAACGGTGGATGTGCCCGTTCGTCAGGTTGTTGTACATCAGCTAACGCCTGTTGAGTGGCGTTCTGGAAAGCAGCCAGAACTAGCTGTGGAAATAGAATGTGGCCCCGGCACTTACATTCGTTCGCTAGCCCGTGATTTAGGTGAGGCATTGGGGAGCGGGGCTACGCTAGCGCAGCTAACGCGCACTCACAGCAGTGGATTTAATCTCTTAAATAGCCTAACGTTAGCGGCGTTAGAGCAGGCTATTGCCGCAGAATCGTTCGTGCCTGACGCGGCTGGGAAGGCAGTTGAACATTTGAGAGCGATCGCCCTATCGCCTCCTTTAGCTCGCCGCTGGTGCCAGGGTCAAAAGCTCGCGCTCACAGAACCCGGCATCAGCGGCCTGAGCGATCGGCAGCGCCTCACTCAGATATCTGCACCTCCTTGGCAACCGCTGCGCATTTTAAACGATGCAACAAAGGATTTTTTAGGCATCGGCGAGATCCGTGCTTTGCCCAAAATCAGTGATGAAGGAACTGCCTTAAAGGATTTGAGCAACGTCTTGGCTGCCAAAATGGTGTTTTGGAAAGCGGACGGCGAGTGAGCGTTAGTGTGTTTGTTTACACAACTTCACGGTGCGCCTAGCAAGGAGCGTGATGCAGTGCGATATGATGACATAACAGCTGAATTTTTACATCGGAAGTAAAAGAAATGGTAACGCTCAAAATTGTTGTTTACATCACAATCTCTTTCTTCATCGGTCTCTTTATCTTTGGTTTCTTGAGCGGAGACCCTGCTCGTAACCCTGGCAACAGCGATTTTGATTAGGAAATAGCCAACCAAATAGCCAGAGCATAACTATTTAATACACCCGACCGTTGTGCTAACGCTGTGTATTAAATGGTTTCTAGCGGCTGAAAAATTGGTAAAGACACAAAATGTTGTGTCACAAGCAGCGTCGCGTTGCTGATTAAATGCATCTAAATTACGTATCTCAATATTGATTTAAGTCAGCCCGCTTTGTCGGGCTGTTCTTTTGCGAGTGCGAGCGGTTTGTCGGAAGGTTAACAAAGCGGTTAACAAAGCATGGTTTACTTCGACTTACCCCCTCATTTACCTTCGCAGCAGCCCGTTGTTGAAGTGGTTGCAAGCCTTTCAGCCCCAGCAGAGCAAAAGCCTGACAATCTTTTAAACGAGCTGTTAGCTTCAGCTAATAAAGAGGCCAGCAGCGCAGCCAACGCAGCCGACTTTGTTCCCTTCCAACTCTCTGCTGTGAGTGCGTTAGCGGCTGAGTCAAAACAGCTCCCTAGCCCAGCTCGATTACAAGCTCAATCAGGCGATCTGCCTGAATTGAACGTTGAACCCGTCAACGCTGAAAATGACTTGCCGAGGCTAAACGCTGAACCCATTGAGCCTGAAAGTGATACCCCTGTTCCAGGCGCTTTTGAGAGGCCCATTCAAAGCGAGCCTCAACCTGACTCTACCTTGGCAGAGCCGACCCAGCCTGTAGATACTCGGCCTGCAGATACTCCGACTGTAGATACTCAATCTACAGATGCCCTGCCTACAGAAGGTGCGGGTGATTTAACCCCCGAAGAATTTATTTCTCAGCTAAGGCTTACCGCTGATTTCCAGGAATATGATCCGGCAGCTCAAGTTGTAACGGCCAGGGGCAATGTTGTGCTCCGACTCAACGATGCCATCATTGAGACCGACGAGCTGTGGCTGAACTTGATCAACCGCTATGCCTTGGCCGATGGCGAGGTGCTGCTTACCCGAGGCGCTCAAATCGTTCGAGGTAGCCGCCTAGAGTACAACTTTATTCAGCAGGCGGGCACGGTTAACAACGCCGTTGGCACGCTGTACCTGCCAGATATTGAAGGTGATCTGCGATCGCCCTTAGAATCGCCTAGCCAAACCTCACCCACGGCTGTTCGCAGAGCCTACGATCCGATCAACCGCGACCTACAGGTATTTGGCGATGGCAGCGTGCAAATTGCTACCAGCGACAGCACGCGCCCGTCTAACACTGCGGAGGGCAATCTGCGGCAGCTACGCTTTGAAACCGCCTCGCTGTCTTTTGATGTGGAAGGATGGCGAGCAAACGACGTTAGAATTACCAACGACCCGTTTTCGCCGCCTGAGCTAGAACTTAGAGCGACTAGCCTGTGGCTGCGCAATATTTCGCCTCAGCAGGACGAACTGCTGCTCAAGCGTCCGCGCCTCGTATTCGATCAAGGGTTTTCACTGCCTTTGCTGCGAAACCGCATTCTTTTGAGTCGGGGGACTGTCAACCCTGACGACTTAAGTCCGGTGCCTGCTAGCGTTGGGGTGGATGGGAGCGATCGCGGCGGGCTTTATCTCGGTCGTGAAGTCCCTTTAGTTGCCAGCGATCGCGTTCGCTTTACCGCAACACCTCAGTTTTTCTTAGCCAAGGCGCTGAGCAGCGAAGGTTCCCCCCTCTCGCTTGATAACTTCGGTGTCACCTCAGAGCTTAGCGCCACCCTTGGCCCCCGGACAACGCTTAACGGCAGCGCCGACCTCACCAGCCTTGATCCGGTCAACATTACCGAAAAGCTCCGCACCAGCCTTCGCGCCGAGCAGCTCATTGGCGACCATCGCCTCGCCGTACAGTACAGCTATCGCGAGCGCTTGTTTAACGGCTCGTTAGGCTTTCAAGACGTGCAGTCAAGCTTTGGCGCGGTATTGCTCTCACCCACCGTTCAGCTAGGTGAAAATGGCCCTCAGCTAACCTATCAGGCCAGCGCCCAGCTCATCAACGCCGAAACAGATCGAGCCAACCTGAGATCTAACTCGGGCCGAGTAACGCTAGGCCGCTATCAGGTCAGCGCCGCCCTGCGAAAAAATTTCAATCTGTGGCGCGGCGAGCCCAAACCCCCTACTCAAGACGAAGGACTGCGCTTCACGCCCGAGCCCGTTGTCCCCTATCTTAATCTCACGTCAGGAATTAGAACCACTGGCACTCGCTACTCTAATGGTGACTTTCAAAGCAATTTGATAGCCGAGATTGGCATAGAAGGGCAGGTCGGTCATTTTGCTCGCAACTTTGCCGACTATACCCGCTTTAATGCAGGCTATTCTCAGTCCTTTATTGGCGGGGCCAACTCTCCTTTTTTATTCGACCGTGAAGTAGACAGAAATATTCTATCTTTAGGCATTGTGCAGCAGATCTATGGCCCCTTCTTAGCTGGATTTCAAACCGCGCTTAGCTTCAATGAAAACCGAGCTATTAATACGATTCTTTCGCTGGAATATAGCCGTCGCACCTACGGCATTTTGGTACGTTACGACACCACTCAAAATACGGGTTCTGTCGGCTTTCGCCTGAGCAATTTTAGCTGGATAGGCGATAGCGATCCGTTTGATACGCCGCGAGTTCGGCGAGTGGAAGGCGGGGTGATAGAGCAGCCTTAAAAAAAGACAAAAGAGCGAGGCAAGGTAAATTGAGCTACCCTGAAATTGTATGTGTTGGGTGCCGTTTCAGTGGTATTTCGGGTGGTATTTCGGATGGAGTGCTGCGCAGTTAAGTGCTAAGCGTACACACTGACGTACCTTTAAGCCAAGATTATTGAACGGATAGCAATTGATCATGACTTCGGCCACATTTTCTACGTCATTAGAGGCGCAGCAAGCCGCAACCCTAATGGAAGGCTACCGATTTGAACTGGGCCATCACGATGCGCGTCAGTGGGTGTCGCTGTGGCTAGCGTTTTATCGGCCCAGCTGGATTCGAGATGCGGTGGTAGAAGCCCTTTATCAAGGTCGCTATAAGTCGGTGTCGGTCAGGCAAATTTTGGAGCTGTGGAACCGTCGTGGTCAGCCCATTCGCCATGTTACTTACGAGTTTGAAGCGGCTGTTTGCCGAGAGTTTGGTGAGGTAAAACTAGCGCCGCTGCCGTCTGCTGTGCCTGCTGTACACCACTCTATTCGTATTAAAGAGCAGTCTTTGTCGGGCAGCGCGCATCCAAGCCAATCGTCTGCTAACGGAAGTTTCTATGCTCAAGAGAGTGTCCCGGCTGATGGGCACTCAAAGGCGATTTCCTTCGATCTGGCTACAATACCTGCTCCGCCGGGAATCGCGGCTACGCCGTCTGCCCATGCGCCTGCGCAAACGGCGGCTCAACCAAAGGGCGAGCTGAAATCTGCTAGATCAGATAGGCCAAAGCGGAAAAGCTTTGACAATAAGGCTTGGCGCGAATTTTCTGCTTATACAACGCCTGCTCACGCCGCCTCAGCCGAGGTGCTAGATCTTGATGCTGTGGGGGCTGATGAAGCTTTAGGCGTTTTGCGATCGCAGCCCCAATCCAAAGGCGTGCTTTACGCCTCAGCTAGAGCCATTCAGCCTTTTAAGCCAGCGCTACCCTTCTCAGCTCAAACCTTGCGCTTGGCTAAGCAGAGCGCAATGGCCTTAGCCTGCGAAGCGCCCTAAAGCACCCTCAAAACGCCCGTAAAGCACCCGCTGCATAGAGCCGCGCTAGCTAGCAGGCGGCTTTACACCCATGCGAATTTCCGAGCAGAAAGAAGCAATTCGCAGCCCGCTAGCTAGGGCTGTGTTCACCGTACGCATTCGCAAATTGTCATTAATAAACCATATGCGCTCTTCTACCTGCGCCTCTTTACCGTCGCTCACAATAGTAAGCACTTCCTGATCTAAGGTGTAGGTGCTTTGCTCGGTCGCCCCACTGCGTAAGAGCCTGCCTCGATAGACGGCTTTTTCAGCGCTGTCATCCGCTTGAGCCGTCAGCGGTACGAGCAGCGTTGTCGCAACCTTGGGCCGACTATCGCCCTCTATCGTGCTGCTTTGCTGAATGCGCAAACCACATAGAGGTTTTGAGAGCGGCTGATTTAAAGGCGCTGACTTTTGCTGCTGATAAAGCTGCTGTACGGCATCGGTCTCAGGGGCGAGAAACTCTACTTCTAAATCAGACTTGCCTGCTTTAGACTGCTGGGTAGAGAGCGCATGAGTAGTGCGCTGAGAAAACCAGCGTCCGGCTAGCTTTTCAAAAAAGTTCACAATTTCCATAAAATCTTGATCGGGCCGTTGCCAGTGAGTCTACAGTTCTTTACTAACTTCAATTTTACGCGCCTGAGGGAACGAGTGGCGATTGGCAGGCTGCGCCGCTGCTGCGAATGATAAGCTTAACTATGAAAAAATAAATCAGACATTAAGAGCCCTCTCATGACCGGATCTAACCAAACGCCTCTTTTACTCCGCGCGGCCCAGGGCCAATCTGTTGAGCGCCCGCCGGTCTGGATGATGCGTCAGGCGGGCCGCTATATGAAGGCATACCGCGACTTGAGAGATAAGTATCCTTCGTTTCGCGATAGATCAGAAATTCCTGAAGTCGCTATTGAAGTGTCGCTACAGCCCTGGCGAGCCTTTAAGCCGGATGGCGTTATTTTATTTTCTGATATTGTTACCCCCTTACCCGGCATGGGTGTCGCGATGGACGTAGCTGAAGGGAAAGGCCCGATTATCGACTCTCCTATCCGCAATCAGGCTCAAATCGATGCGCTCACGACGCTAGAGCCCGATGAGTCGATGCCCTACATTCGTAAAATTTTAGGGGCACTTCGCGCTGAGGTGGGCAACGAGTCTACCGTGCTGGGCTTTGTTGGCGCGCCTTGGACGCTAGCGGCCTACATCGTTGAGGGTAAAGGCTCTAAGACCTATTCAATTATTAAAAACATGGCGTTTACGCAGCCCAAAATGCTGCACGGCCTGCTAAGCAAAATTGCAGATAACATCGCTATTTACGTGCGCCATCAAATTGACTGCGGCGCTCAGGTTGTTCAGCTTTTTGACTCTTGGGCTGGTCAGCTTAGCCCTCAAGACTACCGCACTTTTGCGTTGCCCTATCAGCAGCAAATCGTTCGTCAGGTTAAGCAAACTCATCCTGATACGCCGTTGATTTTGCTGGTGAGCGGTAGCGCGGGCCTGTTAGAAATTATGCGCGAGTCGGGTGTTGATATTATCAGCGTTGACTGGACGGTGGATATGGCCGATGCTCGCCGCCGCCTTGGGCCTGATATGAAGGTACAGGGAAATATGGATCCAGGTGTGCTGTTTGGTGGGAAGGAGATGATTCGCGATCGCATCATTGATACGGTCAAAAAAGCGGGCCCTAAAGGTCACATTTTGAACCTGGGCCACGGCATTTTACCGGGCACTCCCGAAGAAAACGGCGCTTACTTCTTTGAGATTGGCAAGCAGGTAAATGAGCTAGTCGGCGCTACGGTCTAAGCGATCTGGACTAAGATTAAGAAAATCAACGCTTTTGGGAAGTCATGTCACAATCTGGCACCGATCCAAACGAGTCATTTAAAACATCTAGCGGTGACGATTTGCGATCGCAGATTGAAG
>JBARVS010000069.1:0-9796 GCA_049646385.1 Phormidesmis sp. | reverse complement strand
AAGTTACCTTTTGAGCGGGCGATCGCCCAGTTCCTCGCTTTTGCCATGCCTACAGTAGAGGTGTGGTGGTAGATAATCCGAGCGTCGCCCTCGTACTTTTTCATGGCGCGATCGCAAGCATCATCCGTACTTTGATCGACTACTCGAATCTCAAACGATGGGTAATCGTTGCTCAAAATGCTATCTATGGTGGCGACGATGCGATCGCGCCGATTTCTCGTGGCGATGACAACAGATATCAGCGGGCTAGCTACTAACATAATAATTATGAGAATAAACCTTTACGAATGTCTTGCTTTAGCTGTTATAAACGCGATTCTAACCTCACCACCAAAACTTCAAGATGCTCTTCACTGCTGAGGTAGGGCGTCACTTTAGTTACAGCTTCTAGCTGAGCACATAAATGATCTGAAGCGGCAATATCTATGGCATTGATGCCAGCGTTCATTCTCATACCGTCAAACAAGCTAGCAACTGAACCTTGCCCTTGTAAAAATGGACGAACCGGATACAAGTAGTCTTTTGGAGGAATCAACTTTACTCCTTTTAAGATCTGATAGCGATAAGGGACTTTGATAGAGGCACACCAGTCGCGCCACTTAAAAAGCGATATTTTAGGACTGGTACGCACAGGTATCCACGGCACTCTCAGAACGTCCGCAACGATAGCGCCATGCATCGCTTCGCTGATTAAAGTATTGCTTTGAGAAATTGCTGAGATTGTCTTTTCCACCTCTCCTGCTGGATCGATGTAGTGAATGCCTGCGGCTCGGCAAACTGCTTTCATGCGGTGAGGGTTTCCGTGGCGGAAATGGGGCATGTAGGAAAATTTGTATTTGCGCTGGGCGATCGCAACAGGTGAAAAGTAGCGCTTAAGCAAGGCTGCCCCGTCAGTGATAGCTAGCTGAGCAGGCAGCTTGAGTTTGCGAGCTGACCAAGGGCCACGAACGCAGTAAATTCTCCAATTTGGCTGTTTTTTCAGTCGCAAGCTCTGCCCATATCCCGCACCTGTGCTAAAGAAAATAGCGTTGTCTGCATGGTTTACCCAGTCCGGCGTAGCGTCATTAAGAACGGTGCCAATCCCAACGAAGACCGTTTTTAGGTCATCGTCAAAGGGCAGCAGGCGCGGCCATAGCCAGGGGTTTAGCTCATCTCCAAAGTTTTTTGAAGGGTGAGTTGTCTGGTAGTAAAAGAGTTTCATCGGCGACTCCCACAGGCGCTAGAACAAAACGTGCGAAACTCATCGGAAACAAATAGAAAGTTATGATCTATCAAATCGTCAATTTCTTTAAGCAATAGAGACGATGGCTGAAAGAGAGAAAAAACAGATTCCTTTTCGCGATCGCCTTCACTTTCTGCTGACGTGGCCTGAGCCAGCACAGTTAAGTAAGCCTTATATTCGTGGCTCTTGCGCCAATGGTTTTCTTGTGCGACGGCCTCAACCGCAGCAGCGTAAAAATCCTCAATAAACTTGTAATGTAGGAAAACGGCGGAAAAGTCAGCAATTCTCGACCGATGGAGCAGATGAGACGACTTTAGGCAGGTGCCTCCGCTAACACGAAAAAGAACTTCTTTAGTCAGAAAACAATCTCGATTGAATGCTGTTTTACGAATACCGCCATATAGAAAATTCAGCCCTGAATGCACCCGAGACTGTAATCTTCGGACATATTTTTTCCGATCAATCCCACTTAGATCGTAGTAGCAAAAGGTAGATCTCAGATGCTCTAATGTCCAAATAGCTTGATGCTTGCTAAGCGCTATTCCTTTTTTAGAGAACATGTCTAACATCTGAACGCAAACAGCGCTGTAGTTATATCGGTTTAGATAGGCCAAAACGTCACTTAGTCGCTGATTGAGCGGGAAATGAAGAAACTCGTCAATATCAGCCACTAAGCACCACTTGCCTTGTCCAAATGCCTGAATCAGAAAGTTTTTAAAGGTCACGTAATACTCTCCAAACGGTTTAGCAGAAGAAACCACCGTTGTTTGGTTATAAGCGCTTAAAATCTTGATTGTTCGGTCTGTAGAGCCGTTGTCCAAAAAGAAAAGATGCTTAAACCCAAGCGCTAAATAGTGCTTAACGAAGGCACCTACCAAACTCTCTCCATCTTTCACCACACAGAGTACAACCGCCTCATCCGAATTCAGCTCGGCCTCCATCGGGCCATGGTGATGTTCTACCTCGGTATGCAAAGCGGCAAGACGGCGCTTTTCTGTAGGCGCATCAACAACAGACATCACCTCATCGCGCAGCTTGAGGATGAAATTTTGAGCGTTGTTCTGGAGCTTGCTTTTACGCCTATACGACATGTCCTCAGCTTATTTCTAAGAGTTTAATATAGTTAGTTTACGCAAGATTGGGGACAGTTGTTTGCTTTGGCGGTAGCTTGAGTCGGCTCAACAGCATCGCTGAAACTGCCGCCACTCCCGCGCTGACAAAAAACGGCGCGCCCACCGATACCTGCGTATACAAGAATCCGGCCAGCAAACTAGCAGGCAGCGCCGCTAGTCCAACCAGCATATGAAACGTGCCAATCTCCGCCCCGCGCCTATCAGGATGGATTAAGTCTGCTACCAAAGCCTTCTGAACGCCCCGAGTCAGCGCGGTATAAAGGCCATAAAACACAAACAAAATCCAGATAAACGCCGGGTTTTGAGCAACTGCAAACCCTAGATATACCAATGCAAATGATCCATAGCCTGCCACTAAAAGCGGCTGTCTGCCCACCCGGTCGGAAAGATTGCCGACCGCCACGCCTAAAAATACGGACACCGAGTTAAAAGCCGCGTATAGCAACAATAAATCTGAACCGCTGAAGCCTAAGTCTTGCGATCGCACCAGCAAAAAAGCATCTGAAGAATTCCCCAGCCCAAACAAACCAATCACCACCAAATACTGCCGGTACACAGGATGCAGTCCTTTGAAAGTGAATTTTGGCAGCGATCGCCCCGTTGTCGCGACCGTCGGCTTCAGCTCCTTAACGCCTTTGATTAAAACCAAAACACCCAACAGCGCAGGCAAAAAAGCAGCCGCAAACACGCCCCGATAATTATCTGAATACTGCCACAAAAACAAAAAACCAGCCAAAGGCCCCAGCACTTCGCCCACAGTTTCCAAACTATGATGAAACCCATAGGCCCGCCCTCGCTGATGTGGCCCACAGTTTTCAGCAATCAGCGCGTCTCGCGGCGCAGCCCTCAGCCCCTTACCCGCACGGTCGAGCCAGCGAGCGCCCAGCACAGCCATCCAGCTACCCGCCAAGGCCAGTCCTAGTTTAGAAGCCGCGCCTAGCCCGTAGCCAGCGATCGCAAACGGTTTTCTCACTCCAGCCCGGTCAGAAAGCCAGCCCGAATACAGCTTTAGTAAGCTTGCCGTACTTTCTGCAATGCCTTCTATAACACCAACTGTCCATACGGGAGCACCCAGCACAGTCGTTAAAAAAAACGGCGTAATGGGGTAGACCATCTTGCTAGCAAAATCGGCAAAGAGACTCACCCAGCCTAGCGATCGCACCGTTGGATGAAGACGGGCTGAATAGAGTCCGGTCGAGTCGTGGCTATTTTCTTCAGAATTAGGCACGCGCTGCTCCCGCTTTTAGTAGTCTTTCTGGAGGGCGAGATTTTTCTACTGGCTGAGGGGAGGGAGCTTTAGATGAGAGAGCTTTAGATGAGGGAGCTTTAGAGGGCGAAGAAGAGTGAGAAGACTTAGAAGGCGCAGCCTTTGGCAAAAGCTTCACCGGACTTGCCTGCATCCGCTGCTGAAGTAAGGCTTGAAACTGCTCGTGTAACAGTCGCTGCCGCATAGCCTCGTCAATTTTAGCGGGCACTAATTTCTCAAACCGCACAATAATCATCCAGTCACCCAGCTTAGTCGGCGGCCAGAGCTGCCCCTCGTGGCTAGCCCGCAGTATTCTTCCTAGCGTCGGATGCGGCACACTCATCTCCACTGGCCCGACCAGTCCGCCAGTTTGGGCTTCTTTACCTTCAGAATAGGCTCTAGCAAGGTCTGCAAAATTAGCGCCATCGTCGCACAGGCGAAAGTATAGCTCTTGCGCTAACCCGGTATCTTTGGTTCTAATCAGCGAATAGACAACGCGATCAAGCTGATCTTTTCGCTGCAGAAAATAGGTTTGTAGCTGTTCGCCCCAGGTTTCTTCCTTGAACTGACGCAGACGATACTCGCGAACGGCCTCCACTTCCATCTGCTCGTTAGAAAAATGCTCTTGCTTACACCATGCCTGCCGCTGTTCGGCTGTCTGCAACTGCCTTTTTGAGCAAAATTCCTCAACCGCTATAGCGGTATCACACGCGACCTGTTCAATCAAATCGTCTATAACGGTTTCTTGCACAAGCTTTTCTAACAGCCGATATTGCAACAATTTTTGCACGAGCGCGGGCGTATCAATCGACTTCGCGCCGATTTGGATTGCAGAGTCCATAGTAGTGATTGTGAGAGGAATGGTTGGGGAAAGCACCTGCTTAAATACTACAGGGCGATTCTATTTATTGGCAATAGATCTCAATAAAAGTGACCAAATCACCAGATTCATGAAGGGTCGTAGGCAGTCTCTAATGCTAGCTCGCTAACCTGATATTGCACTGCGGGCGCTAATGGCGACGAGGTGCCAGACTTTTTTTGGCTGATCACCGTATGGCTCGCTTCCACTCGGGCACGATAGCGGCCCGAGGGTTTGCCGTTGCTAGCTTCCCAGCAGATTTCAACCTCTGCCCAAGTCAATTTTGCCAAAAGCTGTTTTAAGAGCATCTGCGCTCGAATGGTCGGAATCCAAGGCAAAATCCATCGCAGCAGGCGGTGGCTCAACTTGCCAGGATCTTGGCGGATAATTCGCGTTGATTTAGGGGTAGCTAGCCAGTCCCAACCCTGCTGCATCCAGAGCGATCGCTCGGCAATTTGCGCCCATTTAGAAAACCCACTCCACCCCCGATAAAACGGCTGCAAGTCGCTAAGCTCTCCCTGCCGATGAATCAGCGTGTCTAAGACTTCAGGCTCTAAATGTCCCCAAAACTGGCCAAGCGGAAAGTCGATCAGGGTCGGGGCGAAGCTGTGCCCGCCAAAGTGCGTTGTTTGCCAAACGCTGAGCTTGCCTGTTTGGGCGTCCGTTTGGGCGTAATGCTTTTTTAGAGTGCGATAGAGCGGTGTGCCAAATCGACCGCAGGCTAGGTCGTAGTTGGTGTGGGTGCAAACGAAGATGGCGCGATCGCTCGGTTGCAAATATTGCGCAAAGCGATCTATCTCAGTGGGTTGAAGCACCAGAGCTTGAACCAGTTCACAGAGGCGATCGCTCGGTAAATGGTAGTGCTGCTGGGCGTATTCGCAGGCGGCTCCTTGAGGCTGGCGGTAAAAAAATACGTGACGCTTATCTTTGGTGGAATGAGTTTTATCGGGTGCGATCGCCAATATTCGCAGCGCCTTCCACAGCTTCGGCTGACGCTCTATCCGCTGAAACAGCGCCCGCAAATCAGCCGACTGATCGGCCCAGGGACTTTTCGCCCAGGGCTGAGGCACTTCGATCATCAGCCACTGTTGAGCGGTGATAGCGGTTCCAATGGGATCTTCACCATTCGCTTTAGAGAGCACAGAGCAATACTGACAGGCATGATTGTCTGCGGGAGAATTACCAGATAGTGAGCGGGAGCGGGTCTTTGCGTTAGAAAGCGTCATCGTTAATCATGCTTTGCTTTAATGGGAATAAGTCTTACCTAGACCATGCTACCTTGGAAATTAAACATTACTCACCGACTTCGCTGCTTACCCACTCGTGCTCTTAGGACTCCCTGCTTTTAAACCTTCTCAGAAAGTCACGCTAGCGCTCTTTGTAGGGCTAGTTGTTTTGGTGGCGATCGCTATCATCACCCTCTCCAAGCTGCAAAACAACTCAGGCGTCTACCATCCACCGCCGCCAAATGCACCCGGCCCCGCGCTAGTATTTCCCACCGCCGCCAAGCCCGCAAACCTAGCCTTGCGCAAAAGCGTCACCGCCTTAACCCCATCGGAAAAAACGGCCTTTGTCACCGCCCTAGACAAGCTGCAATCCACCTATCCTAATAACAGCCCGCTCAGTCTGTATGAACAGTTTGTTGTCCAGCATATTTTGACGATGGGATTTCGCCAGAGCTTAGGCGCAACTGGCCCAGCTCGTGGCAATCCGGCCCATAGCTACCCCGCGTTTCTACCCTGGCACCGACAGTTCCTACTCGACTTTGAGCAAGCGCTACAGGCCATCGATCCGAGCGTCACGCTGCCTTACTGGGACTGGACAGATCCAGACGCACTGAACGTCATGCTGCAAGGTGACTTTTTAGGATCGGGCGGCACCGGAACCACCGTACATGTTTCAGACCAGGGCAGTTTTGAAGGCGGTGTTGTTCAAACTAGCCCCTTCGCCCAGTGGCAGCTCAACGAAGCGCTACATTTTGACTCGCTGACGCTAGAATCTCTCGGAACGCACCTGCTCCGCTTTGTCGGCATTCCGCCCTTCAATGCTTATCCACTCGCGCAAAGCGCTCTCGATAGTCTCTTTAATACCGACAATTACGAAGTCTTCAACGCGCTGATTGAGGGTGCTGTAGCGCCCGACCCGCAAGCGCCAGAGCAAGCCTATGTTCCTGGCTGGGCGCTTCATGCCTTCGCTCATTCAGTCATCGGCGGCAGCCAGGTAGACTGGGCCGATTGGCAGCAAGGCATCGCCCATCAGCTTGACGTACTCGGCACAATGGACAGCATTCCCTCTTCTCCCTACGATCCCATTTTTTGGCTGCACCACGCCAACGTAGATCGGCTGTGGGCGCAGTGGCAAGACGAAGGACACACGGGCAGCGACTTTTATCCCGCTGCGGATCGACCCTTTGGCCATAACCTCACCGATCCAATGTGGCCCTGGGATGGCGGACTTTCCGCCCCCGGTAACTATGGCCCGCCCAGCGTAGACCTGACAAAACTGTATATTCATCCTGCGACGGCTAAGGTGATCAGCGCCGCCGATGTGCTGGATTTTCGGCAGCTTGGCTATTCCTATGCCAGTTTAGAGTCCAGTTTAGATAGAGACTCGAAAGCGGCTGATGCGTCATGACTAGCTGGTTGGTCTGTCCTCAAAAGCGATCGCGGCCAACGCTCAGGCTGTTTTGCTTTGCCTATGCAGGTGGCTCTGCTTGGATCTTTCGTCCCTGGGCCAAACAGCTTCCTATTAACATAGAAATTGTGGCGATTGAGCTACCGGGCCGAGGGAAACGACTGGCAGAACCACCGCTGACTAACCTTTCACTGCTCATTGAAACGCTCGGCCCTCAGCTCTTGCCCTATTTAGATCTTCCGTTTGCTTTTTTTGGCCACAGCCTGGGTGCGCTGATTGCCTTTGAGCTGTGTCGATGGCTGCGTCAGACCGTACAGCTTAGCCCTTCGCATCTCTATGTTTCAGCCGCTCGCGCCCCGCACTTACCCATAGAGCCGCCCCTCATGCACCCACTGCCTACGGCGGACTTTATTGATCGGCTAAAACACTATCAGGGGACGCCTATTAGCGTCTTAAATAATGAGGAGTTGATGAGTTTGGTGCTGCCAGCGCTGCGAGCAGATTTTACGCTACTAGAAACGTATCAGTATCGGCCCGAAAACCCGCTAAGCTGCTCTATGACCGGGCTTTGGGGCCAACAAGACAACATCGTGAAACGGGCTAATGTTGCGGCTTGGCAAGTCCATACGTCTAAATTTGAGCTAGAATCCGTCGCAGGCGATCACTTCTTTATGCAGCAGCCGCTGTTTGCTAGCAAATTCCTCACTAAGATGGCTGATTTAGCCGCATATTTTTAGAAAAAGGCCGCAACAACGCTCATCCAACCAGTTCAGCTACATAGTTTGGCTCAATGGAAGTTGCTTTTAGCCCGGAAGCCGCGATCGCTCGTTCGCACCTAGCTACATTCGCCTCACCCGCATACACCTTACGGCCTAAGGCGTGAGCAGTGGCCAATATCTTCGCATCCGGCAGCCAGGGAAATATCACCACATCTCCTGGCCTAGACAACAGCTTGATCAGTTGGTGAAGCTTGTCTTGGCTGTATTCAGCCGTCGGCATCACGACCAAATTATCGGCCTGATCGATTAGCCAATCGTGTGCCCAGTCGTTGGCGGTAATGGCGATCGCTAACTTTGCCATCGGTGCCCAGCTAGCAAACACCCGAGCAGCCGTATCGCCGCAAAATACCAAATGCTGCCCCTCTAGCTGATACCATCCTGGCTTTACCGTCAGCTCAAGGGCAGGCGGCTGGGCAATTTGTGCGAGCTTAGAGGGCGATCGTGCAGGTGCAGTGTTATCAGCAGATTGGGCAATCACCGTAATAATTTCAGCCCCACCGATTGTTTGCTCACTTGAGCTACTCAGTAGGTTCTCAGATTGCTTACCAGCTTGTTGCTTCTCGGCCTTTTGTTTTTCAGTCTCCTGCTTTTCGGTCTTTCGCTTTTCTCTTTGAGCCGCTGCCGACTTTAGCCTGCGCCTCTGAATGGTGGCCTGTAGCTCTTTGGCCGTCATGGTTTCGCCTTGCTCAGCCGCCCGCAAAATCTGGTCTCTCAGCTCCTCAGGTACAGAGGGAGAGGCTAGCTGATAAAGCAAGGAGGTAGCAATGTTAACCTTTGCAAGATTTGCAAATCTATCGCCAAACGTTTCGTACACGTTGATGAAGTTGTAGGCAGTGCGCTGACTCCAGCCAAATTCGGCCTTGATCCAGCTTAAGAACTGACCGTATTGTAAGCGCGATCGCACATCCGACAGCTTTTGACCTATCTCCCAAACATCCTGAGCCGACCGCCGCAGCCGCTCCCTAATCTCGTCTGTTCGCTGCTGAACGATTGACCGCTGTTTGATCTCAAGGCTGTCGTAGTCAAACAGGGCCGTTACGGGTGCGGGGTTGCTAAGGCGCGCCATAGTTGCAAAGAGAATAAAAAACTGACCGAAAGAAAAACGAGCAAGAGACGGCAGACGCCATCTGCTTTATGAAATTTATCGTCTCAAATTGACTGTACGATTGTAGCTCATGAACTTGACTTTATGAAAAATATATGGGTTTGCAAAGTTCAAGCTAAATAGCTTGATCGAGCAGAGCCAAAAAGCCTAGAAAGCGCTCCTGAAAAACAGTGGCCAAACAGTTGGCATGACTATCCTTTGGTTGGTACGATGAGTCGGTCTAGAATCAAGGGACATGCATGGCTCGGTCAAACCGCCAGCTCAATCAGCCCTCAGGGCAGTCTCCCCGCCATACTATTCGACAGATTATTCAGTTCTACCGGAAAAATGCTGACGCTCAACATCAGCGTGAAGTCGGGATGGGGCTGCTGCTATTAGTCGCAATGTCTGTGCTGGTGGGGACGGCTTTAGTTTTTGAAAGCGTTCAGCGTGGAGAGTTTATTTCGGCGCTGGCTGCTCGCGATTCGCAGCGATTTCAACTGGCGCTGGCTAAGTTTATCGGTATTTTGCTGCTGAGCGCGGCGCTGCTTTCTTTTAGCGCCTATATCAGAGATAGATTGGGGCTGCAATGGCGGAAAGGGCTTTCGCGCAGCGTGCTGACGGCCTATCTTGCGAACCGACACTATTACTATCTGCCGGAGGATATAGACAATCCCGATCAAAGAATCTCGGAAGATGTTAAGAACGTCTCGCAAGTCACCGCGATTGTTCTCGCTATTTTTGTAGAGTCTGGCGTACAGCTCATTGGATTCGTTGGCGTTTTGCTGTCTATATCTTTTAGTTTAACGGGCTTTTTGCTGGTGTATGCCGTTGTGGGA
>JBARVS010000068.1:0-13321 GCA_049646385.1 Phormidesmis sp. | reverse complement strand
GTCAACCAGCTGGTTCAGATCTTTTCCTAGATTGAGAGTATCTAGTAAGGTATCTATGCTGCTAAATTGAGAATTTGGCCTTCTTAGTATGGCGGCACCTCGACGCTGTAAACTTACGCCCGCTTGTATGCTGGCTTGCTCCATCTTTGATAGAGTCTCTGCCTGCTGTGCCAAAACCGCCTGGTTCTCGGCAGTGGTTGCTATAAACTGAGCCTCATTCGCTTTTTTCTCCGCCAGCGTTTGATCTTGAGCCGCCTGCTGGGATGCTATCTCTGCTGCTCGTGCCTGATCTTCTGCTGTATCCACCTGCATAAAAGCTAGTGCTACTTGCTGATTAGCCTCTCCTATTCTTTGCTGAGACATTTCTTCAATTTGCTGGCTTCTCAGTTCGGCCTGAGCCACGTCCGTCCTTGCTCGTTTGGTTTCTTTTTGGAGGTTTGAACGAATCTCGTTTGCTTCTTTTAACTCTATTTGCGCCTGCTGTACTTCTTTTTGAGCTTTCTGACTGTCTGATCTTGCGAGATTTCTCTCTTTCTGAGCCTGTCCAATACGCTGAGTAGTATACAGTCCTGTAAAAGCAAACAGAGCTACTGTTCCTATCAGGACTCCCGACCCAACTCTCAGTCGGCGGTTGGCGCTGTCTCTGCGGGCTGTCGCTTCTTGATTAGCCTCTTCTAGTGTGTGGTTTGCCTGCGCTAGCGTCTGCCGAGCTTCCTCGGTTTCTTCGGTTACCAGTTCCTGACTTGCCGCTAAAAAAGCATAGTCCTCTGGGGGCAGCACCTTATCCTCTGACCATTGCTTTGCCTCAATTAGGGCTTTGCCTCGCAGCAGTCGAGATTTATTCAGTCGGTCAGCGCTCAGCCACGCACTGATCTCGATAGCGTAAGGGCGCAAGTTTGCCAGCGTCTGCACGGCCCAAGCCGAGTTAAAAATGGCCGCATAGATTGGGTTATACACGCGAAGCTGCCGGTTGCGCTCAACCACCGCCCCCGACAAACGCAGCTCAATATATGCTGGATTCGTTGTATCTATCGGCAGACCTTCTTCCTGCAAAATCTGCTGATATAGGCCGATCCGCCGCGCCGCCTTTTGCTCATCTCGCAGCAGGCGATCGCGTATTGTCCGCAAATGCTCCGGCTCATCATTCGACTCCCAGTTCAAAATCACCCGCTCTTGCACCAGCCGCTCAACCCAGGCTTTGGGGTCATCGACCGTCACAGATCCTTGCCGCGCCACTAGGTAGCAAATCTTCTGCGTCAAAAAAGGCTGTCCGCCCGTCCAGTGCAAAATCTCTCTCAGCACTTCATGCGGCTGACTCACCGCTGCGGCTAGCCCCGGCAGCAAAGACTGCGCTTCAGCGTAAGTGAATCCGGTAAGGGCGATCGCCTTTCCCACATTAAACGGCGTACTCCGCTTATCCTCAATCAAATCTGACGGGGTTGCTACCCCCAGCAGTGCAAACGACAGCCGCTGATACTTCGGTCTATCGGCTCGCTTGTTATAGCACTCACGAATCACCGCAAAGAAGCCATTCACCTTAAACGGCAAGCTCAAAATTCGGTCGATTTCATCAACAAATATTACCAGCGGCCCCGGCACCAGTCGCAGCATTACCTCATCAATAAACTTGCTAAACCGATTTACCAGCGACAGATGAGGGTATTGCTCCCACCAAGTGTAATCATCAAAGTCGAGGCCCAAATCGCTAACAATGCTGTCGATGACTCCTGCGTACCACTGCTCAGCCGTCATCGCTTCTTCAATAATGTCGGTCATCTGAATCGCGACGCAGGCCACGCCCTCTGACTGTAGCCGCGCCATTGCCCGCACCCGCAGGCTCGACTTGCCCATTTGCCGAGAGTTCAGCACATAGCAGAACTCTCCCGCTTTGAGACCGTTATAGAGGTCGCGGTCGGCTTTGCGACTGACGTATGTGGGGGAGTTAAGCTGAAGGCTACCGCCAATTTGGTATTCGTAGGTGGGGGGCATGGTGATGAGAAAGGAGAGAGACAAAAGTGAAGATTAGAGGTTGGGTTCTATTTTCAATCGCTCTTGAAAATAGCGCCGATACAAATTACACAGGGGTATAGCTGCGTTTTTTCGTAACTTGATTAGGCCCATACTGCGTAGCTGAAATGCTGCATCGCCAATAGGAATCGGCTCCAAACTGTTAATTATCTGTTTAATAGCGTTAACAAGTTCGCTACTATCACGCAAGTTTCTAAGATGTCGCCGCAAATGATCGGCAAAAGGGCCTTCTTCGGTAGGTGCGATCTCTAGCAAATGCGCCAGCGTACTGCGCCCTCGGGCGATCTCGTAAAGCGCCACCCGCACCAAATAGGGATGCCCGCCTAACATGGTCATCAGGTCATCGATCTCTTTTTTTGCTAAGCTCAGTCCGTGCCGCTTAGCTAAGCTCCTAATTTGCTCTGGCGTAAACTCTTCTAAATCAATCGGCACACCCACATTGAACGGCGACTGATGCATATCTAGCGGAATGTAAACCTCGCGTGAATGCACAATTACCAGCCGCAGCCCCTGCCAAACCGACTGATTTTTGCCCCGTTCGTGCCAGGTTCGCAGCAGTGCAAAAAAGTCTTGAGCAATGCCTAAGTGCTGAAAAATGAGATCTACCTCATCAAGCCCCAGCACCAGCGGCGTTTTAATTTCTGGCAGCACATACTTCTGAAAAAAGTTTGTACATTTGCGCTTGCTGCCTAGCCTGCCGCGCTCCCAAAAAGTTTCAACATCTGAGGGTAGCTCTAGCTCTTCGGCCACAATGCCGCAAAACCACTGCAAAAACGAATCGAGATTGCCAAAGATATCACCATCGGCTTCCTGAAAGAAGATAGGCACACTGCGATATCCTTGCTGAGTGCCATGATCTAAAATCCGCGTCATCAGTGAAGACTTACCCATCTGCCGCGCCGCTTTCACTCGAATGAGTGCCCCCGGCTTGGTGACTGCCGCGTAGCAGTCGGTTTCAACTCGCGATCGCTCTACATAAAACGGCGAGTTCAGCGGAACCTGCCCTTCGGGATTCTCCAAAATAACGCCTGTCGCTTCAGGATCGGGCGCTGCCTCAGTTGCTGGCTCAATCGGATCAGCGGCCAATAACGAGCTGCCTAACTGTCGCGCCATCAAAACTGGCGTCAGGCTCTCTACCACATCTTCAAAATCAATTGCACTACAGCCAAACCTATAGGCGATGTCGTAAGTTTTGCCTGCGCCTAGCGCATCGTAAAAGCCTTCTGAAAACTTAATAGCCGTGCGATCGCCTACCGCCTGACTCATCCCAATCACACAGTTCACATGCTGATAAATAGCTTTGGCCTGCTCTTCGGAATAGCAAGCATTGAGCAGCACACACTCAATCTGCTCAGCGAACAAACTAAACAAATTGGCAAGCGCCTCGCTGTCGGCGAGCTTGGCCTTACCCTCAGCCGCGTGCAGCGCTAGCCCACCTGCGCCGATGCCATGCCCCGAAAAGTGAACAATGTGCGGTTCTATATCGAGGAGCGATCGCCTTAGCTCATCCGCATCTACGGCCCACCGCGTAATAATCTCAAAGCCTTCTCGCCCTCTAGAGCGCTCTAGCCCCTGACGAATTTTCTTAGCCTCTTCATCCAAGCTCAGCCGACTCGTCGCCTTTGGATTTGCCGCTAAAAACAGAATTTTTTTAACCGCTTTCGCCATAACCAGCCTGCTATTGAATGGCCTATGCTCCTGCTTGCCTAACTATGCTGTGCCGAAGGTGCGATCGCCCGCATCTCCCAATCCAGGCACAATAAATCCATTTTCATCCAACCCCTCATCAATAATGGCCGCATAAATCGTCAGGCCGGGATAGCTTTCAGCCAGCCTTTGCAAAGCAGGTGGAGCGGTAACAACAGAGATAATCCGAACCATGGCCGGATCGATACCGCGCTTTACCAGCTCGGCCATCGTTGCCATCATCGTGCCACCTGTCGCCAGCATCGGCTCTGAAATAATCAGGCGAGTCTGGGCCGCAAACCGCTCGGGCAGCTTATTGAGATACCAAGTAGGTTCTAACGTTTCTTCATCGCGAGCCAGACCAATATGATAGGTCGTCGCATTCGGCACCGCGCTTTGAATGCCCTCTACCAGCGCTAGTCCCGCTCGCAAAATCGGCACAATCACAATCGGCGCTTCTGGATCTACAAACGTGGCTGGGCAGCTTGTTAGCGGCGTTTCAACCGTCATATCTACCGTGGGCAACCAGTCGCGGGCAGCTTCGTAGGCCAGCCATCGGCCCAGCTCAGTCATCGCGCTCCGAAAAACTGAGCTAGGTGTAGCGGCACTGCGCAACACGCCCAACCAATGCTTAATCAAAGGATGGGGCGGCACGTGAATACGCAGTTGTAAAGCCATAGGGCGGCAGCAGCAGTGAAATTATCAGCCTTTATCATACTGCCGTGCAGACGCTTCAGCTTAATCAAGCCAGCTTCACCGGGCCATCTGAATCGGGCTAGGCCAACCAAGCCAAACCAGCGAGCGTCAAGGCGACGCCAATGAGCGCAATCCATACAAACTGATTGTCGGCGGTGTCCACCAAGCTGAGATCTATTGGCTCTGGTTCTGGCTTTGGCTTGCGACGGCGCGGCGACTTTGGCTTTTGCACGTAGCTTTTGCCTTTGCCGTCTTCTAGCTCAGCCAGGTCTGGGATTTTGGTAACCCATTCTGGCCTCATTTCTAGCTCGGGGGCTTCTAGTATGTATAGCAGGCGTTTGCTTTGGCGCTTGGTTTCTAGGTCTGGGTGCAAAATCAGCTTGCGGCAAAGCGCTAATCCCGCCTCGTTATCTCCAGCGGCGACGTAAGCATTCACCAGCCACATTTGAATTTCTCCGCCGCGAGCCCCCATCGGGTTAGACAGCGCCAGCGCCGCCTTAAAAGACTCTATGGCCCGACGATAGCGGCCTCGCTCAAAAGTGGCTTGACCTTGCAGGAGTGCGGCTTTAGCCTGGGCTGTTTTTTCAGCGTTGCTAAGCCGATCAAGGGCGCTGGCAATGGGATCTGGGGTGGGGGCGTTGGGTTGCCCTGGCTCCAAAGTCATGAATGGCTGAAAGGGTTGATATTCGCTTTCGTATTATATCGCGTCAAACGGGTGAGTCGGCAACAAAAAGCCTGTCACAGTAGGTTTGCGACAGGCAAAGTAGTGGGCTAATAGCTTTGAAAAGTTAAAAGGACGTTTACCAGAGCGCTCGGGGGCTGTTGCTGGTAGCAGCGGGCGCGGCGGTTGGCGTAGTCGCTGGTGGCGCGGCTGGCACCGTTGTGGTTGGATTGGCCATTGGGGTAGCGGCTGGGACGGCTGAAGGTGTTGTCATCGGTGCGGCGGCAGGAACGGCTGTGGGTGTCGTGATGGGTTCTGCCTCTGCGCTGGGCTCAACGACTGTTTCAGCATCTGCTTCTGTTTCGACTGTTTCAGCATCTGCTTCTGTTTCGACTGAGTTTACTTCCGTTTCATCTATTGGCTCTGGTGCTGGCGTTGGTTCTGGTGCTGGCGTTGGCTCGGGCATAACGCTGGGCGGGGCTTCTATGAGGGTTGGCTCCGGCGTGGCTTCTGGGATATCTTGAGCGCTAGCAGCGGTGGGTAGGGCTAGGGACAGGCCAACGGCAGAGAGCAGCGAAGCCGATAGGAGCAGGTGCTTGGCAGGCTTGAGAGATAGGCGCGATCGCTGAAGCATAGTGTCATCCTCACGAATAAGTTGGGTTAACTTTGTCGTCATTATGCTTAATCGTGATCAAAATCACAATCCTTCAAAGATAAGGACAGCCGATTCTGGTCGAGTGCATCCCACTTTCGTAAGTTGCCGCCCTCACCCTAAATCCCTCTCCCGAGGGGGAGAGGGACTTTGAATCTGGCTCCCTTCTCCTTCGGGAGAAGGGTTGGGGATGAGGGCTACGACGATCTACATAACCGGGATGCACTCATTCTGGTCAATTAGAGGCTGTTTAATGATAAGCAGAGAGCGACAGGTTAAGCCCGCCCTGGTCGCAGGAAAGATCGTCGCTGAGCAGCTTGCCCTTTTCCCAAATACCTGATTTAGAAGAACCGTTAAAAAATATGAAGGTGCCTTTGCCACTGCACTGATTTTCTTTGAATTCGCCGATGTAGCGCTCGCCCGTTTCTAAAATCCAGGTGCCTTTGCCGCTGAACTGATCGGATTTGAACTGGCCGATGTACTGACGCCCATTGCTAAATTTGAAAGTGCCACAGCCGTTGCGATCGCCATCTTTGTACTCGCCATCGTAGCGATTGCCGCTCGGGTAAACCATTGTGCCCCTACCGTCGGCGGGCTGGCCGTTAACAAACTCACCGTAGTAAACGCTGCCGTCTTTGTACTGATGAGCGTTTGAGCTGAGCAATGTGGTGGTGACTTCTACGTTCTGACAGGGCAGCGAAGTGGAAGCGATTTGCTCAGCCGAAAGAGAAGCCGTTGGGGGCACAGAAGGCGCTTTAGCTGGGCGGAAAAAAGTAATGAGTCCTAATAGGGCGATCGCGGCTGACCCTAGCCCTACGAGCAGCGCTTGAGAACGATTGCGCCTTAGGTGGCGAGTTCTGCTGCTGACTTTAGGGCTACTGGCTGATTGGCGGGGCAACTGCCTGATCAAATCGGCTAGCGCTTCTGGCTGAAGTTTTCCCTGCTCGGGCGATCGCTGCTTTGATCCTAGCTTCGATTCTAAATAGACATAGCTACCTTGCAGATCGTTGAGCTTCGTGGCAGCATCGATTTGCCAGTCTGCCAAGCGTGCGCCCGTAAAGCGAGCCTGAGAAAAGTTCGTGCCGTTAGCTTGAATGCCCAACAGGGTGGCCTGACTAAAGTTAGCCTCGGCAAGGTTACACAGGCTCAAATCAGCGCCGCTAAGATCTGCATTGTCAAAGTTGGCACTGCTCGCATAGGCCGACTGCAAACAAGCCTTGCTTAGGTTAGCGCCGCACAGGTCGGCATCAATCAGGCAGGCCCGCTCTAAATTAGCTTCACTGAGGTTGAATCCATTGAGCGATCGCCCAAATAAATAGGCAGCTCCTAAATCGGGCTTAACATCAAGATGATTGAGCCGCCATTGATTCCACGCTGCCGCCCCTTGCTCCATCAGCGCCAAAAAGTCAGTATCTGCCATGGGTTATGAATGGGGTATAAGAAATTCATCAGCTCAAAACACCCTGTCGTGCCGCCACTGTTGCCCAGCATCTGTCTTGATCGCTATTGCCTAAGGTATTAAATTTAACTGTTTTTTATGCGCTTTTGCTCAAGACTCTGATAGGTGGGAACTAGATGCGAACTCATACCCATCAGGTTACAAAGCTTATAAACAATGCGTGCGCCCACGTTGCCGTCCCACTCATCGGGGCCCACTTCACAAAGGTCAAACCCAATAATTTCGCGATTATTAGCCACTTCGCGCAGCAGGTAAAAGGCTTCTTCTAGCTCTAGTCCGCCAGGAACAGGCGTGCCCGTTGTGGGGCATAGCTTAGGATCGAGTCCGTCAATATCAAAGCTGATGTAAACCTGCGGCGGTAAATCGCTGATAATTTGGCAGCAGAGGTCGCGCCAGGATTTGCCGCTGTAGCGCGATCGCTTCAAAGCCGCATCGTGATGCAGCACAATACGACCCTGCGAGCGTTCGGCCCGCTCAATTTCTCGGTGGGAAACATCGCGAATGCCCACCTGCACCAGCTTAGAGATTTGAGGAAGTTCTAGCGCGTTGTGCATGATTGAGGCATGAGAAAAGCGAAATCCCTGGTAGGCATCACGTAAGTCGCAGTGGGCATCGATATGGAGAATGCCAAAGCTAGGATATTTCTCGGCTAGCGCCTGAAGTGCGCCTAGCGGGACGCTGTGATCGCCGCCCAGGATGCCGACTTTTTTACCGACTTTGAGCGCCTTGCGAGTTTCGCCTAGTAGCCACTGATTGAGCTGTTCGCAGCCAGCATTGACGCTAGTTAGGTTCTGCGCCAAATCCTGCTTGTCTTGCTCGTTAAGGGGGGTAGCTTGTTCGGTGAGGCTAACGATTTTTTGGGCGGGCGATCGCAGCTCCCGATTTTGCCGTTCAATCCACTCAGGCACAGGCGGCATATAAATCCCCTGCTGCCATCCCTGCGGATTGTCATAATCATAAAAATCGAGCTGGGGCGACGCCTTAAGCACAGCCTGCGGGCCAAGCGCCGTACCGCTATGAAACGACACCGTCACCTCCCAAGGCACGCCAAAAATAATGATATCAGCCGTATCGTAGCCAAACGGAAAGCCAAAGATATTGCCATTATCTACCCCTACCCCGCCCGGATCGAATCCGTCAATCAGCTGCTGCTTGGTCACCATTTAACTAAAAGCCCTAATCACGGGAGAGCATGTTTTGAATAAAGGTAGGCAGGCAAAAAGCAGCCTGATGCACCGGGCTGTTGTAATACTGCAGCTCATGCTGCTGGGCAAACTCAGCGGCGGCTTTTGTATCTAAATCATCAACGGGATGAGTGCCGTTTTTGGTGCCGTAGGTAAAGCTCCACATGCCAGTTGGGTAGGTCTGAATAAAGGCCAAATAGGTATAGACATTTTCAGAATCAAAAACGTTTTGCAAACAGTGGGTTAGGTCTACAAAGGCCACCTGATTGAAGCGAGGTGATTCGCTTTGGGCCACCATGACCCCGTTAGGCGTAAGCGCTCGATGAACGTTTTTATAAAACTCGGCGCTAAAAAGGCCCACAGATGGCCCCACCGGATCAGAAGAATCGACCACGATAAAGTCAAAGCTTTCGCTTGTCACCTGCTTAAGATATTCAATGCCATCGCCAATAATAAGATCGAGCTTAGGATCGTCTAGAGAGGAAGAGAGCGAGGGCAAAAATTCGCGGGAAGCTCGCACGACCACCTCGTCAATTTCGACCATGGTGACGCTTTCTACCTGCGAGTGCCTCAGAATTTCGCGGACGCTGCCGCCATCGCCGCCGCCGATTACCAGCGCTTTTTTAATGCTGGGGTTGGCCAGCAGCGGTACGTGGATGATCATCTCGTGGTAGGCGGTTTCGTCTTTTTCGCTGCACATCACCATTTTGTCAACGGTGAGCATTTTGCCGTATTTAAACGTGTCGTAAATTTCGACGAGCTGGTACGGCGATTTTTCTGTGAAGAGGCGATCGCCCTTATGCCGAATCGAAAGGGCAATGTTGTCGTCTCTATCGGTAAACCACACGCTGCGGCTGTGCTTGGGCGGCATCAGCTTTTGCGTCGCCTGATCGCGCATATCACCCAAATCAATATCTATTTTCTCTAACAGCTCTAGCTGACCGCGATTAAGCTCAATCGCCGATCCATGCGCGGCTTCAAAGGCCACCTTAAGGCTTTCATAAGACACCCAAGGATTCACCGAGTCGCCGCAGGTAAAAAGATCGACGGCTGCGTAGCGATATTCTGGCCAGGTGTGAATAGCTAAGTGACTCTCTTGAATGACAATGACGCCAGAGACGCCAAACGGCGAAAAGTGATGAAACACTGAGTTGATAATGGTAGCGCCAGAGCGAGTGGCGGCTTCTATCATGTCGTGCTCTATACGAGGCACATCGTTAAGAATTTCAGCAGAGCAGCCGTGAAATTCGACTAAAATATGGCGACCGAGAGACTTCATGGGCAGATAGGGGCTAGCAGCAGCTCAAAAGGGAAGCGTTCAGTAAAAAGCAGGTAGAAAGGCAACGATAGCGTAAGGTCTAATAATTGTGGGTCTGTTGGAATCTATTCTATGAGGATCTATTTGTAGAAAGTTACTGATAAGCTTTGGACTTAGTCGAGACGATTATCTAATGTCTTTGACTCATTTGGCAGGCTAATTTTTAACGGGTTCTTAGTTTAAGCACTTATTTTAGATAGGTTGGATAGGGAAAGGTTTCCATGAACGCAGGTGGTGAGCAGGGCAAATCAGATTCACTTTTGGGCGGGTCTTTTCAAGACAGGTTAGGGCAACGATTTACGGTGGTGCGTGAGCTAGGGCAGAGCCCCTCAAACGACCCATCAAACGACCAGCCAAACGACGCGGCTGATCACGTCACTTATTTGGCTCGCGATCGCCAGCAGCAAGACCAGCTATGCGTCATCAAAGAATTTATTCCTCAGGCGAGCAGTCAAACCAGCGAGCAGCTTGAGCAGGCCGCTAACCTTCTTTGTCAGCTCGATCATGAGCAAATTCCTAAATTTTATCAACTGCCAAAAGACACTTCGCCGCTTGAACCACCCGAAAAATCGGACGCTAACTCAGCGCCCCTATACTTAGCGCAAGACTTCGTGCAGGGCCCTACCTACCAAGCTGTGCTAGAGAGTCGGCAGGGTGGGACTTTTTTTGAGACCGAAATTACTCAGCTACTCTATCAGCTGCTGCCAGTGCTGTCATATTTTCACAGCATGGGGGTGGTGCATCGTCGTATTTCACCGCGCCATGTGATTCTCAGGCAGTCGGATGGATTGCCAGTGCTGGTTGGTTTTAATGCGCGATCGCAAACCGTTAATCCCCCAGACGATTTGTATGGGCTAGCGGCAATGCTGCTGGTGCTGGCAACGGGTGAAGTGCCTGAGATGCTGCACGACGCTAACTATGGGATTTGGCGAGGGTATGAAACGCTTAGCCCTAAGCTGGGCCAAATCTTAAAGCGAATGCTCTCGGCTAACCCTGACGATCGCTTCCCAACGGCGGATGCGGTGTTAGCTGCGCTACAAGCTTACGAGACGCCTTTAGATGAAATTGACGGCGCTAACGGCGGGGTGGGCGGAAACTCGTTTGGCTCACTGTATCCACCCGATGATGACTATTCTGCTGATGGCTATGAAGACAACACGGTGATGGCGATCGCCGCGCCAGTGACCATGAGCGCCGAACCGCTTCACCCTGCAGACAGCGCCGCCAACGAGTCACGAGTATATGATGACGAGCTGCGATCGCCAGAGCGCGAAAACACTGAGGCGGGAGCAAGTCAGGCGTTGATCGGGCTGCTGGTCGTGCTGGGTATAGCCGCTAGCCTGCTGATGCTGTATGCCCTCACACGAGGCAACCGCGTAGCGACAGACAATGGCCAGCCGGGGACTTCAATCAACGGGGCTCAGTCGGGCGAGGCAAACGGCGGGGAGTATTCGCCAGAAGAGGCCGCTCGTAAGCAAGACATCCGCCGCCGCTTGGAGTCTCAGGGCATCAGCGAGGCATACTTCACGCGACTGGTCGATCAGCTCTTCTATCAGGAGTATCCGGTTTTACTCACCAGTGGCCCTAACGGGGGGCGCAAGTCGCTCACCTTGGCGCCTGAAGATGAGCCGCTGCGCATTCGCTGGGACAACCTCTCTACCAGCTTGTTAGACAAACTAGACAATAACTTTAGCAGCAGTAGCCGCAGCGCTTTGGGTAGCTACAGCGAGGCAGATCGCAGCCAGTGGCGATCGCTAATTGCCAACGCTAACGTCAGCGATCGCGCCCTCAACGATCTGGTCGATGCCAAGTTTTTTACCCTATTTCCCGATCAGTCGGGCCGCGACTTTCTGACGCAGCCAGTGGGTCAGCTATATTATGCGATCGCCCAAGCCACTGCCGAATCTATCAGCTCAGGTAGCGCCACCGAAACCATCGCCTTTGGTCAAAATGAGCTGAGCAAGGATGTGAGCAGTCGGCTCAAGGCGGGTGAAGGTCGCATTTATCTCGTGCAGCTCTCGGCAGGGCAACTGCTGCGCCTCAACCTCAGCGCCCCTGCCAACAGCACTCAAATCTCGCTATATCCGCCTGAGCCCACAAATGAGAGTCCGGCTGTGTTTGCCGATTCAGAGCAAACTACCTGGTCAGGCGCGCTGACGCAAACGGGCCTTTATGAATTAGTGGTGATCAACCGCTCTACTGAGACTGTTGACTATCAGCTAGCGATGTCGATAGACAAGGTTACTTCAACGCCAGTAACGCCGCCGCCCTCCACAGGAGACACTTCTGGCGAAACCGATGGCGCTGATGACGACACTTCTTCGCAGCAACCCAATAGCGAATCTGGGCAAGCTGCTGACCCGTCTGCTGAGTAGTCTGCTGAGTAGTCTTCTGAGTAGGCCGAGGCGCGAAAGTCCGGCCAAAAGATCAGGTCGAGAGGCCACTTACAAAGGGCGTGATCGCTGTTACAAACTCAGCCGCCGACTCATACGGCAGCACGTTACGGCCCTTAATCATGACGCCCTCAGCGCGAGGAAAGTGATCGATATAGTCTTGCAGCCGCTTTTGCCCCGGATGTGCCTCTGCTTTTTCGGTTTCCTTCGCGGTCTGACGGTCAATCGAGGAGGCATCTTCGCCCATAACGACTAAAACAGGCTGCTGGATGCGGGCGATCGCCCCCGCGTAGTCCTGCCGCCAAAACCCCGCCAAAAAAGAAAACACAGCATATCGGCTCGCCATATCTGCCGCACCCTCATCTAGCATCTTTAGCCAGCCGTCAGTCACATCCTCCGCGCGATCAAACAGCTGCCGCTCTGAAAACGAGCGCAAAAACTTTTGCCGCCGCGCATAGCGATAAAACAAATTGCCCAAAGGCGAGCTGAGCAAGCCCCAGCCAATCTTTTGCTTCCAGCCCGCGCTAGGCGTAGTCATCAGCCGCCAAGCCGGTGGCCCAGACAGCACCAGCCCGCGCACTTTTTTAGCCGCAGGCAGCGCCATCAGCCGCACCGCCACTGGCAGCAGCGCACCCTGCACCACCAAAATCACGGGCTCCTGCGCCACCTGCTCAATAAAGTAAGCAAGCTGCTTTGCCCAGTCTTCTGGTCTGTAGGCTCGGCTTGGCATATCGCTTTCGCCGCAGCCCAGCAGGTCTAGATTATAGAGGCGACTACTAGCCGTGCTAGCTTCCCACCGCTCAATAAAAGGTCGCCAAAATTGCTTAGAAAGCCCCACGCCGATGGGATGAATCAGCAGCAGCGCAGGCAATGCTTGCTCAGTTTCAGCCTCGGTCTGAGCCCTAGACTGAGCCCTGGACTGAGCAGGTACTTTCTCAAAAGCACATCGATAGTTTTGCCAAGTATAAAATTCCATAAAAATCCCCTCAGAAGAAGCATTGTAGCGCTCACGGAGCTGCGTCACGTTGGGGTCTTTTACTTTACTTTTTATAAGGGCGATTTCTTTAGACGATTTTTCTAGACGATAGTCAGTGTCGAAGCCCGTGACGAATCCTTATCTAAGGCAAAATTAGCGTCAAGCTGCGCCCGGTGAAGCATCGTAGCCTGCCAGCAGGCGGCTTCTATTCGCGCCCCGGTCAAATTAGCACCCGTTAAGTCAGCACCCGTCAAGTCAGCGCCCGTTA
>JBARVS010000067.1:0-24826 GCA_049646385.1 Phormidesmis sp. | reverse complement strand
GTATCTTCCCCCGAAGTCACCGAAGAGGACATCGCCCATATTGTGGCCTCTTGGACAGGCGTTCCGGTGCAAAAGCTCACCGAGAGCGAGTCTGAAAAGCTGCTGCACATGGAAGACGTGCTTCACCAGCGCCTAATCGGTCAAGATGAAGCGGTCAAAGCCATTTCTCGCGCTATTCGCCGCGCTAGAGTTGGCCTAAAAAATCCCAACCGTCCAATCGCCAGCTTTGTATTCTCTGGCCCTACGGGTGTAGGTAAAACCGAGCTAGCCAAGTCCTTGGCCTCCTATTTCTTCGGCGCTGAAGAAGCGATGATTCGCCTCGATATGTCTGAGTTTATGGAGCGCCACACGGTTTCTAAACTCATCGGCTCACCTCCGGGCTATGTTGGCTACAACGAGGGCGGTCAGCTCACTGAAGCAGTGCGTCGTCGGCCTTACACCGTAGTGCTGTTCGACGAGATTGAAAAAGCTCACCCCGACGTGTTCAACATGCTGCTGCAAATCTTGGAAGATGGTCGCTTGACCGACGCCAAGGGCCGCACCGTAGACTTTAAGAACACGCTGCTGATTTTGACCTCGAACATTGGTTCCAAGGTGATTGAAAAAGGTGGCGGCGGTCTCGGTTTTGAACTCGAAGCCGACCAAGCAGAGTCTCAATACAACCGCATTCGCTCTTTGGTGAACGAGGAGCTAAAGAACTACTTCCGCCCAGAGTTCTTAAACCGCTTAGATGAAATCATCGTCTTCCGCCAGCTCACCAAAGACGAAGTCAAGGAAATCTCGGTTATCTTGCTCAAAGAGGTCTTTGTCCGCCTAGAGGAAAAAGGCATCCGGCTAGAAGTCACCGACAAGTTCAAAGATAGGCTCGTAGAAGAGGGCTACAACCCCAGCTACGGCGCAAGGCCGCTGCGTCGCGCCATTATGCGACTGCTAGAAGACAGCCTTGCCGAAGAGATGCTCTCGGGCCGTATTAAGGATGGCAGCACCGCCGTTGTTGATATTGGTGAAGATAACAAAGTCGTTGTGACGGCTTCTCAAACCGATAAAACTGAGGAAAAGCGTGAGCTAGCGGCGGCGGCTGACTAAGCTAAAACCCTAGCTTAAAACCCCAGCTATCGAACTCATCACACTGCGTAAAGCAGACATATTAGATACTAAAGCGTCTGAAGAAGCGATTCTTCAGGCGTTTTTCTCTAGATAAGCAAACGGCATTTGTAAACAGAAGTAACGCTGCCTTGCTTTGGCTGGCAATGAAACTCAATAATTAAACAAGGGCTATTATGATCCCTTAATCGGCAAGTGCTGTTAGGTAACCTGACTGGCCTTAGCAAAATCATTACTCTGTATAAGAACATAATTTGGTGAAGTGGCCATGATTGGTGGAATATTCGGGACGATTGGCAAAACGCTAGGCATCGGCAAGGAAAAGTATTTTCTAGAACTCGATGACGCCGCTGAGGAAAGCCTAGACAACCTTAAAGAGGCGGCAACTAAAGCGACGAAGGCAGCGAAGGAAACCGCCGCAGACATTGCAGACAAGGCGCAAGAGCTGACGGAAGAAGCAACAGATAAAGCTCAAGAGCTGGCTAGCAAAACTGCTAATAAGGCTGATAAAGCAGCGGACAAAGCGCAAAAGGCTGCTGGCAAAGCTGCTGATAAAACAAAAGCAAAGGCTAAAGAAACAGCGGTAGACGGTAAGGCAAAGGCAAAGAAGGCTGCTAGTGAGCTAATAGAAGCGGGCGAAGAGGCGGCAGATAAAGCCGATAAAAAAGCAGTAGCGACGGGCAAAGCTGCTAAGAACACTGCTCAAAAGGCAACCAAGGCTGGTCAAAAAGATCAGTCAAAAGCGGCGACTCCTGCTGCAAAGCAAGCGCAGGCCGCTCCTCGACCTCGGGATGCTGAGGACATTATTCGAGAGGCGATCGCCGCTAACAGCACAACAGCCGATGGCACAGGAAATAATGCCTCTGGCGACGCTCACAACTTCGCTACTGACTACCTCATGCCAAAAACAAGCCGTCGCCGTCGCCCCGGCCCTAGCTTGGATCAGTTCAAGGGCATGGCTAAAGATGTGAATCCTCGGCTTAAGTAAGGCTATAGGGCGGTTGAACGCTTGATTTAAGCCAAACGCATAAAAGCAATAGCCAAGGCAGCTAGTTTTTGTGCCTTGGCTATTGCTTTTTTAATGCTGTGGCAGAGCTTACGCTTCGTCTAACGCTGCAATGCCAGGAAGCGTTTTCCCCTCAAGCAGTTCTAAGCTAGCGCCGCCGCCCGTAGAAATGTGGCTCATCTTATCAGCCAAGCCTACTTTTTCAACGGCTGCTACAGAGTCACCGCCGCCGATGATAGTAATACAGCCCTTGTCAGTGAGTCCGGCTAGGGTGTGGGCGATCGCCTCCGTCCCCTTAGCAAACTTCTCCATCTCAAACACGCCCATGGGCCCGTTCCAAATCACGCTTTTGCAGTCAGCCAAAGCGTCCTGAAACGTCTTCACCGAATCAGGGCCAATGTCCAAACCCATCCAGCCGTCGGGAATGCTATCGACGCTCACCGTTTGAGTATTGGCATCAGCGGCAAACTTATCGGCCACGATCACATCAGTCGGTAGCAAAAACTCAACGCCCTTTTCCTTGGCCTTCGCCTCTAGCTTCTTCGCCAAGTCCAGCTTGTCTTCTTCTACTAAGGAGCCACCCACGCTCATGCCGCGAGCCTTGTAAAAGGTAAAGATCATGCCGCCGCCGATGAAAATTTTATCGACCTTATCAAGCAGGGTTTCAATCACGCCAATTTTAGAAGAAACTTTAGAGCCGCCGACAATGGCCGCTAGGGGGCGCTGAGGATTATCCACGGTGGACTGCAGATACTTCAGCTCTTTTTCAATCAAAGAACCCGCCACGGCAGGGCTTAAGTATTCTGTAACGCCTGCGGTAGAAGCATGAGCGCGGTGGGCCGTGCCAAACGCATCGTTGACGTACAAATCTGCATTAGCCGCTAGCTTTTTAGCAAACTCAGCATCGTTGCTCTCTTCACCCTCATAAAATCGAACGTTCTCCAGTAGCGCCACCTGGCCATTTTGCATACCCGAAATTTTGGCAGCAACCTCATCGCCAACGCAGTCATCACACTTAATCACTTCCTTGCCCAGCTTTTCCGAGAGGCGCTTGGCAACAGGCGTAAGGCGCATACTTTCAACGACTTTGCCTTTTGGCCGACCAAAGTGGCTTACCAAAATAACCTTTGCGCCTTTGCTAGTCAGGTCTCGAATGGTCGGCAGGGCGGCGCGAATACGGGTGTCGTCGGTGATGTTGCCAGCGTCGTCTAGCGGGACGTTGAAGTCGGCGCGTACCAGCACTCGCTTACCAGAAACATCAGATGCGGATAGATCGGCTAGGGCTTTTTTGGCCACGGAATATACTCTCCTAAAAAATATGTAACGTTTGACTGCATCAAACTCGAAAGTGGGTCAAAGCTTGACTAACCTAGATCTCGAATGATGCACGGTGAGACGGCGATCGCCTTAAAAAAGTGCTTAAAAGTGGTTTTGAGTCATCGTATGCGATGGGTAAAACTACTTATCGCTTTTGTTCACCATTTTACAGAACTGTGTGATCCCTTCTGCATCAAACCTAAAAGAAACCTGTTTGAGAATTTTGTTTTGAAAATCTCCTTGAAAATCTGATCTATTTTGCGCCCTTTGGCTGTGCTTTTTAACCAGGCTGTGCTTTTCCACTATGTACAAGACGCTTTTATTTTCAATAGACTCCAGTCCCGGCGCTAAAAAGGTATTGCAAACGGTCTTAGATATGGCTCAGCTTTGCCAGTCCAAGATAGTATTGCTCTCTGTGGTCGAGCCCCTCGAAAATAGCGATCCGGCCCATCCTGAGCAGACCTCAGCTCAGGCGGTGGCAACGCTGCTAGAGCAGGCCAAACAAGTTTTTGAGCAGCGCGGATTTGAGGCCGAAACAGTAGAGCGGGAGGGCAACCCGGCTTTTGTAATTTGCGATGTGGCCGATGAGGTCTCTGCTGATTTGGTGGTGATTGGCTGTCGGGGTACGGGCTTAACGGGCGAAGGTCGAGAAGATAGCGTCAGCGCCCGGGTGATTAATTTGTCACCTTGTCCGGTATTGGTAGTACCGTAGGGGACAGCGCTGCTGATTTCTTATCGCCCCAGTTTCTCACCCCAATTTCTCACTATGTCCTCTCCTTCGATTCAATGGTATCCCGGACATATTGCGAAGGCAGAGAAGTCACTGCAAGAGCAGCTTAAGCGAGTAGATGTGGTGCTAGAAGTGCGCGATGCTCGCATTCCGCTAGCGACCTTGCATCCTAAGCTTGATCAGTGGTTAGCGGGCTCAAAGCGGGTGCTGGTGGTCAATCGGGTAGATATGATTCCGGCGGCGGCGCGCGATCGCTGGCAAGCATGGTTTAAAGATCACGGGCAAGTCGCCTACTACACCGATGCAAATCAGGGCACAGGCGTCGGGCAAATCTTCAGGGCCGCGCAAGCCGCTGGGGTGGCAATGAACGAGCGGCGAAAGCACCGAGGAATGCAGCCTCGTCCCGTTCGTGCGGTCGTTATTGGCTTTCCAAACGTCGGCAAATCTGCGCTGATTAACCGACTGCTCAAGCGGCGCGTGGTGGAAAGCGCTCGCAAAGCAGGTGTGACCCGACAGCTACGATGGGTGCGCATCTCTGATGAACTAGAGCTATTAGATGCCCCCGGCATTATTCCAGCTCAGCTATCCGATCAGGAGGCCGCGCTCAAGCTGGCAATTTGCGACGACATCGGGCAGGCTTCTTACGATACGCAGCGGGTGGCCTCAGCCTTTGTAGATCTGCTGAAGCGATTAGACCAAGCAGAAGGCTCAGATCATCGTACTCAGGCGCTTCTGTCTCGCTATGAAATTGATCCGACTGACTGCACTGGCGAAACCTACCTACATAGGCTGGCTCAGCAAAAGTTTCAAGACTCACAAGAACGAGCTGCTCGCAAGCTGCTCATTGAATTTCGTAAAGGCGTGCTGGGCAAGCTAACCCTGGAACTACCGCCCGTGCGATCGCCTGCCTGAGAAACGCCATGCTACAGCGCCGTTTATTTGCCCTCTCGCCTACTGCGTATCATACTTTTGATCGCATTCGACGACGGATAAGGCCCCTTTACGAATCAGAGCTGCAAAAGCACCTGCGAGAAAGGCAGAGCGCTGACTATTTGCTGCTGTCGCTGACTAACTGCGGCAGAACTTGGCTGCGTGTAATTTTGGGTCGAGCCATGCAGCTGCACGACAGCGCTGATGGATCAAACATTCTAGAAGACGTTAATCTACACGATCTATTTAGCTTTTCAGAGAGACTGCCCACGCTGCCCTCTATTAAGCCAATGCATGAAAAGTATAGGCAGTTTGGCAATCGCTATTTGCAGCAAAAAGTAATTTTGCTAGTGCGAGATCCGCGCGATGCGATTGTGTCTCGCTATCATCAGCACAAAGACGAGCTAAATAAAAAGCTGGGCGTCAATAGCCTAGATGAGTACGTTTGCCAAGGTGATGATTTGGCCGCCTACATTCAGTTTTACAACGACTGGCAAACTCACCGCCATAGCGCCAAAGATCTTTTGGTCGTGCGTTATGAAGATATGAAGTCGAATACGTTTGAATCGATTCAGCGGGCTGCCAATTTCCTAGAATTATCGCTGACGCCAGCCGAAATTAGCGAGGCTATTGACTATGCTTCTTTTCAAAATATGCGCAAGATGGAGCTGAAGGGCGGCGATCAGGTGCGTACAAAGGTGATGTCTGCCAGGGATGTGAGCGATCCAGACTCCTTTAAAGTGCGAAAGGGTGCAATCGGTGGCTACAAAACAGAGCTATCACCCGAGTCAGTTGCTTTTGTAAATGCCGCCGTACTAGCCCAGCTCAATCCCATTTATAGCTACGTTTAAATATTCAATGGCTAATCCTCCTTCGGTTCGCGATCTTAAAGTTTCAGTCATCGCGCCAGATCTCGCGGGCGGTGGAACGACGCGGGTGTATCTAGTGGCAAACGCTTTGCAGCAGCTTGGCTGCGATGTTACCGTTGTCGGCTGTCAGTTTGCTGAACAGCTCTACCCGTTGCCGCCAGACAACCTTGATGTACGTGCGGTTCCAGCTCGGCGATCGCTCAACTATTTAGCCGATGTAAGGCAGCTACTTAAGCAGGTACAAGGAGACGTTATTTTTGCCATTAAGCCACGGCCCACTAGCTTTGGCACAGCGCTGTTGAAAAAGCTGATGTCTCACAAGCCTGTCGTCGTGGATATTGACGATTGGGAAATGAGCTGGATGAAACCCTATCGGCCCAGCCCTAAGCAGATTGCTCGCGATGTTTTAAAGTCTGATGGAGCCTTGCGCAATCCGGAGCATCCCCTTTATTTAGAGTGGATGGAGAAGCTGATTGCTAAGGCCGATGCGGTCACGGTGACCACTCATTTTTTGCAGCAGCGATTTGGTGGGCATTACCTGCCGAATAGTAAAGACACCCAAATTTTTGACCCCGCAAACTATGACGCTGCGGCTAGCCGACAAAAGTATGGCCTAGCTGCCTATCGGGTGCTGATGTTTCCTGGGACTGCTCGCCCTCACAAGGGACTAGAAGACGTGTTGACTGCTCTCGATCAGCTCAATCAGCCGGACTTAAGGCTGGTGATTGTCGGCGGGCGCCGGCCAGATGGGTATGAAGATAGCCTGTTTGAGCGCTGGGGACGCTGGCTCGTTAAGCTGCCGCGATTTCCGATTGATGCGATGGCTGAGGTGGTGGCGGCAGCGCATGTGGTGGTGGTTCCTCAGCGCGATCGCTCAACCGCCAAAGCTCAGTTTCCCCTCAAGCTCACAGACGGCATGGCAATGGCCAAACCGATTCTGTCTACCCGAGTCGGCGATATTCCAGAAATTTTAGGCGATACTGGCTATTTAGTTGATCCCGAATCGCCTAATCAAGTAGCCAACCAGCTTTCATTAATACTTCAAGACTTAAAGGTGGCTAACCAGCGAGGGCAAATGGCCCGAGAGCGATGCATAGAGCACTATAGCGTAGCGACCATGGCAGCTCGCTTGCAGACTGTTCTGGCGAAGCTCTCGGAATAGCCTGCCATACGTCGTATTACTTAAGAAACAGCTCAAAACAAGGAAACTATTGTCAAGCGGGAATGATAGCGGCAGTCTAGCGAGTCCTAGTCTTTACACTCTCTTGTTTTGTTTAGCTGTTTTTCACAACTATCCTTAATTGAGTTAAGTCTATTTACGGATAGGCTAGTCATTATTGTCAACTGCAGTTTATCTAAGTTGAACCTATTCAAACTGAGCCTATCTAAACCTCAGTTTCTGCGCTTTCAATCATCTTATCTTTCTTGATTCCTAAGGGTTATGCATTCTAGACAGCTCCTCATAAAGTTGATGCTCCGCTATCCGTTTCTGGTGTTTCTCATCGTCTTGATGGGTTTCTCAGGCGCTTTGTTCAACGGAATAAGTACGATTTTAATCGTTCCTATCCTACTGGAGCTGCTGGGTCAATCTGCTGATCTTGTCAGTCAGCTCCCTCAGATTTTACAGAAGTTCCTAATATTGTTTGATGGGGTTCCTGATCGCTACCGACTAATAGCGATGGCTTTTTCAGTGGTTGCCCTAATCATTCTTAAAAACGCGGCTAACTACTGCGGATCGCTCTGTTCTAATCAGCTAAACCGTAGGCTAGGCGCTAATCTTAGGCTAGAAGGATTAAAAATTTTACTGGATGTTGATCTGGCCTACTACACCACAACTAAGGTCGGAGACTTAATTAATCATCTCAATATAGAAGTGAGCCGTACGACAATCGCGGTTCGTACCCTGGCTAGAATTGCGATCGCTGCTATCACCATTATTGTGTTCATTGGCATTTTGCTGTGGTGGTCTTGGCAGCTCACGCTAATTTCTACCTTCACGCTGGGTTTAGTGGCCCTGGTTAATCAAACCGCCGTTCGCAAAGCCAAGATTTACGGCGGTGAGCTTTCAGAATACTCGCGCCGCTATTCTTCGCGAATTGTTGAGATTCTTTCGGGCATTCGGCTCGTTAAAGGCACCGCTAACGAGGAAAAAGAATTTAAGACAATTTCTAAGCTCATCACCGATCGCGAGGTGTCTGAGTATCGCTCAGAGCTGCTGTTCTCTGGCATTACGCCCATTAACGAGATTTGCAGCGTCGTCGCCCTGATCAGCATTGCGACTTTGGGCCGACTGGTGATGGCCAATCAAATAGAGCAGTTTTCGTCTATTTTGCTCACCTATTTGCTAGTGCTATTTAGAATGCTGCCTTCAATTGCGCATCTTAACTCTGCCCGCAGTCAGCTCGCTAACGTAGAGCCCAGCGTTGCGGTCGTTAGCGGATTTTTGCGTCGCGATGACAAACCCTTTATGCCAGCGGGCCATCGTCAGTACACAGAGCTTCAGTCAGCCATCCGCTTTCAGTCGCTGAGCTTTACCTATCCGGGTCACGAAAGGCAGGTGCTTAAAAACGTCAGCCTAACGCTCAAAAAAGGGACAACGCTAGCCTTGGTCGGTGCTTCTGGGGCGGGTAAGTCCACCCTGGCAGACCTGCTGCCTCGCTTTTTTGATCCGACTGGCGGTCGCATTACCCTTGACGGCCATGACCTCAAGTCGTTCGATGCCAAAAGCTTTCGCCGTCGGTTGGGAATTGTCAGCCAAGATACCTTTTTGTTTAATGCGACAGTGCGCGAAAACCTAATGTATGGTCGTCAGCAGGCGACTGACGATGAAATTCAAGATGCCATGCGCAGGGCGAACGCCGATGAGTTTATTAAAGACTTGCCGCAAGGCATAGAGACGATGATTGGCGATCGCGGCGTTTTGCTCTCAGGCGGTCAGCGGCAAAGGCTAGCGATCGCCCGCGCCCTGCTGCAAGATCCCGACATCCTTATTCTCGATGAGGCCACCAGCGCCCTCGATACTATTTCAGAAAGGCTTGTGCAAAAAGCAATTGATGAGCTGAGCCGCGATCGCACTACCTTAGTGATTGCCCACCGACTTTCCACCGTGCAAAACGCCGACCAAATTGCCGTAATGGATCAAGGGCGCGTGGTCGAAACTGGCACCCACGTAGAACTGTTGAACAAAGGCGGCTACTACGCCGAGCTGTGCGCCATTCAGTTCTCTGAACATGTTAAAGAAGAGATATGCGGCGCCGAACCGTCGGAGCAGGAGCGCGCGGTCGCCAAAATGTCGTATGAAATGCGATCGCGCTTGAACGGCATCATCGGTACCTTAGGGCTGTTAACCGATGGAGAGGTCGTTTCAGATAAAGGGGAGCGCAAGCAGATGACGGCCTCGGCCTACGATAGCACTTTGAACTTGCTTAAAGTCGTTGAGGCTATAGAGCAATCGGGCGAAATATCAAGCAAGCCTCTAAGTGAAGAGGCGCTGCACTAACCCTAAAAAAATGCGGTTGAAACACGGTCGCACCTCAGGGCAATTTTTGGGCATCTTGTGATTAAAGTTACAAGAGGCAAGGCCCATGCGCGGTGTTTATATCGTCGCCAACGACAAGGTTATTGATAATGCGATCGCGCTAACCAGCAGCCTACGCCTGCAAGATCCCGATCTCCCCATTTACCTTATTCCATTTAACGATGCTTATTTAGACGTAGCCGAGCGCTTGGCTAATTTATACAACGTAGAGCTATTTCCCGATCTGGATTTTTTGAACGTGCTAACTCAAAAAGTCGGCGAAATTTTCCCGCCAGATTACCTAGCGCTGCCCAACAAAATGCGCAAGCTAGCGGCTTGGTTTGGCCCGCTAGACGAATTTTTGTATATTGACACCGATATTCTTGTTTTTAAGCCCGTTGCCGAAATTTTAGCTTACCTTGATCAAGCCGACTTTATCTGGTGCGACTATCACTTTAAGGGCGGGCTAAAAGACGTTTTTGCCGATGCGGTTATTGAGCAAAACCTGTTCAGCCCTGAAGCGCTCAGCGATGTTTTCAACAGCGGCCTATGGGGTTCTAAAAAAGGCGTGCTTTCGCTCGAACAGCTTTATGAACTGCTGGGCGAATGCGCGGCTCACCGCGAATACTTTGACTTTTCTAGCGGTACGACCGATCAGCCCATCCTCAACTATGTCGTACTTAGGGCCATTGATAGTCGGCTTAATATCGTTAGGGCAAGCGCAGACGAACCGGGTAGCTGGGGCGGCTCGCCTCACTTTGAGCGGCGTGGCGATAGGTTATTTGATGGCGATCGCCCCCTGCGATATCTTCACTGGGCCGGGGCTCCAATGCACCACGGTGGCCCCTACCGAGACCTTTGGGAGCACTACCGCTATCGCAACGCCCCCCAAAGCAAAGCTAATATTTTGGCAGCTCAAGTCCAAAGGCAGATTCAAAGTCAGGTATCTGGCCTACAGCGGCTAAAATCTCAGCTTAAGAAATTAGGTAGAGGCACCCTCGGCAGACCGCAGCAGCCGTCTCGACCGTCCTAAAGAAAAGCTATTTATTCGTCTTACCGAAGCACCTGGCGGCTAGGATACTGGCTCAACAGCTCATACATCCGATTAGCGTCAAACGACCGGGGATCCATCCGAGATCCCGATCTATCTACTAGCTGATGGGTGGTAATCCGCTCATTGGGAATGTTAGTGCGGGCAAGCAGCCAAGCTAAAGACTGATATTGCGCTTCAGTGTAGCCGCTGTGAGTTGCAGCATTGTTATTGCGTCCATCTGGTGGGGTTTCTAATGAAATATGGTAGGCAAAGTTATTAACAGAGCTGGGAAAGCCAGGATTGGTAACGACAGATTCCTCGCCTTTAGTAGACTGAAACACCGAATCGCCGGCTCCAAAAGCCCTTTGTTCAGGAGGCACCACGTAGACAATAGTGCCGTCTGTGGCAATCAAAGTGTGGTAGCTCACCTGATCTTCGTCGCGCGGATGGTTAACCTGAAACAGATTTAGCGCGCTCATCGCCGAGCCGACGGTTTCATGCAGCACCACAATATAGTCGTTGCTGACCGGGCTGCCCATCGCGTCGCGAGTGAATCTTTCGCCATAGTTACTAGAATCAGCAAGCTGCACGATTTCGCGAGGCTGGTAGCTACCAGCTTGGGCTGCTTGGGCTGCTTGAGCAACCGAAGTTGCTGGCACGCTGTTGATCTGACGGCCTACGTCATCGCCTATTTCACCGCCTACATCACTGGCCGGATCGCTGATGGTAAAGTCAGTGCTAGCCCCGCTCGATCCGCTGGGTGATAGGTTGCTTTGGGATGATGGGTTGCTTTGGGCATAAGCTTGCACCTGAGGCAGCCTAGCTGCTGCTATTTTAGGCGCGTTCTCACTTTGCGCAGCCGATTTTTGAGCTGGCCCAGAGGTAACCACCACTATTACAGTGATAAAAAAAGCAATAACGCTGGCGGCCCAAACAAACCAAGAGCGACGCATAGATCCTAAGAATAAAGGTCTAAAAGTGAATGTCTAAAAACAGATAGTTGAGAGCTTGAATAGCAATTTTGATGCTCTCAGCACAGACCGATGAGGCTTCTAAAAATATGGCGTTATTGATTAGTTCTACCTATGTTAGCTTTCAGCCGGACGATTGCGGTTCCTTTGATAAAGGCTTTTATGACAAGGGGTTGAGCTAGTGATTTTTATTGCGGTTAAGATACTGACGATAGTATTGTCGGTATAGCAGCTCTAACCTGCCAGCGTAGGCTTCAATCGCTGAGCGCTGTCTGCGGTAGAGGGCCAGAAATAAGTTGGCAAATAGTAGGGTGGCGATCGCCACCATTAGCCCAGCCGCCGTTGAAACCAGCGCAGTCCCAATTCCGGCGGTGACTTCAGTAGACGACTCGCCAATGGCCTCGCCAATTCTCAGCGCCGAGAACGACTTCATCAGCCCTAAAATTGTTCCCAATAGTCCTAGCAGCGGGGCGACGCCAATAATCGTCTCAAACACGGTGTTAAAACGCTTGAGCAGCGGCATTTCGATTTGAGCTGCACTTTCTAGGGCTAGCCTAAAGTCATCGGGCGTGCCTTGCTCTAGCGTCAGCGCGGCTAAGAAGATCCGAGCGATCGGAAACTGAGTATGTTGACGCAGGCTATCAATGGCGCTTTTAGGCTGAGTGCTATATAGCGTTAGTATTTTTTGAATGAGCCGATCTTGCTCTCGGTATAGCTGCATCCAAAACAGCCCACGCTCCAAAATTAGCGTTGTAGACAGCAGGGAAAAAGCCAGCAGGGGCCACATCACGATCCCGCCCGAGTTGAATAAATTAATTAACCCCATTGATCAACCAACGCCCCTGAAATATCGCGCTCACGACAGCGTACAGCGGCGATCGCATTTCTGGAAAGCGTATTTTAGGATGTGCTAGCTAAAGACGGCATATTTAGCTACATTCCTGGAAAATGCTCAACCTCAGCATAGCCATTGAACAGCAAGCGCTTGCCCTCTACTTCTAGGCGGTTGATCCGCAAAGCCACCCCATCGAGATCGAATCGCTCTAAGTCCACCATTTGATTCAAGACCCCTACAAAAGCGGGCATCAGTGCTTCAGAGAGCCACTGCACATCTTCTGTCATGTCAGACGGGTCAAACTGAGGGTTCATAAAGACCACTCTTCTACGACGCTCTACACCGACTTCTGCAAAAAGCTGAATCGGAATATCTGCACGGTTGGGCAGGTCGGTTTTTGCAGAGATATTGACGCGCTGATCGGGCAGCAAAACCATGTTGACAGACCTAAAAGAGATAGGATCGCCGCCGGACAGCTCGGTAGCTGCTTCAGTGTCTACGTTTTGTAAATGCTTTTCGACTAAATCTGCTGTAAAAGCTCTGTTGATGCCAGATTCAGTCATGGTGACAGTGGCGATCGCATGAGTAGCCTGCTTAAGGCGAACTTTCCCGCCCATCAGCCCGCCTATGTCAATCGAAACGGCGTCGGTTTCAAACTCCATCTCTGCCGCTTCAAACATTTTTTTAATGACTAAGCCGCTGCCTTTCATTTGAAAGCTATCGACGACACCCTGCAAAATTTTGCTAGAAGGTGAGCAGCGAATGGAGACATCGACAGACTCGCTGCTGGTAAACAGCTGCTGAATAGCCTGACGAACAACGGAATTCAGCATATTTTCGCCGAAATCCGCTGAGGGAGATTTAGAGCCTAGCAAACCGCCTAACATGCTTAAGGTAGATACCTGCTCTACGAGTTCACTTTATATTTGTAACAAAATATGAACATATTTGCCATGGTATTTGGCCCATCGCTGCAATGTTCTGTTTTAGATAATATTCATTACGCTTCTACAGTACACCCGTATACAGAAGTCGAACCGATGATTTAGCTTATTGACCCTATAGGAATAGCTGAAGGGATGGGCAAAAAAGGTTAGCAAAAAGACGGATAGAAGGCTAATTCTTGAGATGGGATTAAATTCCGCTATTTTAGGCCATGGCTAAAAATCTTTACGTTATTATCGATACAACCTTATGTCCTTCTTATACCAGTTAACAATTGCCATTACTGCCCTTCTTCTCTAAATTGCTCTTACCAAAAAAACAGCTAGAAAAGCAGCGCATGAGCCTTTTTCAAATTCACTGAAAGCCTCAAACATTTTCCAAACAAATACATGTTAAATAATCGTCAGATTCTAGGACACGACTCTGTTTTTACGCCCGAGCAGGTGTTAGAGAACCGAGGTCGCGTCGCCATTTTTATAGATGGCTCTAACCTTTTTTATGCAGCTTTACAGTTGGGCATTGAAATTGATTACACCAAGCTGCTATGTCGCTTGACGGCTGGCTCGCGCCTGTTTCGAGCGTTTTTTTATACGGGTGTAGATCGCGCTAACGAAAAACAGCAGGGCTTTTTGCTGTGGATGCGTCGAAATGGCTATCGGGTGATTGCTAAAGATTTGGTACAGCTTCCTGATGGCTCTAAAAAAGCCAACCTGGATGTTGAGATTGCCGTAGACATGATGGCACTGGTTGACTGTTACGACACGGCTGTTTTGGTGAGTGGCGATGGCGATTTGGCCTATGCGGTTAATGCTGCTAGCTATAAGGGTGTACGAGTAGAGGTTGTGAGCTTACGGTCTATGACCAGCGATAGCTTAATCAACGTCTCGGATCGCTACAGCGATTTGGATAGCGTTAAGGATGATATTTGTAAGAGCGAGCGGGGTGGGAATGAGGGTGTCCATCCTCAAAATAACTATACTTACCGCCCGCTGACGAGCATTTCTTTAATGGATGAGGCTGAAGCTCATTCGTAATGGGATTGAATAGTGGGACTGAAGCTTGGCGTTCAAGCTAGGCATTAAAACTTGGGGTTGGAGCGCTTGAAAGTTAGCCGATGGTATCGATGGACTGCGGCGATCGCTGTAGCGGCTGTCATTGTAGTGGCGCTGCACACCTGTGGCATTGGTAGCCGGGTAGCCGAGCGAGATCCCGGCGAGCAGCAGGATGCTAAGCTCACGCTGCAAACGGTGACGCTTGAGCAGCCTGACGAAAATGGTGTTTTGCTGTGGCGGCTAAAGGCTAAGTCAGTGAACTATAGTCCTGACAATCAGCGAGCCGAATTGAAGGAGCTTGACGGTGAGTTTTTTCAAGATGGTGAAACGATTTATACCGTCGTTGCTGATGAAGGTGAGGTTCGGCAAAACGGCGAGACCCTGTTTTTGAGGGGCAATTTAGTGGCGACTAACAAGGCAAATGAGCTGACGTTGGAAGGCGAGCGGCTTAAGTGGCAGCCTAAGCAGGACAAGTTGGTGATGGGTGCTTTTGAGGATGAGGGCCTGCTAGATGAGGATCTGCTAGATGATGCCTCATCGAAGGGTGCTGCGTCGAACGACCGTGCAAAACCTGATGGGGACGCCGATCCAAAAATTAAAGGCAGCGTGGACAAGCTGACGACGGACGACCTTTTGAGCGCTAATTCGGCTAAGCCGCCTGTGAGAGGGTTTGATCCTCGTATAGAAGCGATCGCCAACCTTGTTACCGTCGTAAATAAAGAAAATCGTGTGGAGCTAACAGGGGGCGGCGCGGCCAAAAGTAAGGAAGCCCCCTGGCTGACGTTTCAAGCCGATAGCCTCACCTGGCTGACTGAGCAAGCGCGAATTGAAACCGATGAGCCGCTGAAGGTGGAGCAGTATGAGAGTAAAGACTATCAGGTGGTGAGCGATCGCATCGTTGGACAGACCGGACAGGTTGACCTTGCTAAAAACATTGTTACCCTCGATCAATCGGTAGAGCTAGACTCGCTCTCTCAGCCGCTGAAGGTGAAAAGCGAGAGAGCCGTTTGGGATGTGAATGGCCAAACGGTCGCCCTGAATAAGCCCGTGAACATCGAGCAGCCGACGCGCAAAATTACGGCCTCTGCCAATCAGGGCAGCTTGGATTTGGCAAAGGAAGTGGTGTATCTAACGGGCGATGTGAAAGCCAACGGTGAGAAAAATGATGCTCGGCTAGCGGCGGATCAGGTGACCTGGCAAACGGGCAGCCAGGATGTAGAAGCACAAGGCAATGTGACCTATCAACAGGCGGCAAACCCGGAGATTTCGATGGCGGGTACCGGAGCGGTTGGCAACCTCGAAAAGGGCAACTTTGTGGTAACCGGGGGCGAAAGTAACGATGGCGATGTGGTGATTGAGTTCGTGCCAGAGTGAAGGCTACTGGGATTTTTCATCATGCGGCTGATAAATCGTTTGATTGCGGCGCTCGTCGCCAAATTTGTAGGGGTCTGCGCCAATTCTAACGGTGGTTTGCAGCTCAAGTGGAATTTCGGTGGCTTTGCCCCACTGCTTTTCTAGAGCGGAAATGACCTGATCTTGCTGCGATCGCAGTCCGTCTAACCCAGCGCCATAGTTCAAAACTGAGAACCACACAACGCCTCTTTTTTGCGTCGGCAAAGCTCCTGCTAGCGCGCTCACGACCGCCAAAGTCCCGGTTTTAACCACCGCGTTTTGAGGAAGGCCGCGATCGGTAACGGTGCCCCCGTCTGAGCCTGCTATCGGAAAAATATCGGAGATAGTGAAATTTTGCGGGGTGTCGCCCGCCGATCCGCTGGCAGATTCATTGGTAGAAGAGCGCAGCACCGACTGAATTTTTTGCAGCATGGTCACCGCCGCGCGAGGCGACATTTTATTTTCTTCCCCTAGCCCAGAGCCATTGCTGAGCGAAATTTCGCTAGGCGATATGTCTGTAACTTCTTCTACCTTGCTCATTACGGCCTCTGACCCACCGAGGGCGCTGGCGAGCTGCTCGGCCATCACGTTATTGCTATAAATGTTCATGGCTTTGAGCACCGCGACCAAAGGCAGCGATTCATGGCGAATAAACCAGCCGCTAGCCTGATGCTTGAAGCTATCGGACGTAATCTGCACTTGGCCCTCAATTTGAAGGGTTGGCTGAGGCGTTCCGGGGGCCATTTCCTCGTAGGAACGCGCTATAGCATAGTCCCATTCGGGAGCGTTCAAAGCTTGCTTAAGCAGCAGGCCAGAGCTAGCTGAGCTAGTCTCAAAGTTCATATTGAAGCCGTTAGCCACGATCAGGTTACCTGTGACGCGGCGGATGCCTAGCTTTTGCAGGGTGTTGCCGAGGGCGATCGCCTCTTCCCACACAAACAAAGGATCGTCTCCCCCCTCTATGATCAAATTACCGTTGAGCACACCCTCTTCAATCGTCCCTTGCCAGCCTACCAGCGTCTCAAACCGATGCATGGGCCCCCAAGTTGCCAGCGCCGCTAGCGTCGTTGCTACCTTAGTAATCGATGCTGCCGAGCGGGGAATGTTTCCTTGATACTGAGCCACCGGAAACTGACCTTCGGCTACCCAAATACCCTGCTGTTCGGGATAATATCCGCTGGCAGACAGCCCAGACAGATAGCGCGAGACAATCGCCTCAGCCGCCGGATCGTTGGCAATTGTTTCTCGCACCCAAGCTGATTCCCAAGCTGGCCTAATGTCAACCGAACCGAGGTCTAATCCTTTCACAGGTTGCCATTGCCTAAATCCAAATATGGCTCCTAACGCTCGGCCTCCGGTAACGCCCAGTGGCGCACTCATCGCAGCGCTACTGCTCACGCACAGCAGTCCTGTTAACGCGCTGACTAATGCACTGAGTTTTAACAATTTATACAGTAACAAATCCTGTTTCTTCACCCACTTTCTCAAACTTTCTCACTTCAGTTCTCGCCAAAGATACACTATTAGCTACCTCGTTTGAGCGTGACTATGGTTCGACCCGATCAAAATCAAGTTCTTAGGCAATTGCCGATTGTAGTGGGCGCGTTGGGCGGTACCTTGCTATTTATCAATCGCATCACAACGGCAGATCTAAGTGGCTCACAGTCTAGATCGGATGCGCTGGGCGTGATTTTGAGCGCGCTGCTGATTTTAGTAGGGTTGCTATGGCAGCGCATTCAGCCGAAGCCGCCAGAAGTGGTGACGCTGGTGGGTGAAGAAGGGTTCGACCTGGTTGAAGACTTACCAGATTCGCTTAAGACCGAGCTAGCTTGGGCTTCGCATATGCTGCTTACAAACACGGCTACTCGTAGCGTTGTGGTTTATTACGGCGGCAGGGTTTTGCTGAGGCGCGGCATTTTAGGCGCTCAGGTAGAGCTTTCACCCGGCGCTATTGTTCAGCGAGTGTTGGACAAGCAAAAGCCCGTTTATTTGGTGAACCTCAATATCTATCCAGGGCGAATTGAGTTTGACTATCTGCCCGAAAATACGCAGGGTGTAATTTGTCAGCCCTTGGGCTCGGATGAATCAGCTCGTGGCGTGTGGATTTTGGGGGCTAATGCGCCACGTAGCTATAGCCAACAAGATGAAGCTTGGATTATGGGTATTGCTGAAAAGCTGAGCGATCGCCTAGATCGAAGCCTAGCTTCTCAGTCAAACGGCTTGGCTAAATAACGCCGTGACTTTTAGCGCTGTTTTAACATAGACCCATTTATTGAGCAGGTGCCTCGGGTTCAGCAGCAGGTGCTACATCAGGGGCTGTGTTAGCCGCGTTGCCCAGTAGCCTAATCGCCACGGTTGAAACCTTGAAGTTGTAGCTGTCGCCTTCAATCTCAACGGGGGTGCCAATTTTAACTGGGACGCCTAGTATCGGTGAACCATCTGTGACCTGTGCTCTACCGCCTAGCGTAATAATCATATCGGCTGTGTAGCCTAGCTCAGGGCGAGGGTCAGGGTATGATTTGACGGTGCCGTCGGGCTGTGGAACCGCTACGCTACGAGGTAGTGGCACGACTTTTTTGATGCCGATTTCGCCGTAGGGCTGGTTGCGAACGATAATTTTTGTAGATTCTGTTTTGGCTAAGTCTGCTAAAAATTCTTCAGGGTTTAATACCGTTAAGCCTCTAGCAATGACGTCTACTTCAACTTCTTGAGTATTCGCGCCGCTTTGGGCGATAGATCCGGTTGCGCCGGGATAGAAAAAGATCCCAAAAATGACCATGGCGATCGCCAATGCTGCGCCTAAGTCCAGCAGGCTCAGCTTGCCAAAAAGTCGCCCTTTAGAATCTAAAATCGCCATTGTTACCGTCCCACTATTCAAACACTTATCTACATAGCGCCACAGTATTTAACCATACTTTTCAGCTTAGCAAAGCGCTAATAGCGCTTTTTGTGCAGCACTTTGAGAAGTGTCACAATTTGATGCACACTCAAAAGTACCTCCGTTAAATTTGGTACAAGGCATGTATCCTTTTGCCCTATCTACTTCGTTCACTTAACTCACTGCTGCTGGCTATGTTTAACTCGTCAAATTTTAAGAGCAAGGTCTATCGCCGCGTTGGGTATGGATTGGCTTCAATGACGTTAGTGATAGGCATGGGCGTTGGCAGCGTTCAACCTGCTCAGGCGGGCTGGCTGGATTTATTAATTCAAGGTGTTCAGGTCTATCAGCTTTCTAACATGTCCAACTCACAAGAAGTTGACTTAGGTAAGCGGATTAATGCTCAGCTAGTGAATCAAGGTCAGGTCAAGCTGTATAAAAATCAGTATGTCAACAGCTATGTCAATGGCATTGGCCAAAAGCTGGCGGCAGTGAGCGATCGCCCCGACATTCCCTACACCTTTCAAGTTGTTGAAGACGATGCGGTAAACGCATTTGCGACGCTTGGCGGCTTTGTATACGTCACGACTGGCCTGATTGAAGCGGCTGATAACGAGGCTGAGCTAGCCAGCGTCATTGGCCATGAAATCGGTCATATTTCAGAGCGTCATGCGGTTGAGCAAATGCGTCAGGCGGCGATTACGCAAGGTATTACGGGCGCGCTAGGGGTGAACCGCGATCGCCTGGTTAATATCGGCACTCAGCTCGCCCTACAGCTACCGAACAGTCGCAGAGACGAGTATGAAGCAGATGTAGATGGATTTGAAACGATTGGGCGAGCGGGCTATGACCAGTCGGCGATGGCGACCTTCATGCAAAAGCTGGTGCGCCGAGGCTCCCCACCGGAGTTTTTGAGCACCCATCCTGACGCGCGTAATCGGGTGACTGCCCTTCAACAGCTCGATCAACAGGAGGCTTTGCCGCAGGCGACAGCGGGCCTGAGTACGCAAAACTATGCGTCTAGCATTCGCCCTTTGCGATAGACCTGCATTCCTTGAAACATCAAATGGCTATTGACTTGAACCCTGGCGGCGATCGCTGGGGTTCTTTGCTGTAAAAGCTCATGAATCATCGGGCCGTCTCCTCCGATTAACACGGCTTTGCCAGTTGGGAAGCGCTGCCACCAGTCATTTAAATAGTCAATAATGGCTGAGATGGTGCCATAGATGAGGCCGCTGGCGATCGCCCCTGGCGTATCTGTCGCCCATCGCGCTGGCAGTTCTTTTGGCAAGCTAGCATCATCTATTGCAATAAACTGGGCTAGCGTCGCCGTTTGCCGAGCTAAGCTTTCTTTTTGCAAACGGATGCCGGGTAAAATTGCGCCGCCATAGACGCGGCCTCTATTCGCCTGTTGGATGCCTGCTGTAAACGTCAGCGCCGTGCCGCCGTCAATTACGAGCACTGGCCAACCCACGGTGTGACCAGCACCTAGCAAGTTGACGGCGCGATCTATTCCTAAGGTTGGATAGAGGCCGGATAGTGGGAGGTGCGATCGCTCTACAATAGTCGCAGCCGAGCCGTCGAGCGAACTCCAAAGGGCGGTTTGCACAGGGACAACTGACGCTATCCAAAGGGATGCCAAAGGAACACCTAGAGGAGCAGCCCGGTCAAAGTCTGGAGTTTGAGTCGGCAATGTCAGCGCCTGCCACGCCTCGGTTCTAAATTTGTTCGCGACGAGATGCTCAACAGCACAAGCCGTTAAATGAGGCGTATGCCAAACGCTTTTAAGCGCTTCTTGACAAAAGAGGCCCCAGTGCAGACGGGTGTTGCCAATAACCAGCGCCAGCCAAAATTGTGCTTCAGTGTCAATCGTCACTTTTCTGACTGAATCGCCTTTTGCAGCGATTTAATCGCCTTGGCCATTTCAGGCAGTCGCTTGAAGATAATCGCAGCGCGCAAATAAACCTGATGTGGAATCGCAGGCATTCCAGAGACGGTTTCACCGGGAGCAATGTCGTGATGAATGCCCGCCTTTGCCGAGGCGATCACGCCGTCGCCCACGTTAGCCTGATTCGCAATTCCAACTTGGCCCGCTAATATCACTCGTTTACCAATCGTGACGCCGCCCGCTATGCCGACTTGAGCCGCCATTACAGCCGCTTCTCCCACGCTGCATCCATGTGCAATATGCACCATATTATCGAGCTTGGTGTTTCGCCCGATGCGAGTTTCGCCCATGGCAGGCCGATCAACGGTGGAGTTGCAGCCAATCTCCACCCCGTCTTCTAAAACGGTGATGCCCGACTGATGCATTTTTTCCCAGCCTTCAGCCGTCGGCACAAAGCCAAAGCCCTCTGAGCCAATGGCCGCGCCGCTATGGATAACGCAGTTTGCGCCAATTTGGGTGCGCTCGTGGATGACGCAGCTAGCATGAAGCGTGGTGCCAGCGCCAATAGTTGCACCGGGATAGATGACCACGTTGGGATGAATGCAGACGCGATCGCCGATCTTTACGTTTGGCTGAATCACCGCATTTGGCCCAATGGCCACGGCCTCACCGATTTGCGCGCTCGGATCAACTACGGCGCTAGGATGAATGCCAACTGGCGGTTGAAAGGGCTGGTAAAAAAGTGCGATCGCCCTAGCAAAAGCCAGTCGAGGATTTTTAACGCTAACCCAGGCAATCGATCTAGCTTGTGCTTTAGCCTGAAGATTTGCATCAGCAGGTAGTACCAGAGCGCTCGCGCCAGTTGTGGCGATGTATTCGGAAAATTTGGCGCTTTCTACATAGCTGAGGGTGTGTGCGATCGCATCTTGAATAGCAGCCAAGGCCGTTAACTCTAGATCACTACCCACGTCACTAGCAGAGTCATCTGGTAATTTCTTCGCTGCCAAACTAGACGCTGTGACCTCATCGCCCAAGGCTGCAACAATCTGGCTAAACTTCATTGCTTTTTCTTTCGCCCCCCGTTTGAAACCTGCCCCAATTGGCTTGCCTTGAAAGTTAAGCTACCAGAAAGGCGGCACACTCCACATGCGATGTCTGAGGGAAAAAGTCTGCAGGCTGCACCCTCGTAACTCGATAACCACCGTTTTCGCACAGCACCTGAAGATCCCGAGCCAGCGTTGCCGGATTGCAGCTAATATACACAATCCGCTGGGGCCCAAGGGCAATTATCGCCTCTAGCACCGCAGGCTCGCAACCTTTCCTCGGCGGATCTAGCAGCAAAATATCAGGCGTAGCTTCTAGCTGCGGCATTAGCTCTGCAACGTCACCAATCTTAAAAGCTACGTTCTCAATTTTATTGAGCGCCGCGTTCTCCTCAGCCTGCTTCACCGACTCCGTAAAAGCTTCCAACCCAATGCACTGCTTCACCCTGCGAGCCAAAGGCAGCGTAAAAGTACCCACGCCACAATACGCATCCACCAAAGTTTCTTCCCCTGTAAGCGCAAGTTCCGTTTCAACCTGCTCCAACAGTCGCTCAGCTTGAGTCGTATTCACCTGAAAAAACGTGCTCGGCTGAATATGAAAAGTCAGCCCCGCAAACCGCTCCTCCAAATATGGCTGACCCGCAATACAGTAGGTGTCAGGCCCAAAAATTGCGTTAGTTTTCTTCCAGTTCAAATTCACCAGCACGCCTACCACGTTCGGGTAGCGCGCCATCCACTGCTCAGCCTGCTCATGAATGCCTTTAAGCTTCACCGAGCGGCTAATCAACGTCAGCAATACCTGTCCCGTACGCTGCCCTATCCGTAAAGACAGATGCTTCAGATGTCCCTTATGCCCTCTCTCGTCATATATCTTCCAGCCACGCTCCTGAATATCCTGCTTCACGCCCGCCAGCAGCGGATCTAGCCTATCGTCCTGCACAGGACACTGGTTAAGGTTGACCAGTCGATGAGAACCCTTGCGATAGTAGCCCGCCTGCACCGCTTTTATTTGGGACAGACCCAGCGGATAGGTTGCCTTATTGCGATAGTCCAACTGCTTTTCAGCGCCCATCACCGGACTTACCGGGATGCCATCCGGCCCACCTATCGGCAGCTTCCCAAGGCGCACTAACGTATCCACTACTAAATGATGCTTAGCTTCCAATTGTCTTTCATAGCTCACCTGCTGCCACTGACATCCCCCGCATTTGTCCGCCACAATACAGGCAGGCCGCACCCGTTCAGGCGAAGGCTTAATAATACCTGCGGGTATACCAAAGCCATGCGTAGCTTTTACCTTAGTCATTTTCACCCGCATTTCGTCGCCAGGGACAGTATTAGGTACAAACACAACCCGATCCTCCCAGCGTCCAACGCCATCACCGGTATTACTTAAGTCAGTGATGGTCACCTTCAATATTTCGTCCCGCTGCCATTTAGGTTCAGGCGGCTCACTAGGCCATAGATTTGTAACAGGATCTGGCGCTGAGGCTTGAGAAGGGGGGATTGGAGATGGCATGATCGTTCAGTGATTCAGCCTTTCAGTATGGCGCATTTATTCCCTAACGTTGTTTATGCAACGCTTTAAAAAACTTTGCAGGTTGAATGTAGGGCACTAATTCGCCAGCTAAACTAGCTAAACAAGGTGCTGAGCTATCAGCTTAATATTTCTTATGTGTTTTCTCAGGCATGGCTTAGCGGCGTTTGCTTTGTTTCCTACGGACAAATTCATCGCCAACTAAGGGTAGATGCTTTCCTTGTCGTCCCGAAAGTCGCTAAACTGTATATATTCAGTAGAGTTACCGCAATCGAAAAACTATGTCTGTTGTCAGCCAAGTAATCCTCAACGCAGATGATGAGTTGCGCTATCCCACTAGCGGCGAACTCAAAGGTATCGAAAACTTCTTAAAAACTGGCGATCAGCGGATGCGGATTGCTCAAACTCTCGCCGATAATGAGAAAAAGATTGTAAACCAAGCCAGCGGCGCGCTTTGGAAAATCCGCCCTGACTTTATTGCTAAAGGTGGCAACGCCTACGGCCAAAAGCAGCGAGCCCTTTGCCTGCGTGACTATGGTTGGTATTTACGCCTAATTACCTACAGCGTTCTAGCTGGCGACAAAGATCCTATTGAAAGCATCGGACTCATCGGCGTACGTGAAATGTACAATGCGCTTGATGTTCCTGTCCCGGGCATGGTAGAAGCTATCCGCTGCCTTAAAGATGCGTCTTTACCACTTATGAGCGAAGGAGACGCTGCCGAAGCTGCGCCTTACTTCGACTACATCATTCAAGCAATGTCGTCTTAGGCGATCGTTTTGAGCTATTGAGCATTCAAATTTATCAAAAAGAAAACAGGCAAGAAGGCTTATAGCTCTTTCATGCCTGTTTCTTTGTTAGGCCAGGATTAATACATCTGTACGCTCATTTAGTATATTCTTTAGCTACAGCCTCACCTGCTAGCTATGGTTTATTCTTCTCGCCGAGCCTCTGCATCAGCGCCTTCTATTTGCTTAGGCAGGGTCGTCAAGTCCAACTCGCACTGTGACTACGTTGTTCAGCTTGACACTACCAACGACGTTAACAATCCGCCTCAAATAGAAGACTACGGCTTTGGCCAGTTTGTAAAATTCGAGAGTCATCGGCATTGGGCCGTTGGCATTGTGTACGACACGCAGCTATTTAACTCTGCGTTCATGAACAGCGGCCCGCGTTTGACTAGCGCACCCGATCCTGTTTTTACACCTGATCTCGTACAAGATACCTGCATCTTGCTAAACGTCGTGTTAGTAGGTAGCCTGCAAAAGGGGCAGCCTAGCGACTTTGGCCTTCACGGTATTCCGCGTGTGGTCGTTCCGGCGAATACGCCAGTCTGCCGAATGGAGACCACTGAGATTCATCATTTCCATTTATCTGCTGAGGGAACACCGCAATTTGCTTATTACGGCCATTTACTGCGCTCAGGCGGTGGCTTTGCTACTGAGCTTACTCAGCAAGTGCTGGGTGAACTTATTGCGACCGAGCTATTTTCGAGTGCTGACCAAAGGGCATTACAGGTGCTTCGTAAAGAACTTTCTTGGAAGAGCACAATGAGCGCGATCCGATAAGCTTTCAGGCGCAGAACTGGTGCTGCTTTTCAAGAACTTTCAAAACCTTTAGGAGTACGCCAATAGGTATAAACCCTTAAGAAATAGCCCAAGCGCCTTGCAACATTCCGTTACATTTGCTATGATAGCTATATCGGTTGAAACACAGCGCTTTCTTTTTGAAGCCTTTGCCCTCAACCCATACGTACCTAACTACCGGAATAATAACCAT
>JBARVS010000066.1:0-11643 GCA_049646385.1 Phormidesmis sp. | reverse complement strand
GGTCACCCCCTAGCTTCACGGCCAACGCAGCTATTTTACCCATCCAAGAAAAAGCAACCTCGGCTGTATAAAGACTTTCTTAAAAGCAACAAAAATTGCGATCCCATCAGACAGTTTTTGTTAGCTTTGCGCTATCCCCTATCAATTTCCCTATCAATAAATGGGTGCCCTAAGGTAGCCACGGATACTGACTAAAATCAGGCGCTCGTTTCTCAAGAAATGCCTTCTTGCCTTCTGCCCCTTCTTCACTCAGATAGTAGAGCATCGTTGCATTGCCAGCGAGTTCTTGCAAGCCCGCCTGTCCATCACAATCTGCATTAAAGGCCGACTTAAGACAGCGAATAGCAATCGGGCTCTTTTGTAAAATTTCCCTTGCCCAGCTAATCCCCTCCTCCTCTAGCTGAGCAATCGGTACTACCGTATTGACTAGCCCCATCTCCAGCGCCTGCTGCGCACTGTACTGACGGCAAAGAAACCATATTTCGCGCGCTTTCTTTTGGCCAACGATACGGGCTAGATAGCTCGCGCCGAAGCCGCCGTCAAAGCTGCCAACCTTAGGCCCCGTTTGCCCAAATACAGCATTGTCAGCCGCGATCGTTAAGTCGCAGATAAGATGCAGAACATGCCCGCCGCCAATGGCATAGCCTGCTACCAAGGCGATCACAACTTTGGGCATAGAGCGAATCAGCCGCTGAAGATCAAGCACGTTGAGACGAGGAATGCCGTCTTCACCCACATAGCCCGCATCGCCTCGCACGCTCTGGTCGCCGCCTGAGCAAAACGCATATTTGCCGTCGGTGTGCGGCCCCATGCCAGTGAGTAAAACTACGCCAATGCGAGTATCTTCGCGAGCATCGCAAAAAGCGTCATACAGTTCAAACACGGTTTTGGGCCGAAAAGCATTGCGCTTGTGGGGCCGATTGATGGTGATTTTGGCAATGCCTGCTTGTGTACTCTCTTCTGTTTTGTGATAAAGGATATCTTCGTAAGTTTTGACAGCGTGCCACGTAACTTGCATAACGTTAAGAACCTATGAGCTTGGCGATCAAAATATAAGCTGTTAAAGGAAAATAGAGTAGCTTCGCAGTTGCTCTTTTAAACTTACTTTTTTAACCTTGATGGCTTATTACTGGTTCAAAGCGTTTCATATTATCGGTGTGGTGGTTTGGTTTGCCGGTCTGTTTTATCTGGTACGCCTGTTTATTTACCACGTAGAGGCAGAGGCAGAGCCAGAGCCCGCCCGCAGCATCTTACAAAAGCAGTATGGGATTATGGAAACCCGGCTGCTGAGAATTATCACGACGCCAGGAATGCTAGTGACCTTAGCCATGGCAGGCGGGCTGTTGTGGCAACGGCCTGAGGTCGTTCATGAGGGCTGGATGCAGGCAAAGCTGGGGTTTGTGGCGTTGCTAGTGGCCTATCATATGTATTGTGCAAGGCTGCGCAAACAGCTCGCAACTGGTGACTGCAAGTGGGGCCCAAAGCAGCTTAGAGCGCTTAATGAGGCTCCTACGCTGCTATTGGTCGCTATTGTGATGCTGGTGATTTTCAAAAATAATTTTCCGACGAGCGGAGCAACTTGGCTGATGGCAGGATTAGTGCTGTCGTTTGTGGTTTCGATTCAGCTATATGCGCGAAAGCGGCGGCTAGACAAAGAGCGCGAGGCGGCAGAACCCGCATGAATTTGTTTGAAGCGTAACTCTATCTAAAGATAGAGTTCAATCCAAGCTAGGTTAGTTACATTTCTTTACAAGATAACCAAACTTACCGATTCGAGGAAACAACGTATGAAAACTTCACCCACAACGACCGCACCTGCAAAACTTGGCTTTACTGAATTTGCTGAGACCTGGAATGGCAGACTCGCTATGCTCGGATTTGTAGCAGCGATGGCGACTGAGTACTTCTCTGGCAAGGGCATTTTGGCTCAGCTAGGCTTGATGTAGCAGCTGGTTGAGAAAGTTTAGGTCGCAAGGGCTTAAGTTATATTGCACATTAAATTAAATCACGAAGGGCAGATGTTTTGCGTCTGCCCTTTTTTTATTCTTCATCTGCATAATCCGCCGGGTCATACCAAGTTGCCATGGGCTTAAGGACGGCAGGGATTTCGTCTTCAGGGGCAAATTCTAGCTGTGTTTCTTTTAGCCCTAAGTAGCCCGACTCGGCGAAAGAGATTAGCATTCGCGTCAGCGCGAGCCATACGCTATGCTCAAATTCCCATTCTTTTTCAAAGGGAGCGCGATCAGCAATAGATTTGAGCGCCCAGAAGTAGCTGTTACGCACCATGGGGCCGTTTTTCTTGTAGGGAGGAACGTCTTCATTCAGCAAGAAGAGGACTTCGTTATCGATTCGAGCACGCATAGGAAAGCAGGCAGGGTAGGCACCCAAAAGCCCATTAAAACTAAGGACATTCTATCGCTGCTCGCTCTGCTGCCCACCGCTTAGGGCATAAAGAAAAACCTAGCCTAGCGGATATGGTTTACGGGCATAATCTGCTATAGGCTGGAAGAAGGAAAAGCCGAAGAGAAAAGCCCAAAAAAGTTAAGTTGAGTTACCGTCAATGGTGGCAGCCGTTTCCTTAGCCAATGTTCACAAGGTCTATAACAATACCTGCGTGGTCAATGACCTTTCGCTAGCGATTCAACCGGGTGAAATTTTTGGACTGCTAGGGCCAAACGGTGCGGGTAAGTCTACAACTATTCGGATGTTGACTACGCTCGTGCAGCCAACTCAGGGTGACATTGTCGTCGCGGGCTACGATGTGAGTCGTCAGGCCGCGCAGGTGCGTAGCCAAATCGGTGTGGTGCTTCAGCAGGTGAGCGTCGATGCAGATATGACGGCCTGGGAAAATATGGAGTTTCACGGGCGAATGCACCATATCCCGGCGGGTCGGCGGGCGAAAGACATCCACCATTGGCTGGAGTACGTGGGGTTGAGCGATCGCGCCAAAGACAAGGTAAAAACCCTCTCTGGCGGCATGAAGCGTCGGCTGCAAATCGCTCGCGCCCTGCTACATCAGCCCAGCATTTTATTTTTAGATGAGCCGACCGTCGGGCTCGACCCGCAAACGCGCAGGCGGCTATGGGAAATTATCCGCAGCCTGAACAAAGAACAGGGCGTGACGATGCTGCTGACCACTCACTATATGGAGGAAGTGGAGTATTTGTGCGATCGCATTGGCATTATGGATCAAGGCAAGCTGATTGAAAGCGGCAGCCTGCAAGCACTGCGCCAAAAGCACGGGGAAGGCATTGTGATGAAGCAAAAGGGCGACCGCTGGGAATATTTATTTTTTCCAACCCTGCAAGCTGCTAATCAGCACCTCGACCAGCAGCCAGACAAAACCGGTATGATGACGCGACCGACTAACCTAGAAGACATTTTTGTTGAGCTGACCGGGCGCAATCTAGACTGAACTACTCGCGTACACCTATGACTCGTCTGGCCAATGCTATCGAAGCAATTCTTTATCTCAAAGCACAGCCGTTAAAAATCGCTCAGATTGCAGAATTTGCCCGATGCGATAAAGAGAGCGCAGCAGAAGGCTTGATTGAGCTAATGGGCGAATATGCCCATCGAGAAGGTGCCCTAGAAATTGCTGAAACTGAAGAAGGCTACGCGCTTCAGCTACGAGAAATATACAAACCGCTAGTTGATACCATTGTACCGCTAGATATTGGCTTAGGCGCATTGCGCACCCTAGCCGCGATCGCCCTGCGCGGCCCCATTGCCCAAAACGAACTCGTTGAGCTGCGCGGCTCTGGCGTTTATCAGCATGTTCCTGACTTAGTAGAACAGGGCTTTGTAAAAAAGCGTCGTCAGTCAGACGGACGATCTTCCTGGCTACAGATAACCGAAAAGTTTTACCAGCACTTTGAAATCGATAAGCTGCCTGAAATCAGCAATCTCAGCCTCCCTAAGCCAATCAAAACTGATTCGCAGCCGTCAGCCGATAGCCCTTCAGAAGAGAACACACCAGACTCTCAATCAGCCAGCGATCAAACAGCAGCGGGCGCAATCGATAGCAGCCTAACTGAGCCATCCTCTGAAGAAATCGCCGTACTCTCGGGGAAGGCAAGTCCTTCAGCCGGATCGGTACTCTCTGATGCCGCGATAGAACGAGCCGCCAAACAGTTAGATCCTCAAGCAGATCCTCATGTAGGGAGCCACGATAGAGCGATCGCCAAAGCAGTAGAAACATAAGAAAGTGTAGATTCGGGCCATTATTCGTTAAGCTGTCACTAGCCACCTTATGAAGATCGTAGTTTTGAGGCATGGAGGGCTCCTACTTATGAGGATTCACCCATATTAAATCTCGATTTCAGCGGTTAAGCTAACAGCAGTTATGCAATATCTCTATGGTTTTCAATCCTGAACATGCAGACTTCATTAGCCTGAATCCAGAGGACAGCAAATCCAACGAGCTGCTAAATTACCTGCAGCATCAGCCGCCCGAAGTGCTTAGCCGGGTCGCCCAGTCGGTCAGCGGCGAAATCAAGCAAATTATTTCTCACAACGTTCAAGGACTTGTCGGTGTTTTGCCAGCCGACGGCTTCAACGTTCAAGTCAGCACCGATCGCGAAAACCTAGCCGGACTGCTAGCCTCAGCCATGATGACGGGCTACTTTTTGCGTCAGATGGAGCAGCGCATGGAGCTAGAGACCAACCTGCTAGGCTCGCTTGATCTAGGTAGCACTCATAAAGATGAATGAGCAGCAGCTGTAGATCAGCCAAAGCATAGGCTGCTGACGGCTCACTGAAGCTCTGGTGGTAGGGCAGTGGGCTTTACTTCAATCGTTTCAAGCTTGCCCGAGCGCACTATCTCTACTTTTAGCGCAGTATCCAATCCGCTGCTTTCTACTTGAGACTGCACGTCTGAGACATCTAAAATAGCTTTGCTATTAACCCGCTTAATTAAATCACCGCGCTTTAAACCGGCTGCTTCGGCAGGCGTATCAGGCATCACCTGAACGATGACCACGCCCTGGCTTTGATCGACTTTGAAGCCAGTTTTATCGTTTTGATTAATGCGATCGCGCGTTTTCTCATTTAAGTTCACCATCCTAATGCCTAGATAAGGATGCTGCACCTTACCTGTGGCAAAGAGCTGATCGGAGATTCGCTTGGCCGTCTCAATTGGAATTGCAAAGCCGAGCCCTTGCGCATTGGCCCGAATCGCCGTGTTGACGCCAATCACTTCACCGCTGGCATTCAGCAGTGGCCCGCCCGAATTGCCCGGATTAATGGCTGCATCGGTTTGAATAAACTGTACGCGCTTATCAGAAATGCCCACCTGCGTGCTGGATCTGCCGACGGCGCTGATAATCCCAGCCGTGACCGTATTGTCGAGCCCCAGCGGATTGCCAATAGCGATCGCCCATTCCCCCGGCGAGAGCCGACTGGTTGTCCCTAGTGGCGCAATCGGCAGATTTTTTGCCTCTATTTTTATCACCGCCACATCCGTCACCTGATCGGCTCCTACGACCTCCCCGGTGAAAGTACGACCGTCTTTCAAGGTCACTTCAACCTTGTCGGCCCCTTCAATGACGTGAGCATTCGTCAGCAGCTTGCCATCAGCGCTTAAAATAAAGCCCGATCCGGTTCCCTGCTCAAAGCGCTCTGGTAGCTGTGGTGGTTCAGGGATCTGACTAGGCGACTGAGGCGAATCAGAAGGCTGAGGCGAATTAGAAGGTGATTCTTCATCAAAGAAGCGCTTGAAAAAGCGTTGCTCCAGCGGATCGCCAGAACCACTCACCGTACGCGAAGCGTCAATGCGCACTACGCTAGGCCCCACTCGGTCTGCCGCCGCTGCGATGAAATTAGAACCAGTCGGCAAGCCTGCTGTGGGTGTAGCTTGAACAATGCTTTCCTGAGCGGCTGAAATCAAAGGAATCGGGGTGGGTAAAGGTGCCTGCGCAGCGGGTTGAGCTAAGGCAAGCCGAGCCTGAAGAGATTTATGCCCAGTCCAGCCTGCACCCGCCCCTAGCAGCAGTAACAGCCCGCCTAGCCCTAGATGTTTAGGAGAAACCCCCATGTTTAAATCTTTTGTCCTACCGTTAATAGTTCAACTCTAACAGTTGAGATCAGCGCCCAAAACTCGCGCGCTCAAAATGCATCGCCGCAGTGCCTAGCGCCAAGGTATCTAGCACCGTTATATAGCACCGTGCAGAAGCATGATGGCACAAAGATGAAAGTATGAAGAGGCTCCCTATACTTTAGCGAGTTCTGCCATATTAGATGTGCTGAGGTAACAGCCGCCGCCGCGTCTAAAGCTTAAGCGCGCACAATACGCAAAAGTATCTATTAAACGTCTATGAACTATTCCATCAGCCGACTAGCGCCCCTGTTTGGGCTCACTGCTCAGCTAGCCGTCAGCAGCTTAGTCATGATCATCTACGGTCTACCAGCTCGCGCTCAGGCTGGCGATCGCTGTCCGGCGGCCTTAGATCGAATGCGCAGTCATACGGTTGTAGCGGGAGATACCCTCGCTAGCATAGCGACGGCTTATCGTCTAACACCTAACACTTTGAGCCGATTCAACCCCAGCAGCAGCTTAGCACCGGGCTCTGTGCTAGCGATTCCGCCTTTTAACGGCACTATCGTAAGTCCTTCAGCGCCAGAAAGCTGGCAGTCGTTGGCCAAGCGCTATGGCAGCCGCGCCGATGTGCTCTTTGAAGTCAATGGCTGCGTTGCCGAGGTGCCTAACCGAGTGTTTATTCCAGGCGCACCGGGTACGACGGATAGCAGCGCGATCGCCCGTCAGCCTACGGCCACTCAGCAGCTCGTTTATCCACTGGCTCAGCCTGCGGCGATCGCCCGCAGCTATGGCTGGCAGCCCGACAGCGCTCAAGACGAGCTAGTATTCAACAGCGGCATTGCCTTTGCTATTAATGAGCCTAATGACGTGCGAGCCGCCGCTGCTGGAACGGTTGCTTTTGCGGGCGAGCGAGAAGGCTACGGAAAGCTCGTAGTGGTTAACCACAGCCAGGGGCTGCAAACTCGGTATGCTAATCTTAGCAATGTTTCAGTTTCAGTCGGGCAGTCGGTGGCTGCTGCGGCTGCATTGGGCAGAGTAGGAAAAAGCGAAGAGCCCACTTTTATGTACTTTGAAGTGCGAACGAACTCGTCCTCTGGATGGATTGCTCAAGATCCTGGCAAATACGTGTCTGAGCTAGAGCTTCGTTAGCTACGATGAGCACGGTTTACTTAACCGGGCACTTAAGAAATTTCTTAAAGGCTTTATATTAGATTTATAGAAAAACTAGCCTAAAGCTAGCTAATCGTATAATATGCCTCTACAATTCCGGTATCTTTTGGGAAGGGGGCTCCTTCAAGAAAACTTGAAAGCAAGGAAAACCTAAAAGGAATCCTTTTAATATGCCAAGGCTGTCAGAGAGATTGAAAAATATGAAGCTTCCTATTGTCGGATCTCAGGCAAAACATCAGGCCCAGCCCCGGACACAATATCAGGCGAAGCCCCAGGTAAAGCTTCCGATAAAGCTCAAGCCTCAGCTTCAGGGCACTCGTTCTCCAAGCAGCCCCTCAAAAAGCAGTCCCTTAAAAAGCAGCCCCTCAAAAAGCAGCCCCTCAAAAAGCAGCCAGACGAAAGCGGCTCAGCCCGCCGGGAAGCTTCAGTCATTCAGCCCTCTCAAACGATTTGCCAGTACGCTAGCTGGCTTTAAGCTGCCTGAGCATTTGTCCAATCGCCCCAAAAAGGGTAATAGCACAAAATCTGCCAGCCTAAAAACGACGGCTCTAAGCGACACTTACCCCAAAGGCGTACCGACTAGCATTATTCAATCTGCCACCGATCAATCGGCGCGGCCTAAAGCCCCTGCGGTTTCAAACGCGCTCAACGCTAGCCTTCCTTTTATCAAAGAGTCTAAAGGCAGCCGCATGGCGCTCAATCTTTTATTGGTCAGACCTTGGGTTTTGTTGATTGGGTTTTGGCTATTTTCTATGGGGGTGGGGGCGATCGCCATAGAAGGCATGGTGAGCCCTAAACGGCTTAAAATGGCGCTGCCAGAAGCGACCACCCAGACTACAGATCAAACCGATAAAGACGCCTTGATCAAAGTTGAGCAGGACTCTGAAGCTAATGCAGCCGGAATCGCAGCAGAGAGTGCGCCGCAAGATGGCGCGAGCCAAAATAACGCAGGTAGACCAGCAGTAGGCTCTAGCCGTGAAAGCAGGAGCGCCGCCAAACCAGCCGCGAATAGGTCAGGCATTCCAGTGTTGCCGCTCGCAGCTATGGTCGGAACTTGCGCAGCGGGCTGTTTGGTTATATCTAGGCGCAGAGCTATGGCTCGAATGGTAGCAGCCCGCTCGCGGGGCAGAATTCGTAAGATAGGCGCTCATGCAAGCGGCAGCAAGCCGACAGAGACTAAGTTAGAACAGAAGTCACAGGGCAAACCTAGCTCAAAAGTAGCCACTCGTAAAATTTCAAAGCCCAAAGTAGATCGTCCTTCAGAGGCCAAACCAGCCGCCGTAAAATCGTCAGTGCGCGCTGCGATCGCTAGGCCCGCTGCCGTCCGCTCAAAAAAGCGGCGACCGAGAAACAAACGAGCGGCCAGCAGCCAAACAGCAGCCGGCAGCAAGCGCGTTTCAGCTTCTCGCTTTGCGGCTCAGCAAGCAGCCTCCAATACGCAACTTTCTTCTATTTCTAGGGCTCATAAGGTTAAAGGCCCAGTCAAAAGCGCAGTCAAAAGCGCAGTCAAAGGCCCAGTCAAAAGCGCAGTCAAAGGCCCAGTCAAAAGCACAGTCAAAGGCCCAGCTAAAAGAATGCCCTCTCGCCTTGCAGCTCGCCACCACAGCGTTGTCAGCGTTGTGCCAGCCAGCGAATCCCACGCCCTCGACTGGACAAACGGCAGCTTAGCCCATCAAATGGACGTGCGCCCATCCCGCACAGCCTCAATGTAATACTCAATCTAATACTTAATGCAATAAAGGCTTCGTAGCTGTTTAGACAACCGCTCAGCGATGATGCCGAGCGGTTGTTTGTGTAAAGAGCTTTCTGGGCTAGCTGGCAACTTGCTGAAGGATTTTTTCGGCTGGGCTAGGCAGCATTTGAGGGAAAAGAGGATGCGTGATGGGCGGCGATTGGCGCGATCGCTGCGTGCCAATCATTGACACATTGCTCGTTAGCACAAAGCTTACAAAGCTGGCAATCACAATTACGGGCAGCATCGCAGTGCCCGATAGCACGCTGAGAATAATGCTGGTGCTCACGGGCGTTTTGGTAACAGCAACGTTGACAGCAGCCATCAGGCAAACCATTGCGATAGTGGGATGCAAGCCGGGGATGAGGAGCGCGATCGCTAGCCCGGTATTAGCGCCAATGAAAAACAGCGGGAAAATAAAGCCGCCCAAAAAGCCAGAGTGCAGCGTAAAGCTAATCGCAAACATTTTGGCAAAGGCAATTAGCAGCAGCGAAACCGCGCCGAGCGTGGCTCCCGTTTCAATCACGGTGTGAATCTGTTCTTCACTAAAAAAGAGCGTCTGAGGATAAACAAAGGCAATTAGGCCAATGCTCAGGCCGCCCAGCGTGGCCAGGAGAATTAAGTTGTCCTCTAAAGGTGCAAGCAGCGCACCGACTTTTTTGAATATAAAAATGAACAATACAGCAACGGCTGCGCCCACTGCGCCCAAGCACAAACCTTCTAAGAGATTGATGGGCTGCAGCTCAGGCACGGCTTCAAAGTGATAAAAGCCGCCGATGGTAATGCCCGTGTTAATGCGAAAGGTGGCAAAAGAGAGAATGGCGGCAACAACTGCCGGGGCAACGGCTTCGTAATACTCTAGGCCGCGTCTATGAGGAATTTCTAACGCGAATAAAGCCGCACCGATAGGAGCCCCAAAAAATGCGCCCAGGGCCGCGCTCATGCCGCAAAAAGTCAGCACTCGCACTGAGACGGTATTAAGGTTTAGCTTATCGCCCAGCCAGCTACCGAAGCTGCCGTTGACCTGCACTAAGGGAGCCTCAGGGCCAGCGCTACCGCCAGCGGTAATCGCCACCAAAGAAGCCACTACCATGGCAGGCGTTTTACTAATGTCAATGCGGCCAGGGCTGTGAATGCTATCTACCACCTTGGCCATTTCGCCCGGAAGACCCATAAAGTACAGCACTAAGCCCACGCAAAAGCCGCCAATCGTGGTGGCAATCCATACGTAGCTGTTGGTCGGCAGCCAGCTCGGAAAGTGGGGGGTCACAAAGGCGGGCAGCGTCGTCCAAACGCCGTGCAGCAGGCTTTCGAGGACAAAGTAATAAACTGTGGCGACTAAGCCGCCGACAATGCCAATGAGCCCTGCACAGGCCATGAGCTGTACATAGGTGAGCTGGTTTTTGGCTGGGCTGCTGTCAGCGCTTTTGGTTTGGTCGATTTCTATGGGGTCAATTTTTGCTTGGCTAGTCACTATGGCGGCTGGCTCCTAAGTTGTGAGGTAGTTGTGAGGTTAGCCTTAAGCCTATGCAGACGCTTTAGATTTTTTTGTAAGGTTCGACACTGAATGATTGTCGAGATATTGAAATCGAATCTTTGATATGTATGTTTTGCATAGCAATATTAGTGATGTTTGTTAGTGATGTTTTAGAGCGCGTACGCATTTTTTTGATTTTCTTCCCGCACTAATGCGATCCTAGTGAATGAGCATTTTTTGATTTTTTCAGGCGATCGCCCATGGATACTCGTTTTTCGCGTCTGTTTAACCTCACCGAAGAGCAGGCTATTGAAATCCTAGACGCGCCTGCAGACGATTCGGATGAGGCGTCGAGTCGCTATATTGCCGCCTCGCATCTGGTGAATTTTGACTCGCAAGCGGCGGTGGCGGCGCTGATTAGAGCGGCAGAAAATGCTGATGCTGACTTGGATAATCGGATTGTGCGACGAAAAGCAGTAGAGAGTTTGGGGCGGCTAAAGGCAAAGGCGGCGCTGCCCGTGATTGAACGCTGCTTAGATGATGAAGATAACTATCTGGTTGAAAATGCGGCTTGGGCTTTAGGTGAAATTGGCACGGTTGATGCAGCCATTTTAGAAAAGCTAGCCCAGCAGTTAGCTCGGCCTGACCAGAGCTATCGCACGATTATTCACACGCTGGCTAGCTTGAGCTACGAGCCCGCAATTGACCGCATCGAAAAATTTACCGCCAGCGAGCAAGCGCCGATTGTAAGCGCGGCGTTTTCGGCGATGTATCGGCTCAAAGGGGATGAGGCGGCAATTCTTCAGGTAGTCAAGTTTTTACAGAGCCCTAATGTGAATGCTCGGCGCGGCAGCATTCAAGATTTGATCGACGCTGGCTACTATCCAGCGATTCCTAGCATTGGGCGCTGCCCGGTGTCGAGCGTGTTTCGGCTGCGCGGGATTAAGCAGCTAGCAGCGGTAGGCATTGAGGCAGGCGGGCTCTCTTTTGCAAAGGTGCAGCCCGTGCTGGAGCGGGTGATTAACGACCATCCTAATGACGTGGCTTTGGTGCATCGCTACGATCAGCTTCCGGATGTGCAAAGGCTGGTGCAAGATCTGTACGGCACCGACTTTGGGCGCTGCTATTTGGCGAGTAAAACGCTGATAGATCGTTACCCCGAAGCGGCTCCGGCGGCGCTGCTAGCAAGCTATGAGGCCGAGGGCTACAACGACTATGGAGCGCACT
>JBARVS010000065.1:0-11452 GCA_049646385.1 Phormidesmis sp. | reverse complement strand
GCGTTACTTTCAACTGAGAACCCATTGCTTAGGGTGATTTGATTTAAACATTCACTCAAAACGCCTAAAAGCATCAGCTAGAACGCAGCTTTGTGTAGCGATCGCCTATCAATCACTTACCAGCGGCTACATTTAGATTGAGCGGTACTTTTTACGTCAGAGAGATTTTATAAATCAGGCTTTCTTCGCTCTTTTATCCATAAAAATACTGAGCTAATAGGCCAATTTATTAGGAAGATGCTTTTTGTTCGTAAGCCTTTCTACCAAAAGCTTTTATCCTGCGCCTTTTGTCTTGCGGTCTTTTGTTTTACGTAAGTACAAAACGGCTACTTTAAAGCTTTTATAGGAGAGCGCTACAGTTTCAGTAAAACAGAGGAGAGCACAATCAGCCTAGTGAAATAGGGCAGCTTTGTGATATCTGCAAGAACGCTTATCAAATTATGTTTATTCTATAATGTGTCAATTAGCCTATGCATTGATTCACTGACTCATCTGTTAGAAAGTAACTCTATATGTAGCTGTTATACATAAGTGCGCTTACTTACAATCTCATGACAACTTCATGGGTAAGCTGCTGTTAGATTGGCAATATTATAATTTTCCGCCATCACCCGTCGCTCAGTGTGCGTTCACTGTCTCAACAATGTCTCATCTGCTGCTCTCAACCCCAAAAGGCACTCTCCAGGTACCTTCCCAGCTAGCTCAATCATCTGGCGTGCTATTTTCTCTCGTTGTTCCTACCTACAATGAAAGCAGCAACGTCGTTAAAATTATTGCTCAACTCACTCAGCTTTTAGATGACTTCATTCCAGAAAAGTATGAGCTGATTTTGGTTGATGACGATAGCCCTGACCTGACTTGGCAGGTGGCCCAAAACCTCATTGCCAAGTACCCTATGCTGCGCGTCATGCGTAGGCAAACCGAGCGGGGGCTATCTTCTGCGGTTATTCGGGGCTGGCAGGTTGCCCGAGGTGACGTTTTGGGCGTGATTGACGCTGACCTTCAGCACCCGCCAGAAGTTTTAATTGAGCTGCTCAAGTCTACGTTGGATGGGGCTGATTTGGCGGTAGCCAGCCGACATGTAGAGGGCGGCGGCGTCAGCGAGTGGAGCATCGTGCGGCGGTTTTTATCCCGAGGGGCACAGCTGCTAGGGCTGATGCTGTGTCCGGCAGTGGTTGGCCGGGTCACTGACCCGATGAGCGGCTACTTTATGGTAAGGCGTAGCGCGATCGCTGGCCCCGTGCTGAATCCGCTAGGCTATAAAATTTTGCTAGAGGTGATTGGCCGAGGCAGCATTGGTCACATTGCTGAGGCGGGCTACGTTTTTCAAGAGCGTGATTCGGGCGAAAGTAAAGTTACCTGGAAACAGTACGTAGATTACTTGGGACATCTGATTAGGCTGCGCTCAAGCCGTCAGCAGGGCAACCGCGAGCGGGCTTTTCCAACCCAGCGATTTGTTCGCTACGGCATAGTTGGCTTCAGCGGCATATTCGTCGATATGGCGCTCTTTTATCTGCTGAGTGAAACGACTAGCTTAGGGCTCATTACGAGCAAAGTGATTGCGGCTGAAGTTGCCGTTATCAGCAACTTTTTATGGAATGACGCTTGGACATTTGCCGATGTCGCACAGCAGCAAAAGGGCTGGCGACCTCGCCTTAAGCGTTTGCTGAAGTTCAACATCATTTGCCTAGTCAGCCTAATTTTAGATGTTGTCCTGCTGAAGCTGTTCTACCATTTTGTCTTTGGCGATCGCCTAAAATATTTAGCCAACCTCATCGCCATTGGCGTTGTGGCCCTGTGGAACTTTTGGATTAGCCTCAAGCTAAGCTGGCGCGTGACTTCTGTAGAAAGCACGGCTATAAAGGACGTTTAAGATAGGACGTTTGAGATAGACAGTCACTTGAGCTAATTATTTCGCCAAACCTGTAGCAAAGCAGTCGCCCTTTGGGTGCCAGAAGCATCCTCTTGCTGTTCATAAAGCCGCAGTGCTTGCTCCAACGTGTCGACTGCTGCGCCCCCGTTGCCTTGTCCCCACAGCGCTAATCCCATGTTGTAGCGAACGCCTGGATCGTCGGGAAACGCACGAATCAGCCGACGGTAAGACAGTACAGCCCTGAGGTACTTTTTCTGTGATAAAAGCAGTTCCCCGATAGCGGCCTGGGCGGGCATCAGATCTGGATTTAGGTTGACAGCTTGCTCAAGGTGATTGAGCGCCTCATTTTCCTCGCCTCGTTCGAGCAGGATTTTGCCTAGATAGTAATGCACTTCTGCATTTTTAGAATTTAGGCGCACGGCCCCTTGCAGCGCATCAAAAGCACGCGCTTCGTTGCCCTGCTCTAGCCAAATTTTAGCGAGATTTGCATAGGCGCTGCCGCGATTGGGATCGAGTGAAATGGCTCTTTGTAAGGGAGAAATCGCATCGTTGTAGTCATTTTGAGCTAGGTAAAGCATTCCAATCGCTTCGTACGCTTGGGCGTTGTTGGGCTCAACGCTGACGGCTCGCTCATAAGCATTGCGAGCGCCTTCATAGTCTTCTAGTCGCAGCAGTGAGCCGCCTAAACCAACCCAAGCATCTGCGGCTCGCGGTGCTATCTCAATTAGGTTGCGGTAAGCGTCTGCGGCCTGTTCGTAGCGATCGCTCATAAATAGGCTGTGGGCCAAGCCGTAATGAAAAGGCAGGTTGCGCGGATCGCGATCTAGCGCCTGACGGTAGTATTCAGCAGCGGCCTCGAAGTTGCCTTGCTTGACCTGTAAGTAGGCAATGCCAGAGTAGATGCGGGTGTTGTCACGATCTATCTGAAGGGCTTGCTGATAGAGAGCGATCGCGCCAGCATAGTCGCCAGAATCAATCTTTTTTTGAGCATCGCCTAGCAGCTCAGAAAGGCGTTTCTTTTGCTCATCGCTTAAGTTGTCATCGCTGCTCTGCGCCACCAGCACAGGCTCAGAGATGGCTGAAGAGCCGATTAAGGAAGCCCTCTGCTGAGCTTGAGCAGCCTCCTGTGCACCCACAGCGTCCGTCAAAAAAGTCAGAAAAGCAGTGCCCGCTAGCCCAGCAATAGCTAGTGAAAGCAAACACTTATATAGGTAGCCCACAGACTAATCTCCAAAGAAACTCAAAATAAGCAAAAATAGAAGCGAAATTGCAAACGTTAACTGCGCTGGGTTTAGCTCATGATTCTATCAACAACTGACTTTATTCAGGGAGAAAATATTCAAAACTACCTTGGCATCGTCACTGCAGAGGTCGTCTATGGCAGCAATGCCCTGCGCGACTTCTTTGCGGGCATTCGAGATGTACTAGGTGGGCGCACGGGAGCCTACGAGCGGGTTTTTGAAAAAGGGCAGCAGGATGCGCTGAAGGAGCTAGAGGGCAGGGCTCAACGGCTAGGCGCAGATGCGGTAATCGGTATTCAAGTAAAAACGGACACCATTAATATTGATGAGCATGGTGTGCTGATGCTGATTACAGCGACTGGAACGGCTGTCAGATTGTAGTCAGATTTATAGTCAAATGATAAAAAAGGACTGAAAGAACCGAGCTTACGCAGCCCGCTGAAACACCACAGAGAAGTTATTAGCGGGCATTTCAATCACTTGCTTTAGCTTTAAGCTGTGCTGACTGGCCGTCTCGACGACCGCTTCTAGGTCTCTGATTCCCCAGCTTGGGTTGCGATCGCGCAACATCGCATCAAAGCTCTCATTACTGGGTGCGGTACGCTCACCCTGACGTTTATAAGGCCCATATAAATACAGCACGCCCTCTTTAGGGAGAGTTTTCTCAGCGCCCGCCATTAGATGCTCACACATTTCCCAAGGCGCAATGTGAATCATATTAATGTTGATAATAGCGCTGATATTTTCGACCGTTGGCCAAGGCTGAGCGCTCACATCTAAATCCAACGGTGGCAGCAGCAAATTATGGCTAGGCAGCGCTTCGCCCCACGATTGGATACTTTTGCGCGATAGAGGCTGCGGCTCACTAGGCAACCACTGTAAATGGCTCAGCCTCGGCGCAAAAAAAGTAATATGCTCGCCCGTTCCACTAGAAATTTCTAGCACGGTACCCTCAGCCGGAAGGGTGCGCTTGAGGACATCTAAAATGGGCTGACGATTGCGCTCAGTCGCCGGAGCATATTGACGAAAATCAATCATACGCTTGATCTTAACCGAAAATTACGGCGCTATTTAGCTAGCTTAGTCAATGGCCTCTGGCAGAGCACCTCGGCTTTCAGCGACGTAATGACCTAACGTTGTGCTCAAAAACGACAGAGCGATAGGGCCAACTAAGAAGCCAAACAAGCCTTGAACCTGAAATCCTGGCACTATTGCTGCTGCTAACCAAAAGCAAACGCCGTTGACAACCAAAGAGAACAGGCCAAAAGTTACAAACGTTAGGGGCAGTGAAAGCAGCTTAATTACGGGCTTAATGACTGCATTTACCGCGCCAATAGAAAGTGCTGCTAGCAAAGCGGCAGGTATGGTCGCGATCTCTACACCGGGGAGCAAAGCGTCTAGCACTAGCAGGCTCAGCGCGGTGACCAGGGCAGGTAATAGTATTCCTAACATTTTTTTAAAGCTCCTAAGATGTTTGCTGTGAGTTCATCAAACATTCCAGGAGAAGGCGATCGCCCACATCCACACACAGACAGATTGCCCAAACGCCTTTCATTAAGAAAAATAAAGTATTCTAGGAAATTTAAAACTTCTTAAGAAGTCTTTGCAGCGCTATAAAATTGTTTTTTTAAAACGTCTGATCTTAGGTACTTATGCTCGAAAGCTTCAATTTAAAAGCCCACAGAGCCAGGAGGCGAGCTAAGCAATGCCTCAGCCGTTCGATAGTAAGTAGCCCAATAATAAGTTTCAGGGCGAGCCCGCCACTGATCGCGGTCTACCCGCAGCGACAGAACCGGAACGCTAATGCCGTCGCCTTCTACAACGACGGTGACTGACACATTGGTAATGAGCAAGTCCTGATCAAAAGTTCGCTGAGCGCCTGCTCTAGCCGCCATTTCGCCTCGTCGCAGCAGAGTATCGTAAGTTTCTCCAGATTCTTTAGTCAAAAAAAGATCTAGCCGTGAGGTGTATGCCTGAGACGCTTGCGGGGCAATGAGCGCCTCTGTTAGCCAAATACCTGTGCTTCCTAGCAGCGCGGCTAGACCTGCTGATAAAAGGGAGTGCTGCCATCTGCGAGCTTTGCGAAACTGGTTGCCGGGTCTATTTCCCAATTGATGACTGCCCAATTGATGACTGCCTAATTTATGACCCGTGGAGCGGCGTAAAGGGTAAGGGTGCGACAACATGCTAGTTCCTGATAGTTGCGCATTGGAAAACGATTGAGCACGCCCGAGGCGACGTACTGGATAGCGAATAGGCCACATGCGATTAAAGTCGAAAAAGGAAGTCAAATGAAAATCAGGAAAGCTTGAATTATCTATCAAGTTTCCCAGTTTAGAAGATCTCGATACACTTTTTAAAAAGTCAGCTACACGAAGCGCTTGGCTTGTGATACTTTCAACGGCATATATAGCTTACCTAAAATTTCTTTTTGAATTGAGGTTAGGTTGGGCAGGTTTGTGAAGCTAACCACTGTCGCCCCGCAGATGCAGTATCCCAAAGGGGGGATTAACGCTGTGTAGCGCAACGGTTATAGCAAGTCTTGCGGCGCTAGCGTATCGTCAGCAAAGTGATCAAGTGATCAGAGTTATCGTCTTCGGAGACATTTTAAAAATCAATGGCTAATTATTGGGTCATCACCATCGGCATCAACCAATATCGGCATCTTCAGCCGCTGATGCACGCGCAAAACGACGCACGCTTCATCCATCGTTTTTTTACAGAAGAAGCCGATATTCCCGCTGATCACTGCGTTTTACTCAGCGATTTGGCAACTTCTGTGGGCGAGCAGGTGGTGTATCCCGATAAGCCTGCGATCGCTACTTGGATACAAACCATTACCCAACAGGTTGAAGCTGATGATGTCCTATGGGTTTTCTTTAGCGGCTATGGCGCTCAGGTAAAAGCGTTAGATAGTAAATCAGATAGTCCAAGCGCCGACTACCTTGTACCGATTGATGGTGACCCCAAGAAAATAGAAAGCACAGGCATTGCCGTTAGTGACTTAATAGAGACGCTTGCCGATCTGCCGACCGACAAAACCCTGCTTGTTTTAGATATTAACCGTTCACAGGGTGCCCTTGCGGGTCAGGCCATTGGTGCTCAAGCTATTGAGTTAGCTCAAAAGAGACAGGTTTCTACGCTGCTGTCCTGTCAGCCAGAGCAGTATTCTCACGAAACCTTGGGCGTACGTCACGGCCTGTTTACGGCAGCGCTTTTAGAAGCGTTACGCCAGGAGTGTAAAACCGCTGGACAGATCAGTGACTACATTAACCAGCGTCTGCCTGAGCTTTGTGAGCATCACTGGCGACCTGTTCAGAACCCAGTTAGCGTCCTTTCACCCTCACAGCAGACAGCCACCCTTGTCCCTCAGGTATTGGACGATGATCGCGCTTTGGGGGGAGCGCAGCCGGCGATCGCTGCTGGCAGTGTCGCGACAGCCGCCGCAATTGCCACTGGGAACCCTACTGCTGCCAATGATTCTATGTCTTCTGCTTCTGCTGCCACGACAACAACAGACACAATCGGCAAGCCCGATCAGCTTGATTTAGATAAACCAGCCACAGAGCCGCCGCTAGCTGTTCAACCGCCTTATATCACAGACACTAATATTGCAGAGACAGACACCATAAGCACCGATGACAGTTCTGAAAACAGGCTTGGAAATAGCCCTGACAATAGCCTCAAAACTCGCGAATTAGAAGATTATTCAGCAATTAGCGGAGCCAAGCTGCGCAACTGGGGACTGCTTGCCCTCGCGATTCTGATGGGTCTTGTGCTGCTCAAGCAGCCCTTTGTAAAGGCAGCTTGGAACGGGCTGAATGACAAGATAGCAGCAACAACAGGCAAACAATCTGAGCAAAAGGGCCCCAATAAAGAAGCTGTGGTTACTAATAGCGAGAGCGGTGAGGCAACAGCCGATGGGGTCTCTGAAGGGTCAGCGCCTGAGGGTACAGAGACAGCCGTAGAACCCTCAAGGGCACAGGGCTCAAATCAAGCTGATACGGTGATTCCCTCAGTGGGCCAGTCAGCAGGCCAGCCAGCGGGTCAGTCAGCGGGCCAATCAGCGGGCCAATCAGAAACCTCAAGCTCTACTACCCCCGAAGCAGACAAGACTTCTGCCCAGGCTCTTGTCGCCAAGGCCAAGGCCGCTTTAGAGCAAAAGCAATATTCAGAGGCGCTCATTGCCCTACAGCAGGTACCTAAGTCCCAGCGTGATGAAGGCTTTTCATCTGTGTTGACTCAGGCGCGGGCTGGCGCAGCAGCAGCCCAGCAAAAGAATGCTTCGGTACTGACAGAAGCGAGAACCGCTATTCAACCGACTCAGGCATCGCAATTTACTGAGGCGATCGCTAAAGCCAAACTCATTCAGCCGGGTGAACCTTACTACGACGAAGCTCAGCAGGATATTCGCGGCTGGAGCCAGGTGATTTTGGACATTGCTGAAGGGCGGGCGACCAGCGGTAACTTAGAGGGTGCGATCGCTGCTGCGAGCGTCATGCCCTATGCCAACGCTGAATACCATCAAAAGGCCAAGGACAGAATTGCCTTTTGGCAGCAGCGCCAGCAGAGTCGCCAGATCATCGCCGACGCCCAAAAAATTCCTAAGCTAGGGCAGGCTAGCTCCTATCAGCAGGGCATTGTGAAGCTCAGAGAGGTACCTATTGAGCATCCAGAATACGAAGCCGCTCAAAGACTAGCTGACCAGTGGAGCCAAAGCATCTTTAGCATTGCCCAAGCGCGAGCAGCGCAAAATAGAGAAAGCGCTGCTGTTCAAGCGGCTGTTTTGGTGCCCGCTGGGACGACGGCCTATGAGCCTACTCAGCAGGCTATTCGGCGCTGGCGTTCGGCAGAGTAGAGTCAGCGGATTGGTTACGCCTGGGCTTAATCCTGCTGTAGCCTGTTGCGCAGTCCTGTGAGCGACTCTACTGCCTGCTCAAGCTTGGTCTCAATGAGCTGCTTTTGACTCATGAGCTGCTTAAATTTTTGGTAGCGGGCGATCGCCACACTGACAGCAGCCATCTGCTCAGGCGGACAAACCTGTGACTGTACGCTACCGTCTTCTTTAAGGGAACAGAGCTGATATTGAGTCGTCGAATTATCCATCGTAGCCTCTATACACTCCTCCCTAGCGTTCTCTGCACAGCCCTGCTCTAGTGCCTCTACATAGCGCATAAGCGTATCAATATCACCATGACGAAGAATAGCGTCGTCAGCGCCTTCTCGTCTTGGTTGGTCTGGGTTTATAGGCTGAGACGACTGCAACCAGCCATCTACCATAGGCCCTTGGGCGTACAGCATCTGCAACGCCTGTATGATTTGCCTCTGGGCTGCTTGACACATGCCAATTGTAGTTTGAACATCTTTTAACAAGCTAAGGGCTATGGCTGGATTGACCTCATGGCGCTGGCTCACAAACGCCTCGGGCAATTCAGCATTCGGACGTGGCAGCACTATACGCTCTAATTTTTGATGCCTTGTCTTTTCTGAGGCGACTCTACTCGGAGACACAAAAGAATAAACAGCATTAGAAGACGAAAAACTCATGATGATTAGCTACCGATAGCAATAAAACTTTACAAAATACAATTTTTGAGTATTCATCCGCTAGCAAGATGCAGCCACCAGCCAACCGATATTAGGTTTACAGGGTATCTTAATAGATATACGGGATGCTCTAACGGGTCTTGATGACCCAACCTTAATACCATTGCAAACAACTCTGCGTCCAGCCCGTCTGGTTTTCCTATCATGGCTAATCCTGCCTTCCTAAGATATCTTCCTGCTCGTCTTAAACCTTTAAGTTCTCCAGCGGTATGGGCTCCCCTTACGGTTTTTGCACTCGCTAGCATTTTCATGTGGGAGTATCACCAAAACCCTGACTGGTTTGATCGACCGCAGGCTGGCACAATATCTCCTGAGTCAGAGCTCACGCCAGAAGAGCAAGCTAGGCTATCTGAAGTAGACACTATCGACGTTTTGCTGAAAGGTCTCAACGACAGTGCGCCCAATAACCCCAAAGATTCTGCCGATAACAGCCTAATTAACCAGACTCCTTCAGCTGAAGAAGGGGCTACCCCTAGCCGCGAGCTGTCAGGCCGCGAGAGCCCATTTGCTGCCTACGAAGAGCAATATAAGTTTCCTAACTCGAACGGCTCTCTACCATCGGCTGCGTCTGCAACAGGTTCAACACAGAGCCCTGCGGCCAGCGGCAAGTTTGACTTTGGCAGCGGGGCATCATTACCTTCAAGCGGTGCGCTCTCGGAGGCATTAGGCCGACAGCAGACCAACCGAGCAGCCGCTGAGCGAGCTGGACAGGACGCCGCTGAAGAGAATAGCAACAGCAGTAATAGCAGTAATAGCAGCAATAACAGAGAGGCCGCTGCTAGCAGCACGTTTCGTCCTTCTGCGCAGCCGGCTAACGGTGGATCTAGCGGCGGTATTTCTGCACCGTTTATTCGCACAACGACTAATATGTCGCCACCAGCCGGAACGACGGGCTACAAAGCGCCCTCTTCGTCTAGCCTGCCTGTTTTCAACGCAGCGCCGCCGCAGCCTAGCCGCAGCCCTTACACAAACAGGTCAGCCAACATTCAGCAAAATTCTGTCCAGCCAGCTGCTCAATCAGCGACACCTGCGGCTTCTTCACGTCCTAGCGCCGCATCAGAAGGCAGGCTCTATACGGCTCCTAGCTTTAGCCAGCCAGAGCAAAATCGTCGAGGTCAGTAGATAGGGTTGCATTTACAATCCTCATATGAAAATCATCTGTGGACTAGCCAGATCGCTATATAGTTTGGTTAAGGACTTGCTTTTTAGCTAGCAAAGGCGTTTTGCCTGTTGAGTCCCTTGTGATCTGGTTAGTGCAACCGTAGAATGCAAAAAATCCTCATCGTTGACGACGATAGTACCCTTCGAGCAGCGCTAACGCGCTATTTGGAGGATAGGGGCTTTTTGGTGCGGTGTGCGGCTTCTGGTCTTGAAGGGTTTCAAAGCTTTATGGAAGATACGCCTGACCTAATTGTGTCGGACGTTGTGATGCCAGAAATGGACGGCTTTGAACTATGCACCCGAGTCCGAGAGAGCGGCATAGGGCAGCTCACGCCCTTTATTTTTTTGTCGGGGCGCTGCGATTTGGAAGACAGAATTCAGGGGCACAGTATTGGCGCAGACGATTATTTGGTCAAGCCGTTTCATCCGCGTGAGCTGATTGCCAAGATTGAAGCTCATCTAGCGAGGTCTGACCGCGTTTATTCTGAAATTAGGCGAGCGATTGGGCAGCCTGCCGACGAACCTTTGCCAGATTATCCTCAGGTGCCTTTGCCGCTTACCCCGGCTGAGGAAAAGGTTTTTTGGGAAGTGATTCAAGGCTTTACAAATAAAAAAATAGGCGATCGCCTCTTCATCAGTCCGCGCACTGTGCAAACGCATCTCAGCAATATTTTAAGCAAGCTGTCTTTAGAAAATCGCTCGCAGCTGATTCGATTTGCCTTTGAAAACGGCTATCGACCGCCTCACAGCAGCGGCCACGTTGCTCAAAGCACTAGCCCCGACAGTGTTGAAACCAGCGACTGAACCAATTACTTAATTTATGCTGAGGAAAAAGCTAAGAACGCTAAGTGTATTCGTCTGCACCCACATATTACAGTTAGGTTGCGGCGCATCTTCTCCGGTATTCTATTACTATTGTTGAGCAAGCGATAATCTCAAAACTCGCGCTGTTTGTCTGCTTACAAAACATGTCTTCAAACGCCACAAAATTTACTGAGCCCGCTGCGGATTTATCTCAGCCGATTTCTCAGCCATCCATTTCTCAGCCATCCTTAGATACTCAGGCCAACTATCAAGCTAGTGAAGATAATTTAGCAGCTCTGGCCGCTGCGCTCTCCGCAGGCGATCTCAAACGGCAGCTTCAGGCTCTGCGTGAGGTTAAAGCCTTAGAAGCAGGGGCAAGTGCAGAGCAGGAGGCTGTTTTAGCTAGCTTTGTGCGCGATCGCATGTCTTCTCAAAACCCTGACGAGCCTACAGCCGCCCATGGCAGCGCCTACCAGCTGCTTTATCGCGGAGCTTCTGAGGCAGCCAAGTCGCTCATTGAAGCGTTTCCGCATGGCTTAGTGTGCCCTCAGTCAGATAGGGGCGTGGACTATAGCGATTTGCAAATGCTGCTGGTGAAGCAGGCGTATCAGGCCGCTGATAAGCTTACCAATCAAAAGCTGTGCGAGCTAGCGGGCGAGAGTGCTATGGAGCGTAAGTGGGTTTACTTTACTGAGGTAAGCCAGTTTCCGGTGATTGACCTACAGGCAATGGATGTTATTTGGAGCCTGTATTCTGAAGGTAAGTT
>JBARVS010000064.1:0-6843 GCA_049646385.1 Phormidesmis sp. | reverse complement strand
CCCTAGAAGTTGCTGTTTGTAAGGAGCCAGGAGGCTTCGCCCGAAGGTTGGACGACGAGCCGGTGCTGTCGGAAAGTCTGGTGCGGCACCGTAGCGCGCCACGGTGTGACGACTCACCCCTAATGTTCGAGCAATTACGGAGGGGCGGCACTGCTGCGCTTGCATTTTTTTGATCGCTTTCTGCTGCTTAATTCGATGCTTCTGATTACTCAGTATTCGTTGCTGAGCTTGCTCTGTAGCGGTTGGGTTCGGACGAGCAACCACCGCTTTCTCAGGGAGCGCCGCAATGGTTGCTTGCTGCTGTGAGTGTTCAACTTTTTTCAATTCACTCCGATAGTCGCCCAACACGCGCTCTAGCACTTCACTTAAGTTCTTAACTAGATGAAAGCGGTCAGCCACCTGCATTGCAGTGGGGGCAGCTTTGTCCATCGCACTTTTATAGGTTTTGGAACGGTCACGGGAGAGCACTTCTATCCCAGGGTGCGCTTGTAGCCATTCAATCAGCGTTTCTGCTTTACGGTCTGCGAGCAGTGCAATCGGCTGATGGGTTTCTAGATCGACCAGGATAGTGCCGTAATGGTGGCCTTTGCGGAAGGCAAAGTCATCTACGCCCAATGCTTTGGGTGTCTTGAAAGTTGGGAGCGGCAGGCGGTGCAGATGATTGAGCAAGGTACTACCACTACTGGCATAGCCTAAGAGATTGCCTAATCTTGCACCAGCTGCGCCCCCAAGGGCTAAACCAATTGACTGTAACCGCTCTATGAATCGCACAGTCTTTCTTGCCCAAGGGGCGGCGACTTCAGGCAGACGCTCGGTAAAGACGCGGCGACAACACTCAGTGTTTGGGCAGAAAAACTTACAGACCTGAAGGATGAGTTTGAGTCTGAAATGGATGCAGGGTAGGTCTGCTAACGTTCGTTCATAGTGGCTATGGATACGCTGCGTCAGGCCGCCGCACAGCGGACACGGCACTATCGTTTGCGTGGAAGAAAGGCGCAGAGTTAGGTGGTCACCGTCTTCCAGTTCGTACCGTTCTAAGCGGAGCACACCAGCGCCAGGGAGCAGAGACTGAAGAAATTCCATCGGTAGATCGCTGAAAGGGTCAACCTACAGTTTCCTGCCTATTTTCAGGCTTCACCAAAAGCTGGGAAGAACCCATCCTTGTTGACATATTCCGCTGCGATCGCATAGCTAGCAACTTCGTACATGGCGCTAGCGAACTACCGATAGAGCCAATTAACGGTGCAGGTAGATCCAAAATTAGTGCCTGATGACAGGATCAGGTAATTGACTTAGACTGAAGCCTCCTCTCAAAAGAGTGAACGCCATGTCCACAGGACGTCAGAACCAAAATCGAACGGCCATTATCTACTTCGGCCCGACCCCACAGGACTATCTAGACTTAGTCGAGTCAGGCGAAAAACACCGGGCCTATATCGAGTATATTCAACAGCCGCTAGCGGCCCAGTTGACGCCGGACAAACATAAACCAGAGTGTTCTGATACCGGGCGCTACACGGTTCATAGTCAGATTGAACGCCGGTTACGTGGCAGTCAAACAGCGCCCGAAGTACTGCCCATTTGCCGGGTAAAGTGCTGCTGCTGCCGGGCCGTGTTTACGGTATTACCCAGCTTTATTGCCCGTTATCGTCGCCAAGATACCGACAGCTTGGGAAAGTTACTGGAGATGAGTCTGGGGATGGGACTAAGTCAACGAGAGACCGCTAGGAGCTATGAATGGAGCCATCCAGGAGCGGGCTGGCATCCGGGCTGGGTGTGGCATTTAATCCAATGGTTAGGCAATTTAATCCCGGTTTCTTTGCGGTTGATGCGGTTGGGCCTTACCCCCCCGCCCATATTCTCACCGATGAGAAGTTTGCCACACTAAATGGCGAACAAATCTATCTATTTCTGCTCTCCCAGGAAGAATTGATTGGGTATGCCGAGTGGATGGAGCGCACGGATGAAGCGTCGTTCAACCCGGTAATTGTCAATGCGCTAGGGGGTCTAGAAGCCTCGGGCCAGACTGAGAACCACTGGGCACCAGATGTCTTCTACACCCCGAAATCAGTCACTACCGATGGTTGGAAACCGGTGCAAAATGCTTGGCAAACCCTGGTGCCAGGGATTGATTTAATTGAATGCAACTTACACGGACGAAAGCGCGTGAGTGCAAGCCTCAAAGAACATAGCAAAGCCAATCCTGACCTCTCCAGACACGACCGACAACAGCTTAAAGATGAGTTTGACCACATCTTTGCGGCTACCTCAGTAGCCGCCTTTGCTCAGCGAATACGCCGTCGCCGAGAGCAACACACCGATGAGCCAATTTTACTCAAACGGCTGGAGATTCTTAAAAATAAACGGGTGATGTTCACCAATCATCTTAAGTTTGAGAGTGCCCCGGCTTGCTCTTCTGCTTTAGACCGCTCCATGCGATTCTTAGATGAGAAGTTACTCTCCTTTGGTCAGTTTCGCGCTGCTGACAGCATTGACCCCATGCTCAATGCCTGGGCGATCGTTAATAATCTGAGACCCTTTCTACCCGATGCCAAAAAAGCAGGCCAGTCTTTGGCTGAGTTTTTTGGCGCAAAACTGCACGGCATACCTTGGATGGAAGCGCTTAACCTTTGCTCTGTAGCCGCTATACACAAGTTGGTGCCAGCGGAAAAAACGTAGGCACTAATTTTAGATCTATCTGTCTTGGTGAGCATTCCCTAGCGCCGCAAAGCGACGCGGGGTCTCACCGCTGGGGTGACTGGCTCTCATCGTATATTGCCGCCCAGCGACTGAAAGGCCAGTTAGTCTATCTCGGCGATGGTATAAAAGTCGGCAAGGAAGGGCGCAAAATGCCGGGTGTCAAAGGTCTCCATCAGGAATCAGCAGATGTCAACAAGCCAGAGTGGATACGAGGTCACTACTTCAGTGCGCTGGGCCTGTTGCTAGGTCAGGGCAAAGCCCTATTTTCGGCTCCTATCGTCTTAAAGTTACATGACGGCATTGACCCCTTAGCGCTGCCTAAGCTGACGCTGGTGGATAAAATGGCCGCCGTTTGTGTCACCTATATGAAGCAGGGAAGCTATGCCATCTTAGATGCCTACTATGCTTCAGCGAAGGTGTTGAAACCGTTTCGAGCGCAGGGGTTGCATTTAATCAGTCGAGCGGCGATTTCCACCGTTGTGAAGGCAGGCTTTTGCGCCAATCCAAGCATCCGTGGGCCGGGTCGTCCTAGAGTCTGGGGGGCTGAGGTAAAACTCAGAGAGTTATTTGCCCCGATTGAGGACTGCTCGCAAGCCATCGTTTGGCTCTATGGTCAACGGCAAACCGTTTACTACCAATGCTTTAACTTCTACTGGGATAGTCCCGATGAATTAGTATTGTTTGTCCTGACTCAATTACCCAACGGCAAGCAGATCATTTTGCTTTCTAGTGATACCACACTGACCGGAGCGCAAGTGATTGAAGCCTACGGCTGGCGATTCAAAATTGAGGTCAGCTTTCGCTCATTAGTCCAGCTACTAGGCGGCTTTGACTATCGCTTCTGGCTACGTTCTATGACCAGAGCATCTAGCTGGCCTAAGAACCTAGTCTTGGCTGACTTCGATGCTGATTTCCAGGTGAAGGTTGCCACTAAAGTCGAAGCGTTTGAAAGATTTGTTAATCTCAATGCTATTGCATTAGGACTGCTGCAAGTACTTGCTCTAGAGCTGCCTAATCTCGTTTGGGCACATTTTCCGCAATGGTTTCGGACACTCCCAAAGCATGGCTTACCCAGTGAGCAAATTGTGCGGCTAGCACTTCAGCATCTACAGCCGATGGTTTTAGCAAAACGTAGGCCCACTCTACTTCTCGCTAAATTACTCGCAACCAAATTCAAGCCGCCTGAAACCCAGCAACAACCGCCTTTAGCCGCCTAATTCTTCAACAGAAACTTCGGACTGTCCAGTACCTTATCTCAGACAACGATAATCTCTATTCTATCGGAAGAGTATGAGGTTGTTTATTTACAGGCACTAATTGTCCGTTTGTTAGCATTTGGAATAGCTGCTGTTACACCTGAATTCCCCAGGTGTTCAATCGATCTAATACCCTGCGAGTCATCGCTACGCCAACATCATGCTCTTTCGTAAAGGTGACCGTCAGAGCAGCCGAACCCGGATCTTTGAGGTACTCTCTCAAGTCGACCTCTACGGTTTCCTCTTGGCTAAAGCTATTGATGGCCACTAAGTGACGGACAAAACTTCGACCGGCTTTTATCTCTGTCCACATCGGGCCACCGCTCATTCCTGGATAGACAAGAGCATCATGTACCAGCAAGTTTTTAAAGCGCCTCTGATATCGTTCAGTTCTTAAATGATCAGTTTCTCCTAAGCTTTTCCACTGAGAATAAATGTCTTGTTTTATCTTTATCTCGGGGTATCCGACTGATACAAGGTCTCGCTTGTTTCGAGTGACAGGATTGATGGCAATGATCGCGTAATTTTGATCACCGCCCCAGTAGCCTTTGGAAACCTCGTCAATGTCTTCTCCCAAATCAATAACGGCAAAATCATAGTCACGGTTATCTTCGCTTGCCTTCCACTCATCAGGCACCAGAATCTTCATAGCCTTCTGAATTTTGGAATCATATTTGCCCAGAAATTTTCTATTTTCTCGGCTTTTTCCGTGAAATCCGACTGCAACGACAACTTTATCAGCAATATTTCTAGCAGGCGTAGGCTTTTTACCCGAACCCAAATAATCAGTATAAAGGACGTGGGCGGCCGTTAAGACATGTCTGGGGCTAATTAGAATGCCTGTTCCAAAGCCCGAAATAAGATTGCCACTCAGATCTGGATCCGGAAAGTAGCTACCGATAAGGCAGATCCATCGAAAGGGAGCCTTTAGATGAAGTGGGTCTGGGACTTCGCTAAAAAGAATATCTTCAGGCGATCGCACTTCTTGCTGATCTACCAGCGTTGTCTCAATTACAGTCTCTGCTTCAAAGAGAGCCTCGTCCTTAAAGGAGGGATTACGGTAAGACCTTAGGGGCGGAATCCAAATGACCGCATAGCATTTTCCAGTTAGGGCCTGCTTAGGCTCTAACATGCTTTTGAGATCGCAAGAAAACTTGGGATAAAAAGCAATGATACCATTGGGAAAATAGGTCTTGACAAATTTTTCTTTTCCTTGAACCCAATACCTCTTATTGAGGGAGTTTCGATTGATAAACTGAGCAAAGGCAAGCCTTTTCCCCCCTGGCTGAACAGCATACGCTCTGCCTGCGATGGTTAATAAGTTATCTCCTCTTTTGATTCGGTAGAAGCTGCCGGGTGCCGGGCTATCAGAAATTCTCGTATTTATTTTACTGACATAAGACGATTTCCGTTTGCGTGAGCTGGCTCTGCGTGAGCTTTCTTCTTCTTCTTCAATAGCCTCGTCAATGGCCTCATCTCTTTGTCCTGGGTCATCGCTTTCTCGCACAAAATTTTGATATTCCAGCTCATTCAAAAATTCGCCTTCTGTTGGCTCTGTATCTAGAGCAGATTCTCTTTCATCAAATTCTTCAGAGCTTTCGTATCCGTATTCGTAGTCTTCGTATTCAGATTCAAGACTAGCAGAAGCTAACAAATCGTCTAGATCGCCATTAGCTTCTTGATTAGCTAATTCCGGTTGAACTAGATGGTCTTCAATCTCTTTACTAGCACTTCTCGCTTTCCAAAATACATAAAACTCATCTGCGCCAGCGCCAAAATTCTCAAGTCTGGAACAAACACGATTTCGTTTGACTTTATCCAAAGTGGGTAAAGCGGGATTCAGCTCTGGATCCATAAAGCAGATATGGAACCGATCAACCCCAAAAACAACCACAAAGTGAAAGTAAACCGCATCGGGACGCTTAAAGATAACGATAAGATGGCTACGTCTCAGCATCGGCACCCAGTTAATTGCGGAGAGATGATCACCTTGTTCGAGCTTCTTAAAGTCTAGATCGAAAACGCTTTTAGCTTTCTCCATGCCCTCGGGTAATTTGAGGCTGTCGTTAGCAGCAACCACACCATATGGTTTGAAAAAATCAATGGCGTCCTGACCTGTTTTGAACTTGCGCACACCTTTCGTGACCATCGACCAGGAAGAAATAGCTTCTGCCCAACAGATGTAGCGATCTGCCTGATAGCGCACGGGAGGGCGCATTCTCCAGACGCTTTCGTCAATCTCTCCTTCTGCTAACGTCTCTAAAGACTTAGGCTCAGTCGCTTCATTCGAAGCCGTTCTCATGAAGACATCTTGCCCGGCGGTTTTTAACGCCTCCTCAAACTCCGCCCCAGAGGCTTCTTCACTCACAGTTGGCTCAATCAATGTCTTTTGCGTTGGCTCAAATGCATTTAGAAAAGGACTGGCTGTCTCAGAGTCAGTCTGATCAGGCACCCGATCAGCTTTTGTAGCGGCTTCAAAGACGGTTTCGCTCAAAAAAGGCGTGTCAAACTCGTGCTGAGGTTCGTAGGGTTCAGAACTGGATGAGGAAGTCATGGTAATCCCCTGGTGTTTTTGGGTTGTACGGTTCACAGTTGCCGTTCACAGTTGCCGCGTTGAGATTGAAGTGAGGCTCAATTTGATATGGAAACAGAGCGGGCTTTCTCTTTCATGTTGCGACCGGTTGATTGCGACCAGTAGGTGATGATCGCTCTCATGACTCTTTCAACGGGTGACCCTGCCGTGTAGAAAGCGGGGATAGCGGCCTCATTCAAGTAGGTGTCGGTCTCAAGCTGGGTCAAAATCCAGGACATGCGATCGCTCAGCAAAAAGAAGTAGTAAGACTTACCGTGCGCGGGCAGGTTCACTCGCTCGGCAACCTTTTTGAGC
>JBARVS010000063.1:0-15021 GCA_049646385.1 Phormidesmis sp. | reverse complement strand
CGCCAGATCCTTTGTTGACTGACCCACTTTTATGACCTACGCAAAAGTTTCGCTTGAACAAAGACTGGGATCTATCACGCCTTTTGATCAGCTCCCGATAGCGGCGTTAGCGTCATTGGCTAGCGATTGTCAAGAGCTGCGATACCGAATTGGTCAGCCGATGCTGCGACGAGAATCGATGCCCTACCAGCTCGTGGTTATTTTGGAGGGCACCGGTCGCTTGCTGGGCTACGACCCCTACCAAAAGACGCCGATGACGCTAGGACTGCTTCAGCCTGGGGCGGTGCTCGGTATTGCGGGCTTGGTGAGAGGCGTGCCCTGCGAAAGTGCGATCGCCTCTTCTGAAGTGATCGCGCTTACCATTCCCGTGACGGCTGTTCGGCAGCTTATGAGCGAGCATGACAAGTTTGCTCAGGCGGTGATCAGCCGCTGCTATTTGGCTGAAGTATTCGATTTAATTAGCGAATATTTCAAAACGCAGGCTCGTAATGTCAGTGATTTGGCCAAAACCGCCCAGCGACTGTCACAAGAGGCGATCGCCCTTACCCTACCTGCCGGGGCGATCGCTCTATCCGAGCAAGACCCTAGCTGGCTGTGGTTTATCAGCTCAGAGAGCATATCTAGCCATCCGGCGGGCAGTTGGCTCACCGCCCCCCAGCTCGATGGCCGCATCGTCAGCCAAAAAACGACCCGGCTCATTGGCATTGACATGCGCCAGCTAGCGGGTCAAAGCAGCGCTTTAGGCAATGCTCAGGGCAACGGCGGCCAGCTGGCTTATCCCATAGCGCCTGCCGGGAACGCTGGGAACGCCGGGAACGACAGAGGTGAGCAAACAAACGGCGCTGCTACCGAGACACCTTATGCGCCTGACCTAAATTTTGACTCTAATATTGTAGAGGCGGGCTCCGCTAGAGCGAGGGCCATTAAGTACCCGGTGATGCGCGGGCGCGATGAAGTCGGCACGGCGCTGGCCTGCTTTGCGATGGTGGCGCAGCATCTAGGAATGCCCTTTAAGCGCGATGTCGTGCAGCGCGTATTGAGCAATCAGGCCGAGCGCTTGGGGCATCTGTCTTTGACGGCCTGCGGTGCGGTGGCTGACCTGGTGGGGCTAAAGCCACAGCTTGCTAAGGTGCCTGCTAGTGCGATCGCTCGCCTGCCCAAGCTCGCCCTGATCAAATGGCGAGAAGGCTTTGCCATTATCTATGAAACCTCGCAAAACGAATATGTTTTGGGCGTTCCTGCTGACAATAAGCTAGTGCGCCATTCGCCCCAAGCCTTTGAAGAAATTTGGGGGGCAGAGGGCGAAATTTTGCTGGTCGAAACCACTGAGCAAACGCCTCAGCAAAAGTTTGGCTTAGCCTGGTTTATTCCCTCGCTAAAGCAGTATCGAGGCGTGCTCACCACGGTGCTAGTGGCCTCACTGTTTGTCCAAATCTTTGGTCTGGCCAATCCGCTGATGGTGCAGGTCATTATCGATAAGGTCATTGGCCAAAACAGCATCGACACGCTGCATGTACTGGGCTCAATTCTGGTGGTGGTCGCCATCTTTGAAGCCATTTTAACCAGCCTTCGCACCTATTTATTCGTCGATACCACCAACCGCATCGACATGGCGCTGGGCTCCGAAATTATTGACCATCTGCTGCGGCTGCCGCTGCGCTATTTCGACCGTCGTCCGGTGGGTGAGCTTTCTAGCCGGGTAAATGAGCTAGAAAACATTCGTCAGTTCCTTACAGGCACCGCCCTCACGGTAGTGCTAGACGCGCTGTTTTCAGTGCTCTACATCCTGGTGATGTTTATTTACAGCATCAAGCTCACCTTTGTTTCATTGGCTACGATTCCGCTGTTTATGCTGCTGACCTTCTTTGTTTCGCCAATTGTGCGCAGGCAGCTGCGAACCAAGGCAGAGCGCAACGCTGAAACTCAGTCATTCTTAGTCGAAGCGCTCTCGGGCATTCAAACGGTAAAAGCTCAAAATATGGAGCTAAAAACCCGCTGGAAGTGGCAGGAAAAATACGCCCGCTACGTCAGCGATGGCTTTAAGACCGTATTGACCTCTACAACCGCAGGCTCAGCCAGCGGCTTCTTGAATAAAATGTCGGGGCTGCTAGTGCTATGGTTTGGCGCTGCGCTGGTGCTAGAAGGCGAGCTGACCCTAGGCGGGCTGATTGCCTTTAGAATCATTTCGGGTTACGTCACTCAGCCGCTGTTGCGACTCACTCAGCTCTGGCAAAACTTTCAGGAGACTGCCCTGTCTTTAGAGCGTTTAAGCGACATTATCGACCATCCTCAAGAGCAGGCTGAAGAAGATCGCGGCCAGATTCCAATGCCTGAGATTGTCGGAGATGTGGTGTTTGAAAACCTGTCTTTTCGGTTTGCCCCTTCTGGGCCCTTGCAGCTCGTTAACGTCAATTTAGAGTTTCACGCGGGCGAATTTATCGGCATTGTAGGTCAAAGCGGTTCGGGTAAAAGTACGCTGATGAAGCTGCTGCCGCGTTTGTATAACGCCGAGTCTGGGCGCATTTTGATAGATGACTATGACATTAGAAAAGTAGAGCTGTATTCTCTGCGTCAGCAGGTTGGGATTGTGCCGCAAGACAGTCTGCTGTTTGAGGGGAGCATTCAGGAAAATATTGCGCTGACGAATCCGCAGGCAAGCACTGAGGAAATTATTGCAGCGGCGCAGATTGCGGGCGCTCATGATTTCATTATGGATTTATCTAGTGGCTATAATTCAAGAGTAGGCGAGCGAGGCTCTTCGCTCTCGGGCGGACAGCGGCAGCGAATTGCGATCGCCCGCACCGTCTTGCAAAATCCTCGGCTGCTGATTTTGGATGAAGCAACCAGCGCACTTGACTACGACACCGAATCTCAGGTTTGCTATAACCTAAAGCGCTGGGCTAACGGTCGCACGGTATTTTTTATCACCCATCGTTTGAGCACTATTCAGCAGGCCGACCGCATTTTGGTGATGGAAAAGGGCTCTGTGGTAGAGCTAGGCACCCATGCCGAACTAATGGCGCTCAAAGGCCGCTATTACTGCCTATCAGAGCAGAAGGGAGAATAGATAAGCGTCATGAAAAGCACTTCTGATAGATATCACTCAGCTAATAGCAATAACGGTAACGGTCGCATGAATCCTCAAACCAGCAATTCAACTGGCCCCCAAATTGGCAGTCAGACTGGCGGCCAAATCAGCGCTCGGCCCCAAGTTAACCCTCAAATTGGTGGCCCCATCAACAACCGAACGACGGGCCGGGTGAACCCGATTGATCCGTTAGGTGGTGGTGCCATGCCACCTAATGGCAACGGCGGCGGATCTGAATTTAGCTCGCATGTGCCTCAGTCTTTTGATAAGCCCGTTATTCTCAGGCAGTCGCCTAAATGGGCTAGATGGATCGCTATTAGCATTATGGGTGTGACAACGGCTTCGGTGCTGAGCGCCTTTATTTTTAAGGTGGACGAGAGCATTGGCGCGCAGGGCAAGCTAGAGCCCGAAGGCATTGTGCAGGTGGTGCAAGCGCCCGTGGGCGGTGTGGTTGAACAGGTGCTGGTGACGGAGGGCGAGCTGGTCGATAAAGGGCAGGTGGTGGTGACGTTAGATGAGACGTCAACGGAGGCGCAGCTTAAGACGAATGAGGAAAACAGCAAGGAGCTACAGGCAGAGAATGCCTACTACAGCGCAATTTTGTCAGGTGATGCAGGCGCGGTTGCCCCCGCTGATATTGCGAGTGAGCTGGCTGAACGAGGCCGCGATCGCGCGCAGCTTCAGGCCAGCAATCAGCTATACCGAGCACAGCTATCGGGCAATACATCTGGACTTTCAGCCGATCAAATCGCTCAGCTAGAGGCATCAAAGTCGAGACTAGGATCGCAGCAAAGCATCAATAAAATAGAGGCCAGCCAAGCTCGCAACCAGCGCGTGCAAACAGAAGTGCAGCTCGCTAACGCCAAGAGTGACCTATCAACTAACAAAGAAATTTTAGAGAGCTTTAGAGAGCTAAACGAAAAGGGCGCAGTTGCCAGACTTTCTTTTTTACAGCAGCAGCAGGAAGTGAGTACCAAGCAGGCCGAAGTAGACAAGCTGCAAGAGGAGCTAGATCGGCTAACGCTGCAAATTTCAGGCGCGGAAGAAGAAGTTGGCTTGACCTCTTCTACCTCAGATGAAACGCTTTATCAGCGGATTGAGGCCAACACTCAGCGGATTGCTGATATTGACAGCCAGCTCAGCCAGCGAATATTAGATAACAATCAGCAGATTGCTGAACTGAGAAGTCAAAAGGCACAGCTCACGCAAAACATTACTAACCAAGCGCTAACGGCTCCGGTGAAGGGCACTGTTTTTAACCTAAAGGCCAATCGACCGGGCTATGTGGCCAACTCTACAGAGCCGATGATGGAAATTGTGCCACAGGATTCTTTGGTGGCGCGCATTTTCATTCCTAACAAGGACATTGGCTTTGTTAAGGTAGGGCAAAAGGTGGATGTGCGGATTGATGCTTTTTCGTATAGCGAATTTGGCGATGTGGAAGGAACGCTCACGAGCATTGGAACTGATGCGCTGCCGCCCGATGAAACGTTTCCCTACTTCCGCTTTCCAGCCGAAATTACGCTGGACGATCAGCAGTTTATGGCCGATGGCGTTCCGCTTGAGCTGCGGTCGGGGATGTCGCTGAGCGCCAATATTAAGCTGCGGAAGCGTCGGATTATTACCTTCTTTACTGACATATTTAGACGAAAAGCGGATTCGCTGACGTCTGGCACTTAGGGCGTGTAAAGAAATAGGAGAACAAGGGGGCGACCACGAGGGTGTGCCCCTACGGGGTTACATGGTTTTTAATGTGGCTTGGATGGTTGGGTTGGTGACCTGGTCGGTGACGATGGCTTTGCCGATGGCAGTGGGTAGTACGAATCGTATTTTGCCTGCTTGGACTTTTTTGTCGCTGCCCAGCGCCGTTACAATGTCGTCGATGCTGATGTCTGTATGTAGCTGGGTGGGTAGCTGGGTGGGTAGCTGAGCTTTCTGGATGATGGCCTGCTGGCGCTCGGTGGCGGCTTTATCCCACGGGCTGATGGACGGATCTATAGCGGCGGCGATTTTGGCAGCGGCGTTCATGCCGATGGCTACGGCCTCACCATGGTTGATTTGGCTGTAGCCCGTGAGACTCTCGACGGCATGGCCGATGGTATGGCCGTAGTTCAAAATGGCGCGGATGCCGCCTTCTTTAACATCCTGGCTAACGACATCGGCCTTGGCCTGACAGGAGCGTTCGATCATATATTGAAGCAGTTCGGGGCTGACGTGATTGAAGTCGTCTAGCCGCTCAGCCGCTTCTAGCTTTTCAAATAGGGGTAAGTCCCAAATGACGCCGTATTTGATGATTTCAGCGATGCCTGCTCGGAATTCTCGAATGGGCAGGGTTTCAAGCACCTGCGGATCGATTAAGACTAAACGGGGCTGATGGAATGCCCCAATCAGGTTTTTGCCTTTGGGATGGTTGACGCCTGTTTTGCCCCCTATGGATGAATCCACCATGGCCAATAGAGAGGTGGGCACCTGCACAACGGCAATGCCTCTTAGCCAGGTAGCGGCGGCAAAGCCCGTCATATCACCGACGACGCCTCCGCTTAAAGCAATCATCGCAGAGCCGCGCTCTAGGCGGTTTTCGTAGGCGACATCGTGTATTTTTTCGATGGAGGCCATGGTTTTGTACTGCTCGCCAGCGGGCAAAGTGCAGTGACAGACCTGGTAGCCTGCTTGCGTGAGTGAGGCGATCGCTCGCTGAGCATACAGCTCAAACACCACCGGGGTAGAGACCACTAACACCTTTTGCCCCGGCTTAATCAGCGGCGTTAGCCAGGTGCCCAAAGCGTCGAGCCCGCCGGGAGCAATACGGATGTCGTAGGCATTTTGAGGGATGTTGACTTGGATAGTCGTTTTGGCAAGCGTAGTCATATGCCTATGTGCTTCAATAGAAGGCGTATACAAGAGAACCTCAGTTTAGGAGATAACTATGGGCGGCGCAGTAGTTTATATGATTTCTTTAGCAGCGTTGGCAGCGACAGGGATGGCGCTTTACTTTGGCCTACGAGCGACCAAAATAATTTAGCTCTCGTTTAGCAAATGCCGTTCAGCCATCAGCAGATTTGCAGGCTTGGCTAAGGCAGTAAATGCTGGCTAATAGCCCGTAGCTAAAGACGTTTATTCGAGCGTCGAATAAGATCACGTCGAATAGGCTGAACAGCAGGCAGCTTGCAAACGCTAGCAGATAGCCTAAAAGAATTGAGCGATCGCCTTGGCGTTGGTTCATCAAATCGCCTTGGCGTTGGTTCACTAAATCATTTGAATTCCAGTTAATAAAAGCGCGTACGCCTCGGTAGTAGATTGTCCCAACGACAATACAAAAGCCTACCATCACCGGAATGCCAGCTTCGGAGGCGAGAAACAGCCAGATGTTGTGCGCATGAAACACAATGTCATAGTCTGGAATGCTGCCCGGTTCGTACAGCAGCCTTAGCCCAGCAAAGCCCCAGCCTAACCAAGGGCGCTGATGAATCATTTCTATGGCCAGTCGCCAAATGCTGACACGCGGGTCTTGAGTCCACATGACAATAGAAAGCGATCGCCCGCCAATACCCAAGCTTAAAACAGCCGCTATAATCGCGCCGCTGCCCGCTAGCCCCGCTAGCATGACCCATCGATGACGGCGAGCCGTGTAGAGCGTAATCGCCACTAGCACTAGCGCGATTATGACGCCATTGCGCGATCCGGTGCAGAAGATGGCGATCGCACATAGGCCAAGCGCCCCTACTTGGCTCCACCCTTTTAGCCAGCCTTGGAGCTGTGAATAACGCCAAAGCTTTTGATCACCCAGGCTTTTTAGCACCAGGCCCAACCCTAAGCCAAAAATAATTGCAAGATAGGCGCTTAGGGCATTGGGATGGCTAAAAAGGCTGTGGGCACGATGACCAAAATCAGGCTCGTAAATGAAGGTGAGCAGCCCGCTTGGTAGCGGCATTGATTGAACGCGAGGGGCGATCGCCTCAAACTTAATGGCGTATTCTATAACGGCTAAAAGGCTCATTGGCACAGAGGTGAGCAGCAGCCACCGGGCTAATGATTCGAGCTGGGCAAAAGGCCGCTGAACGACTCCTGGCACCGTTGCCATCGCGCCAAATATCAGAAAAAAAGGCAAAAAGTGAACGAGCTGTAAAAAAGATTCGCCCCGATTGAGCGCAAAGCTTGAGCTGAGCAGCAGGCCAGCAGCGAGCCAGCCGAATCCGCGCTGCCCGCACAAACGCCATATCTGCTGACCTCTTTGAGCCATAGCGCTAATTAGCAGGCCCAGCATCACCAATAGTGCCGCATAGCTCACGTAAGGTAGCGCAATCAGGCTAACGAGCCAAGCCTTGTCTTGCCTGCTGATCGGCCCCTGGCGATTCGTCGATTCGATAGCTGATTCAATAAGCCCCATCACCCGCTAGCACCACTTTAATCGTGCGAATTAAGATGTAAACATCCAACCATACTGACCAGTTTCTAACGTAGTAGGCATCAAAATTTACACGCTCTTCATACGTAACGTTGTTGCGGCCCGACACCTGCCACAGCCCCGTCAGGCCGGGTAGCACCTGCAAATATAGATCGAACTTATCACCATAGCGCCACACCTCTTCAGCCACAATCGGCCTTGGCCCTACCATGCTCATTTCGCCCATCAGCACATTCCAAAGCTGGGGCAGCTCATCAAGGCTGGTGCGCCGCAGGAACCTGCCTAATTTTGTAGTTCTAGGGTCGTGCTTAAGCTTGTGGTCTTTTAGCCACGACGCCTGTAAGTCAGGGTGGGCTTCTAAATATTGGAGTAAAGCTAAGTCGGCATTGACGACCATAGAGCGAAACTTCCACGCCTTAAAGAGCCTACCGCCTCGGCCAATTCGAGTTTGGCGGTAAAAAATTGGCCCTGGCGAATCGCAGGCAATCAGCAGGCTAATCAGACCCACTAAAGGCAGTGCCAGCAGACCGATTAAAAGCACTAGCCCTTTATCAAGAATGGCTTTGAGCAGTCTTGGCCCCGGCAAAAATAGCTGCTGGCGCACTTCTAAGCCCAAAACGCCCCCCAAGTCTTTAGCGGCGACCCAAAGGCTAGCCATGCCAAATAAGTCGGGAATCACCATCACATGGGGAAAGGTGCGGCCATAGCGCTCTAGCAGTGGCGAGAGGCGATGATGGGCCAAACCCGGCATGGCTACGATGGCATAGGGAATTTTTAGCTCGCGGGCGATCGCTGGCCCCATAGAGAGCGTGCCAATGACAGGAACGCCTGCGATCGCTCCATGCTTACTCACATCATCATCTAAAACAGCAATTGGCTTTAGGCCCAAGCTAGGCTGACGCTGAAGGGTACGAATCACCATTTCACCCGTTTTACCTGCCCCCATCACTACGACCGGATAGCCCCACCAGGCTCGCCGAGCGCACAGCGCCCGAATGCCATAGCGACCCAGCACCACAAACAGCATAGACAAGAGCCATGCCATTAAAAAAGCGGCCCTAGAATACAGCTCAATATCTCTAAATAAAAAGATGGCCGAGCCCAGCAAAAGATACAGCAGCGTCGTCGTCCAGGTCAGTCGGCGCAGCTCTTCTACCGGGCTCATCGCAATGCCGGGATAGAGATTGGCCAGGGCATAGGCCACGATAAAAATGCCGACCACTGGCCACAGCCGCCAGTACAGCGAAGGATGAAACTGCCCGTTAAAAACTAGGCGCAGCCAAACGCTGACGATACCCGCTAGGCTAAGACATAAAAAATCGATGCTTACCAAGGCCGCTAGGGTAAGCCAAGGCCGGGTACAAACATGGGCGATCGCCTGCTTAAGCGTCGCCGAGCGGTTACTCAAATACGAGGACGGTTGATAAATAGTCACAATGTCCTATCACACTCCCTATCAGATGCGATCGCTTTGCGAGTCATCTACTTTCTCACCAGCTTTGTCTGCTCGCTTCTTATTGTCCAGCTTTTTGCTCACCAGCTTTGCTGCCGATCTTTCTCAAACCGCATCCAAGCATTTTCCACAAAGTTTTTAAATCGCCGATGAAAACGTTCGGTAGAGAACCTTTCAGCGTTTTCTTTTAGCGTTGCTGACTCAAATTGATCCACAGTTGAGTGCAGCCTTTTGACCGAATGTACCAGACTTTCAACTGTCTGATAAGAAAACAGCAGGCCCGTTCGCTCATGTAGCACCGTTTCGGCCTGTCCACCTTTGGCATAGGCAACCACGGGTGCGCCCGCTGCTTGGGCCTCAACAGGCGTGATGCCAAAGTCTTCTTCGGCTGGAAAAATCAGGGCTTTGCATCGCTGCATATGGTCTTCTACAACTTTGTCGGGCTGTTTACCCAAAAAACGAATGTTGGGTGCGGCTGTTTTTTGTAGGGCTTTACGACTGTCTCCATCACCGATGACTACCAGCGGCAGGCCGAGCTGATTGAAGGCAGCGATCGCCAAATCAACCCGCTTATAAGGCACAAACCTCGACACCACCAGGTAAAAATTTTCCCTGGGCACATTAGTACAGTTTTGGCTAAAACGCTGCGTATCAACCGGGGGATAAATCACCTCAGCCGAGCGGCGGTAGGTTTTCTCAATGCGGCGGCTCACATAGTGAGAATTGGCCAGGTAATAGTCGGCTCGATGGGCGCTGGCTACATCCCACAGCCGCAAATAGTGCAAAACAGCCCGCGTGAAAGCGCTTTTAAGCCCATGGGTAAGCCCTGCTTGGCGTAAATACTGGTGCTGCAATTCCCAGCCATAGCGCAAGGGCGTGTGCACGTAGCTGATATGTAGCTGGTCGGGGCGGGTTAAAACGCCTTTGGCAACCGCATGATGGCTAGAAATAATCAAATCATAGGCAGATAGGTCAAACTGCTCTATAGCTAGCGGCATCAGCGGCAGGTAGCTGCGAAAGTGGCGCTTGGCAAAGGGTAGATTTTGAATAAACGAGGTGTTGACCGACTTATGCTGAATAAAGCCGCGCAGGTTCTCTGGCAAAAAATCCACCAGACTGTACAAATCCGCATTAGGATAAACCCTAAGAATTTGCTCAACGACTTTTTCAGAACCCGCATGGCTCGTTAGCCACTCATGAACGACGGCAATTCTCTTCATTCGCTATTGCCAGCATCCCAATTTCTGGCCCATTTAAAGACATCCGAAAAACATACAAACTAGATAGGCGCTCATGCTGGTTTGGAAAACTCAAACGCTTAATGTTACGGTAGCTAGCCTACGATATCGCTGTTTGCTGCCCTTGCGCTATCTGGGGCGGCAGGGTGTTGGCTCGGTCATATGCGCGGGCACCGATCCGGTAGCGCTAACGCCGAGCACCCAGGCGATTATTTTTGTCAAAAGCTTTCGCGATGAGGATGTAGCGGCCTGCGAGCAGGCTTACAGGTTAGGGGTGCCAATTATTTTGGACCTGTGTGACAACATTTTTGTTGATGAATACGCTGCGGGTAATAACTATGCGCCCGCGAAAAACTTTCGGCTAATGGCCATGCGAGCCGCTGCTATTGTGACAACTGGGACGGCGATGAAGGCTGAGATAGAAAGCGCGATCGCATCTATAAATTCGTCTCTAAATCCGTCTCTAAATCCATTGTTCACCCCAGCCCCGCCAGTGGTGGTTATCCCAGACGGCAACGAAACCCTAGAAGACATTGACTTTGCCTTTCGAGCCACTCGCTGGCAGCGGCTAGAGAGCTTAGTGAGGCGACGAATCATCAAAAGAATTAGGCAGCCCATCAGCGCGTTAAAAAGAACCTACAGCGCGATCGCACGCCGCCAACCTAATCCGCCCGATAATTTACCAGATAATTGGCAAAACAGCACGCCCTCAGCCGAGTTAACTACCCTTTCCTCTAATCAGGCAGGCAGTGTCGTCGTGCAGCCAACGCCCCTGCGTCCACCGCTCTGGCTAAAAGCACCAGCAGGGGTGAAAACCGTGCTGTGGTTTGGTAATCATGGGGCTAAGTACGGCAACTTTGGCATGGCAAACATTCTAGAGGTCGCCGCCGCCTTGGAAACTATTGGCCAAGAGCGGCCGCTGCGACTCGTGGTAGTGAGCAACAGCCGCGAAAAATATGACAGGTGCATTGCGCCTTTGCCTTTTTCAACCGACTATTTGCCGTGGCATCCTCGTAAAATATATGACTATATTCGCGCCAGTGATGTCGTGATTATTCCCAACTCCCAGTCAACATTTAGCATTTGCAAATCGGCAAATCGAGCGGTGCTCGCCCTGTCGCAAGGAACGCCCGTCATCGCAAATCCCACACCTGCGTTGGATCTGTTCGCCGGGTGTATCTGGCCAGTGACGCAGCCAGTGGACTGGGAGGAGGGCTTAAGCACCTATTTGCTTCAGCCTGAAGTAGGCCGCGCTCATGTCGTTAAGGCACAGCGGGCGATCGCCCAGCACCTCAGCGGCGAAATCATTGCCCAGCAGTGGCTAGACTTAATCAAATCAGTCAGCGTCCCGACCAGAGCCCCAAGCGCTTCAGCAAAAGAGAAAATAGCATGACTCAAGCTAGTCGCCTGCAAAAGCTTGGGCAAAAACTTGGGCAAAAACTTGGGCAAAAGCTGCGAACTTACGCCGCTAGACTCACCGAGCGCTCTCCAAAAATTCTGCTGTTTATCAATCTGCCTCAGGACTTAGACCTGCTGCTGCCTCTAGCGATTCGGCTTCATCAAAGCGCTGACTATTCGCTAGAAGTCGCGGTGACAGACAAAGCAGCCATGGCCTCCCCCCGCATTACCCAGCTCCTCACCAGCGCTGGCATCCAACCTACTGTGCTCAACCACAAGGCAGTCGTTGCCGGATTGCAGCCGCGATTGAGCCATGTGCAGGCGCTGGTGACGGCCTCAGAGAGTACGGCCAACGCTCACAAAGGCCCACATAAGCTCACTCACAGAGCCAATCAGCAAAGCATCCCGACTTATACCCTGCAACATGGCTTTGAAAATGTCGGCATCACCTACTTTGATGCGGAGTATCCGGTTGGCATGATTATGTTTGCCTCTAAAACTATTTTTATTTGGGGTGATGTAGCGCAAATCCCGGCGGCGACGCCCGCAGAAACCAGGGCCAAATGCGTATCGGTGGGCTGTCCTAAGTTTGTAGATGCGCCAGGGCTAAACGTGGCGGTGCCCGGTCATCGTCGGGGCGATCGCCTGATCGCAGTTTTTGAAAACCTGCACTGGAGCCGCTACAGCGACAGCTATCGGCAGCGGTTTTTGCACGACCTTGAGCAAACGGCTTTAGCCTGCCCCGAGGTCACTTTTTTGGTTAAGCCTCATCACACGGGGCTATGGCTCACTCAGCGGTACCAGGGCAAGCTACCTGCCTGTGAAAATTTGATTGTGGCCGATCCCCGAGCCCCTGAATGGGAAGCCTTTACCGCGCCCGCGCTGATTGAAATTGCCGATGCGGTGATTACGACGCCCTCCACGGTGGCCATAGATGCGGCGCGGGCGGGCGTGGCGGTGGCGGTGGTTGCCTATGAAATGGACTTAGATAACTTTGGGCCTTTGGTTTTGTTGCGGGATGGGGATGAGTGGCGATCGCTAGCGGATGGGTCAACTATAGAGAGGTTATCTAAGGGAGTGAAGGATTTTTTGGGCGATTATCTGACCTCAGCCCAAAAGCCTCTCATTCCAGGCGATGCCGTCGAACGCATCATGCGCCAAATGGCCACCGATATCAGCCGAAAGCGCTAGATCTTTTAACAAACCAAAATCCGCCTCAGAGACCGTCCGCTACCGCACTTTGCAAAGAGCCCCAAGTGGTATCCTTTCCGTTAGCGAACAGCTACCTTAAAGACGGATGACTTCGAGAGCCCATACTCAATGATTCGGCAAACAAAAAGCAAGGTTTTGACCTATACGCCCAATAGCCTAGTGAAAAGGCCGCGTTTTCTTATTCAAGAAATGCTGTTAGACGTCTATCGATCTAGAGAGCTATCCTGGCGGCTGGCCAAGCGAAACATACAGGCCCAATATCGAGGTGCTTTCTTTGGCATGACCTGGGCGTTGCTGCCGCCAGCTTTAACCGCCGTTGGCCTGTCTTTTGCCAGCGATGCAGGATTTTTGAACGTTGCAGACACAGCAATACCCTATCCTGCCTACGTCATGCTAGGAACGGTATTATGGCAAACGTTCCTCGAAGCTTTCCAAAGCCCAGAAGCTGCCATAAAAGTCTCCAAACCGCTGCTTGCTCAAGTGAAATTTCCTCACGAGGCAATCATCATGGCTCAGCTAGGCCAAGTGATTTTCAACTTCTTAACTAAGCTAGTTTTGGTGGTAGCTTTATTCCTCATGCTTAGGGTTCCGGTGAGCTGGAAGTTCATATTCTCTCCCCTAACTTTAATATCGCTCATCGCACTAGGGCTAGGATTAGGCTTAATACTCGCACCTATTACGAGTTTAGTAAAAGACGTTTCAAACGCGATGGAAGCGATTACTTTAGGCTGGTTTTTTTTAACGCCCATTGCTTATCCCATGCCTGAAAAATCAATTTTCCTGTTCTTTGTAAAATTTAACCCGGTGACTCCTCTTCTGGTCACTACGCGCGATTTAATCACACTTGGAACGATTGCCGACCCGGTCGCCTTTGCAATCGTCACGGCTATTTCTATCAGTCTGTTAATGATAGGTTGGCTAATCTATAAGCTATCTATTCCTTACCTCATTGAAAGAATTAGTTGATCATGATAAAAAACAGCAGCTTAGAGGTAAAAGAAACAACCTTAGAGGCTTCAAAAGAGCCGCTCATTGTCATTCAAGGCGTTTCAAAAAAGTTTTGCAGGAGCTTAAAAACTTCATACGCTTACGGGCTCAAAGACATTGCCTCAGAAGTATTAGGCACGTCGCGCGCGAGCAATCGACTGCGACCGGGGGAGTTTTGGGCCGTTAGAGACGTCAGCTTAACTATCAGTCGGGGCGAGTCTTTAGGGCTTATCGGTACTAATGGCAGCGGTAAGACAACGCTCTTGAAGATGATTGGAGGTTTGATTAAACCAGACACTGGCATACTAAAAATTCACGGAAAAATAGCGGCACTCATCGCTTTGGGGGCAGGGTTCAATCCGCTATTAACAGGTCGCGAAAACGTCTATATCAACATGTCTATATTTGGCCTTTCTAAAAGCGAAATCGATCAAAAATTTGAGTCGGTGCTTGACTTTGCAGAAATTTGGGATGCCATAGATGCGCCGGTCAGAACCTACAGCTCTGGCATGAGAGCAAGACTTGGGTTTTCCTGTGCTATTCACACTAATCCAGAGATCTTGCTAATTGATGAAGTTTTAGCTGTGGGAGACATAACCTTTAGAATTAAATGCTATCGCAGGCTAGCAGAGATGCGAAAACAAGGAGTAGCCTTTGTTTTAGTATCCCATAGCTCGACAGCAATTTTATCAAACTGCAATCTCGTGGCCTATCTTTCAAAAGGAAAATTGGCTGCATTTGGCGAAGCCGAAATGGTTACTAAACAGTACGAAAATGACGTAATAGGCAGTGCAAGTACGAAAGCCTCGCTGAGCGGCACCGCGCAGTCTTTAGTGACAAGAGGGTTAATGCAGTCTCCTGCTCAAATCGAGTCTATTGACTTCTTGAACAGTGATGGTGAAAAAGTAAACGTACTGGCAACTGGTAAGCCTGCAAAAATAAAAGTTTGTTTTTCCGTGAGTGCTTCCATAGAAAACGTTTCGATTACAGCGACAGTTAAAAGCCTATCTGACTCAAACACCACATCCTTGTTCTTAAAAAGCTCGCGAGACATAGGGTTTGTCCCTAAGATTGAGTCACAAAAGGCATTTGCTACACTCGCCTTTCCCCAATGCGGATTAGTACCCGGTAGCTACTCTATGAAACTGAACATTACAGACAACGGCAGCTATTTCAACATATTGGATATTGTAGAGTCGATAAAATTCAAGGTGGAAGGTACAGAAAATTCAAGCCCGTG
>JBARVS010000062.1:0-3179 GCA_049646385.1 Phormidesmis sp. | reverse complement strand
GGAGATCCCCAGTAAATCACTCTCCATACTGTTCTATCTTGAGCGTTTTCTAAGGGGTTAGTGTAGGTGAGAAATTCAGCCGTTGTCTTGATGGGCGGCTGAGTCAGGCGGGACAGCGTGCTGATATCAGCAATTTGCACTGCCCGTTCTGCGGATATAGGAAGATTGTCAGGAACGTTCGCATTTGTAAACTGTGCGCCTTCGGGTTCTCCTTCAAGCACTCTGTTGGCAGCCTCAGAAATAGCAACGGGTGTATTGCTTCCAGTGGTTAGGACTGGTTGAATGTTGGGGATGATGGTATACGGCTTTGAAAGCTGTGTTTGAGTAGATGGGGTGGTTGGAGCGATCGCCCCTCTCTGCTCATTAGCACAACCAAACAAAAGCGTTAAGAAGACAGCGGCAAACCAAATCATGCCGATTTTTGGCACTGCACTTTGCATAAGTCAAAACTCTCTTCCCGACTTTAGCCTGAGCTTGTTATAAGTATCTTCTCTGATTTCAGCGTTCTCCATTTCCTCAATAGCTCGTGATGAAAATATCTTTTTGATATCTTTTTCTCGCCAAGGCGCTTTTCTAGGAAACTGATAGTCTGTAACAGAAAATGAGCTGTTTTCCTGCCTTAGCTCAAATCTCATGGGAAGCTGAGGTATGGCGTTCAGCTTTTTTATCTCTTCTCCCGGCGCTGATTGGAAATACGGCTCTATGCAAATAACGTTCGCATAAATGATGGCTGGCGAAGAACCCTCGCTGTCTTTTCGATGGGTCTGCTGATGAACACAGTTGAGCCAAAAGACTTTATTTTTGCCGTATTCACCGTAGTATTCGTCAAAAATATCTTCTGTAATCTCTTCAGTCAAAGCCCTGTCTATTTCACTATCTAATGTCGTCTGATTATATTTGAGCTGGCCGCTCAAGCCGTTGTAGGTGTAGAGGGCGCTGGGATCATAAGCGAGGTTGTACGTATAGTTTCCGTTAGGAATTAGCGACTCTCCAACAAAGTCGGTTACGCCTAATCTTATGCGTTTTCCTTTAATTGTTGCTTCCATCGGCGCATAGCTGTAGGATGCGCCGACTGTATGATAGTCAGTCACTTCACCCGGTGCAAGATCGCCATAGGCTTCAGGTTGAGAATGAAATTGATTGCTGCCGCTGTTATCTAGCGAGTCATAGGTAATGACGATATTTTTCATCTCAATGTTGCTTGTGTTGGCAACGCTAATCATCAGGCTGTTCGTTTGCTGTATTTGGATGGATGGGTCGGTTGGGGCGATCGCCTCCACCCGCTCACCCATTAGCCCACCCATCAGTTCACTGGCGCTACAGCCAAACAGAGATACCAAGGCAAAAGCAGTCAGTAAAGTAATGCAGGTTTTCGGCATTCGTTAGGTCATCAGCAAAGTTATTTGCATACTAAAGCCAGTTTCTTCTTGCTTAGCTGCTGTTACCAAATCTGAAACCAGACCAGACCGCCATTCGGTCGCCTAGATCACACGAGATCCCTTTATACTTTCCTAACAGATCTGTAAATGGAGAATGTTGCTTTCGTTAGTTTGGCCATTTAGTTTGGCTGTTGCATAGCTTCGTTGTCCATTTCGCTGGCCAAATCAGCCTCGCTAATGTAGTCGTCAATGAGCTGATCAACAGCTTCTTTTTGCGCAGGCGGAATGCTCATTGTGACGTAGCGGCGAGAGAGAACGCTACGCTTAACGACCCTTAAAATCAAAGTGTTGGGCTTGTCATCGTCCCAGCCAAAGGCTTCTATGCGATCCCAGGGTTGCCAAGCATATAGATACGAAAGGCCATACTCATGAATTTCTAAATCGCTGAGGCCCAGCATAATGAACAGAAGCGCGATCGCCCACCAAAAAGCAATTTCCACCAAGCCTAGAAAAATCCCCAAGGGGTTCACCAGCGCCCCCGTGAGCGTATCTAGCACGGGCAGCGTCATCGCGATCGCTATCCCTATTTGAAATAAGCCCACCCAAAAAAGCACCTTATTTTGAGTCGTTCGGCCAATTTCCAGCTTCAGCTCGCCCGCTTTCTTTTTACGCATCGGCCAGCTTAGCAGCCAAGCTAAAACCCCCAGCGTATAAAGCCCGTATAGAATAACTAGGCCATAGCGACCTGCAAAAGCGAGCAGGATGGCGATCGCCGCCCCGCCAAACAGCCAAGCGCCGCTGTAGAACAAATTACGCCGAGCCGCCAGCGGCCCCAAAAGCATCCTTGCAATCAGGTAGCCTACCCACAGGGCAACTACTATCAGCGTTAGTAAAAAGGCTAAAAACGTAAAATTTAAGGCCACGAACGTACTCTTTTTGGCTCAACTTAGCCGCTAGCCTATCACGCTAGCTACGACCGATTTCTAGCGCTTAATATTTCAGCGCTTACTCACTTCAGCGCTCGATAGTATCTTCTAGCGCCTGACGGATTTCTTCAGTCACCTCGGCCACCGCCGCGCGTCCGGCCCGACGATTTTGCTGATAGTCTGCTAGGCGTGGGGTAATGGCAATCGGTGGCTGAATGGTGACGGTGACGGTGCGATCGCCCAGCTTTGGACGGGCTGGCAGCTTATCGCCCCCCAAGCGAGCCAGCATGTCAGACATCAGCAAAGCCGTCTCCGCACAGCGCTCAAACGAAGGCTTCTCTCGAACATAGCAGCCATCGACCGCCACAAAGCTCTCAACCATGCGCATATGCAGATCTCGCAGGCTAGCCTCCTGCGCCACCCAATCGGCTAGCCCCTTATCCAACGGAGAAAGCGATGCCAAATCAGGCAGATCCTCCCGGTAAATGTAAGTCCAGCTCGCCTCTTCTAGCCGCCGGCAGCGATCTACCAAAGTTCCTTTACTCGGCACATCAAAAAACTGCTCAGCGACCCGCAGCGATCGATCTAGAAGCCGCTGCAAACGCTCAGGACAGTCATTCGCATCAGCGCTGCCCTCTGCTTCCGGTTCAAACTTCTGGTGATACCAGCGAGCATAAAACGCCGTCATCTTTTCTATCAAATACTCGCCTAGCCGCAATATGCGCAAGTAGCAGTCTTTATCCGCAGCCTCAGCCAAAGGCGATTCTAGTGAAAGCGACTGAGCCAACCCACTTTGACTTTCCAACCTAGAAAGCAGCCCTGCTAAGCGCGACCAGTACGGCTCCACATAGCGATACTGAATGCCAATCGGAAC
>JBARVS010000061.1:0-1564 GCA_049646385.1 Phormidesmis sp. | reverse complement strand
AAGTTTCTACTTCAACGGTTTTAATATACTCGCGAAGTTTGGGGGGAAGTTTGGCTTTTTGGCGTTCCACTTCTTCGGCAACGAGTCTTTCCATGACGTTAGTGTAGGCTCTGTCGGCCATTGGGGAGGAATTGCTCATAAGCTGAAAAACCTAGTGACGATCACTCTTTTAATCTGCCCATCGAGTTTGATGTGCATAACAGGCGTCATGGTTTGTCAACAAAAAGACATAGCCAATTTCGCCCCTGTGACATTTATAGGCAAAACCCGGACTCAGGCAACCCTGTTTTATCTTCGACCTCATACTTGGTGCGTTTAGCTGGGCGATCGCAGCTCAAAACCTATAGTTAGCATCGTCTCAAAATATACCTTTTGGAACGTAAATAAAGCGTGTCTCAATTGATGTTTCAGAATAGCTTTATTAAAAGGTCTTAAAGGTTTTGAAGTACGTCAACGGCTCAGATCAGTGGCCGCAGGCGGCATTGAGTTGGTACTAGCAGCTTTTACCAGCTTGTTGCATTTGGATTATTATGCTGCACTATTTGAGTAGTTATACACAGGAACCTGAATAAAGCGATCAGGCTCTTTTCTATCTAAGACTGTCTGCTGTAAACGTTCTACGGTTAGCGGAGAGAAAAACTGCTCACCTGTTTCTTCATTTACACGGGCAGGCACATTGTCGATCAGAACAATCTTTCCATTCAGATTTAAGGTGTACGTTACCTGCTTCTCAACCAATGTTTCTTGCCAATTACTTGTCATCGTCACTACGCCTCCTTTGAGTAAAGTCATTGTTCCATCTTTGGGGATTGGGTTTGTACACCGTGATTATTTTGACGAGCGAACGAGAAGGATAACTAGACTGAATATGAATAGGACGTTGTGCCTGTGTCGAACCAAAAATCAGACAACTCGGCCCATACTTGTCTTGTGGGTAGTCCTCAATGACTTGTCCGTTCTCGATTGCCTCCCTAATTTCCGGAACTCGAATTTGCCGCAAGATAGATTGATCAACAGCATGTTTAGAAAACTCGAACTGCTCCTCAGCAAACTTACGACGTATTTCTACCATTAGCATAGTCATTCAACTATTTTATCGCTTTACCTGAGCAGATCGACAAACGCGACGATGATGCTATTAGGTTCATGAGCGCTAGATGTAGTACGTGTCATTAATCACTGGATACTGTTGGCCAATCGAGTAAATCCATAGAGCGGTAGTGTAGAAGGGAATCTACTTCTAGCTGGAGAAGACAAGCGATGAGCATGTATCCACTGTCTATCAGAGCGGTTCCTAAGCAGACGGCCCTAGTTGCCAGAGCCGCCTTTCCCCAAGGCAACCCCTATCTGACATTGCGCGACGAACTGGGTAGCGTGTTCGAGGACAGCGACTTCGAGGAGCTGTTCGCCACGGTCGGTCAGCAAGCGCTACAGCCCTGGCGAACCGCACTGGTGACGGTGCTTCAGTTTCGAGAGAACTTGTCCGACCGTCAGGCTGCCGATGCAGTGCGCTCTCGCATCGACTGGAAGTATCTACTTGGCCTAGAGCTGACCGATGCAGGCT
>JBARVS010000060.1:0-4030 GCA_049646385.1 Phormidesmis sp. | reverse complement strand
CCTTAAGAGCCCAAAAATCTTCTTGAGCTTGATGAACTTCTTTTTTAGAGCCCAGCAAACGTCCTTTCAGCTGCTTTGTACGATCTGCTAAGACATCGCGCAAGGCAACGTACCTTTCGGGCTGCTTGTGGCTGAGCTGATACTTTTTACTTAGGTTTTCGACTCGGATAATAGTGTCAGACATAGCTAAATTACATCCGCGAAGGTACGTTCCATGCGGCGAAAGTAGCTAACGCCGCTGAAGAGCATAATGCTGACTAATGCTGTTGAAACAGAAAACCCTAGCCAATAAGGTTCTGCGCCATCGCCCAAGATTGCCCAGCGAAAACCATCTATCACACCAACCATAGGGTTGAGCGAATAAAGCAAGCGCCACTGCTGCGGAACTACGTTACTGCTGAATCCTACGGGTGAAATATAAAGGCCAAACTGAACAATAAAAGGAACAATATAGCGAAAATCTCGATACCTTACGTTTAGCGCAGCTAACCACAGCCCGCCACCCATAGCAGCAGCAAAAGCAATCAGCGTAAAAACAGGCAGCATTAAAATCCGCCAGCCAGGAACAAAGTTGTACCAAGCCATCAGCCCCAGCAATATGGTGCCTGAAATCAAGAAATCGACGAAGCTAACGATGACCGCGCTAGTAGGCACAACCAATCGAGGAAAGTAAACTTTTGAGATTAGGTTCGCGTTACTAATCAGACTATTGCCGCACTCTGATAGGGCGCTAGCAAAAAACTGCCAAGGCAACATTGCTGAAAACACCAAAATTGGATAGGGCGTATTGCCATCCGAGGGAAGCTTAGCTATTTGGCCAAATACAACAGTGAACACCACCATGGTCAAAAAAGGGCGGACTAGCGCCCAAGCAACCCCAATAAAAGTTTGCTTATAGCGCACGAGAATATCTCGCCAAGCCAAGAAGTAAAACAGCTCTCGATATCGCCAAATATCGCGCCAGTATTGAGCTTCTGTGCGTCCCGCTTCGATGCGTAAATAGTGTTTGGATTGCTCCATGAGAACTGTAAAGAGTTTCCTTGCTGTATGTTAGCTAGGTTGCCCTATTCGGTTTCAGTCCTATCATGTTTAGTTGATACGCTTTAAAGCGCAGCCGCCTATCCAATCTGTTGGGTTAATCTGCTTAAGCAATCTCTAAACGCAATCTTTATAAGTACCTTTTCAGCAGACTCATTGCCTCACCCTGAGCAGGCGTAATAATTAGCGGTTCTTCAGTGGTCAAAATGGGGCTCCAAAGAACAGTTTCGGCGTAGCTAAGCGTGTGCAGCAGGTGAATAGTTTGGCGGATGGCGGCGGGAGAGCCTAGCAGGATATGGCGAAGGGGTTCGCGCTGAGGATTGCCGTGAGGCGTGAGAGCGATGTGGAGCGTAGGAAAATTTTGGTCGTGCGTAGCCGTGCGATCGCACAGCCGATCGCCTATAAAAGACAAGGGTTTCATGGGTTTCTCCGATGAGGGTGGTGAAGAAAGCCACGAAAAATAAAGCCACTCTAACTTCCAGGAGTCAGGGTGGCTATGGCATGATATCCACAGCCTCTGAACTGGTTTGGTCAGTTTTGAGGTCAGTTGTCGGTGTTGGGGCTCAAGCCAACATCGGCAACGGCTAAATTTTTCGGGCGGGCGGCAGTTGCCTCGTGGCAATAGCCTTGTAAGCTAGCGTATCGCCGTCTTTAAGATGTGTCAATTGTTTTGTTAGGGAATCAGCTCATTCTCTCTTTGTGGAAAAGACTGGCGGCGAGCAGAAGCCGTTGCGTAAGCTGCTGCGGGAGAGAACGCATTCTCAATGGCCTGCTGCCTGCTCGCTAGCATTTTTTGCATATCACCATTGAGATTATCTGCTGCAAACAGCGCATAGCCACTTGCGGGCGAGTCCTGCACCATTTGAAGCTGCGCTTGGGCTTCAGCCGCAGGCAAATTGAGCAGCCGAATGCCCGGAATCACCTGCGTAGAGCGATAGCTAGATTCCAACACCCAAGGGCGAATGAGTTCGGCAAAGCGCTGGGTGTTGCTAGCGTAGCTCATCAGCACAATCCAATCGACCAAGCCCTGATCGGCCCAGTCTTCCCAATCCTGCTGAAGGGTTTGCTGGCGCTTATAGGTATCATCCGCGAACACGGCTGCCGAAATCGTTAGCCCTGGCTTTTGCTTGCGCAGGCGGCGAGAAGCCTCCGAGACAAACGTGCTAATTTGCTGCGTGCGAAACGCCGTCCACTGGTTCCAAAGGTAAGCCTGCTGCTGATCGCCATTGTTTTTGGGCGAAAGGTCAATCGGGTCGGTGCCCGTAAGCGCATGGAACTGACGGCGAGCCGCGTTGCCATAGCCAAACAGCCGATTAGCCCCCGGATCTTGAAAAGGGTAGCGAACATAGTCAAACTGAATGCCGTCTACGTCGTAGCGCGTGGCAATTTCGCTGAGCAAATCGAGCAGATATTGACGAACTTCAGGATTAGCCGGATCGAGAAAGGGCTTGGTTTGGCCAGGAATAATCAGATTACCGTGATTGTCAAAGCCAGCCCAGTCGGGATGGGCGCTGATGAGGGGGCCGGGATAGCTCGCAGACTTTCCCACCAAAGGATTGTGCGCCTGGTTGCCAGCGGCAAAGAGCCAAACCCAAGCGTGCACTTCAATGCCGTAGGCTTTGCCTAGCTCAACAGAAGCCTGCAAAGGATCCCATCCTTTAATCAGCGGATTTTGCTCAGGCGCAACGGCGCTCGGATAAATCGGATAGCCCGCGTTGACGGTTTCTACAAAAACGGTGTTAATACCTGCGGCTTTAAAGCGCTCAAAAACCTTTGCTAACCCCTGCTGAGAGCCCGCTGAGACGATGGTTTCGCGATCTAGCCAAATGGAGCGGACGCCTGCTTGGGCGGTGGGTCTAGCGGCTATATGCGGCGATCGCTGAGCCGCGCTTAAGGGTTGGGTGGCGGGCTGCATGAGGTTTTGAACAGATTGAGTGGAGGCGGATGAAGCGGCTTGAGAGAGCGGTTTGGGGGCGTTGGCTGGCTGGGCGATCGCCAACGCCGCACCCGCCGTCATCCCCATTAGGCCCAGTCCTAGGAGTCCGCTAACTGAGCGACTATATACTGAGCGACTACATAAAGAGAAAACGGTATCTTTTTTAAAGCTGTGGCCGATTGAACGGTAGGTGGCTACAGAAAATGATCGAAGAGCCTGAACCATTGGAGACGACTGAGGGGTAAATACAACTTGCCCTTCTTTAATTCCCCCAGAGGCCATGGAGCTATCAAGCAAAACTGCTGAGTGCGAAATTATGCAGAGCGCATGTGTGGGCATAGCAAAGGGCTGTGCTAGGATAGGAAGCCTCTGTATATAGAAATTTTCAACTATGCCCTTGCTACAGGAACGCAAACAGGAGCTAATCTCCGAGCACCAAATTCACGAAACCGACACCGGCTCGGTAGACGTGCAGATTGCCATGCTGACTGATCGCATTAATACGCTGAGCCAGCATCTGCAAAAAAACAAAAAAGACTACTCTTCTCGCCGTGGCCTGCTGAAAATGATTGGTCAGCGCAAGCGACTGCTCGCCTATTTAACCCAGCAAGATCCAGAGCGTTACAAGGCTTTGATTCAAAAGCTCGGCATTCGTCGGTAGCATCCTAGCGTTAGAACAACTCGTCTAAATCTCGCCTTTAACCGTTTTTAAGCAGTGATTGAAATGGCTACTGAGTCTGACAACAGCGCCGATAAAAAAGCGGGCCGATCAGGTTTGCCATTTGAGCCGAGGCGCGACCAAAAAAAAGCGGGTCAGTCCGCTGCTAATCAGGCGGCTGAAAAGAGATCGGCCACAGATGCAAACGCTTTAAAGTCGAATTTAAAGCCGAAAAAGCAGCGCCAGGGCTCGGATCAGGTGTCGGCTAGAGCGCAGGCTAAGGCCGATGAAATTTTGGCCGAGAACCAGCAAAAGGCGAAGAAAAAGAACGCTGCAAAAGGCGGTTCAGCTAGTCAAGCGAGAAGATCCAACGGTAAGACTGACAGCAGGGCCGATAG
>JBARVS010000059.1:0-14675 GCA_049646385.1 Phormidesmis sp. | reverse complement strand
AGCTAACTATGTACCAAACACACTCAGCAGAGGGTGGAGACAAAGCGGCAAATAAACCCGTTGCAATCATCAGTTCGTTGCTGATCAGCAGTCCAGCTAAGATTGGCCCCCTAACGCCGCCAAACCGACACAGGCTAAATAAAATGAGCGGTGTTGTGAGTGCCCAGTCGAGGTAGCGCGCCCAAATCACTTCGTGGTCGTACACCACGATAAAGGTTTGTCCCATAATCATGCCTAAATAGGCTAAGGCTGCGATCGCTGTAATTGTGAAATGAACGATATGAAACTCTTCCCAATCTTCTCCGCTAGCCGTGATGGCATCTTTGCCAAAGTAAATAGCGCCGATCAGAAGGCCGATAAATCCAATCCAAAGTGAAACCATTGTAAAAGAATCCACTTTTTATACCCCCCTTGGAGTCGTAGTTTTGACAAATTGTTCTCAACAGAAACATCTAGCGTGCGCAAAGGCACAGTTGGCAAAACATGCACTCAGAAATGCTGCGAAATAACACCACGTTCGCCGTAAATCGGCAGTGTAATCAGCAGTGCTCTTGGCTACGCTACCTATCGCTGTTGACTGTATCAATGATCACCAAAAAATATCATTCTTTTCTTCTATCCTTGGATACAAATCTTTTCTAGGAAGATGCGGCTATAGCTATGGCTTAAGCGCTGAAAAAGCACCCGGTGCGAGCTGCTCACCGAGTGCTTTATAAACTGAGGCTAAGGCTATGCAGAGACTTCTACATGGCAGAAGGGTACACGCCATCTGCTACGAACACTGGCTTTTCAGTATATTCTGCTTCCAGCTGTTGCTCTACTGAGAGATCCCACTTTAGATTGTAGTCTCTATCAAACTCCGATTTTACATAAGGGCGCAGCACGCCAGTAACCACTACTTTTTCACCCTCTTGAGTTTTAGGTGTCGCGTCCTGTTGCGTAATCACTAACAAATCTTCATTGTTAAATAGCTGGTGTTCTTCCAAAGTGAGAATATCGGGTGCGAGCTTGTCGCCTACGTCCCCTTTCACCGCAATTCTCTTGTTGTAATACTTCTCTGGATCGCTGGTAATTTCACCTGGATCGGGAGAAAGGGCAATCGACTTTGCGACAACAACAGGGTTGTTTTCATAGTCAGCGTACAAACTAGGATCAAGGGTGAGTCCATATTCCTTGTTTAGATCAGCCGTCACCATTTTCTGGACTATACCTGTTACCTGTACATCGGTATCATCGCCTTCTGTCAGGGCAAAGGGCTGTCCAGACGCATTGATAACTAAAATGTCTTTACCACCAAACAGCTGCTTGTCTTCAAGTAAAAAGGAAGCATCGCCTACCGTTTTTTCAACTTCAGAGCGAATCGACACTTCTTGACCCACTAGGCCATCAGCCCCTTCAGAGAGTTCTTCAGTAGTTACATTCTCTTTGGCATCTTGCGGAGTCGTCGTCTCCTTGGGGCCAGTGCAGGCAGACAAGACGGTTAGGGAAGCCGCTAATAGTACACCCGTTATGGTAGTAGGGTGACGGAATACCTTTTGAAATAAATTAACCATTTTTTGGAATCTCCTCTGACAATTGATGTACAAAGTAGCTGTTTGCCGACGGCCTCTTTTATACCTTTAGACAGAGGGTTTTATTACATTGTTGTTATCTTTCAGCTTTTAATTAATAGTTGTTCACACACGCTATCTCTATGTTGGTTATTTTTATGTGTGAGGCATTTGGCCTGCGGTACATTTGGCCCACAGCGCATTTTTTACGCTTGAGCCAAAAATTGACCTGCCCTTCTCTGCTACCTGAGTTCACATCATAAAAACGCTTGTCCTTCAATCTGTAGCCGTAGTCATAACCACCCCGGTTATCATCCCTAACTCAAACAACTTCTGGCCAATCAGCCAAATAAGGCTTTGCTCTCACTACGATGAAATAGCATTGGTTTGTCCTGCGCAATTTTCACAACGACTACGGAACGCGGCGCGAAAGAAAGGGCTATGCTATTGCGTCGCTGGCAGTGCGATTTGATACCTTTTTTTTGTTCATTGATAAGAAATTGCGGAAATTGAATAAATTTTCCTGAAGGAATAAAGAGAAACTCGGATAAGCGCTTTTAGAACCGTTCAATTCTCCGCAAAACCGCTATGTTAGATCTATACAGTTAGATTCAGTGAGCTGCATTTGGGCGGCTAGACTTAAGCGCTGCTTTGCTAGCACTGCTTTGTAAGACCTGATGCTCTGGCAACGTGATGACGCTTAAAAGGCAGTATTGCCCATAGCGGCGCACTAGCCGCAATTAGAGGCAGCGATAGGCTCGTGCAACTGTCCCGTGTTTCATCAGCATTACTTAACCTAGTTATTTAGGGGGCTTATGCTCAAATCTCTGATTCAGCCGCTCCAGCTCTTTATTAAAGGCGCTACTGGAAAAGATCGCCATCAAAAACAACAGCTGGCTCAGCAGCTCATCAGCCTGCAAGTCGCTTACGATCGCCTGCAAGAAAGCTGTGGAACGCTTCAGCAAAAGCATGATACGCTCCAGCACAGCATTGAGCAACTGCAAAAGAGATATGGCTCGCTTCAGCGCGATCATGGCTTGCTTCAGCGCGATCGCAACGAACTAAACACCTTATTTAACTACGCTGACAAGGAAAACAAGGGGCTAGACGCAGAGACCAGTGAAATGCGATCGCACATTCAAAAGATCGAAGCTGAAAAAGCCGCCCTGCACAGCAAAGTCGTTTTCTTAGAGCACAAGCTAGGACTACGCGCCTACGAGCCAGACACGCCCGATGCTCAATCTGAGAGCCTACACAGCCCGCTGCTGACATCCAAATCGACTGAACCCGCCGATCTATCGGATGGCGATTTAGAAGCCGAGCTAGAGGCCGCAGAATTCATCGTTGACCTTTCTGAGGTTTCGCTAGCCTTAGTAGGCGGGCATGAGACGACCCATCGCGAAGTTGCCGAAGAGCTGAAAAAGTACGGCCTTAAGCGCTGCATTCACGTGCCGCCTCACAGCCGAGAGAGCAACAACCGACATCAAATTAGAGACAAAATAGGCAACTGTGATTTAGTCGTCACCATCACCAGCTATGTCGATCACTCCGTTTCCAACTGCGTCAAGCAGCTTAGAGATACCCAAATGCTCACGGGCGAAGTGATTAGAGTGCACTGCCATGGCAAAAGCGGCGTGGTGAGAGAAGTGCTGCAGTATTTTGCGACGTAATTTTTGCGACATAATTTTTGCGACATAATATAGCGCCATCCTGAGAAATGATGCACTTCAGGGCGCATAGCGCTAAGCTAATAGCGCAGAAAATGAGAGCGTATAAAAATGCACAGCCCCAACAGATTACGCTGGTTCGCATCCGCCGCCCTTTGCACCTTTCCTTATGCCTTAGTAGCGTTAGCAAGCGGCTGCAATCAGGTCAGCACCAACGCCTTTGAAGCTACCGCCGACTTTGAAGCTACCGCCGCTACTACCTACGTATGGCAGGTGGAATACGTGCCCCGAGGAGCTACCCCTGATCGGCCTAACGACCGTCGCTTAGAGCGTTTTGAGTCGACGACAGTCGTAAATGTCAACGGCATTCGCCCTGATGCAGCGGGTTCTGGGCCAGATAGCCAGGGGCTGTGGTGGCCTGTGCTGCCGCCCGAGCCTACTGTAGATGAGATAGAGGCGCGGCGTGAAAAGGCTGAAACGCCGCGATCGCCCGAAGTCATCAAAGCCATAGACTACCAAATCACCTTTGACCAAGCCGATGAAACCAAAACCCTCCCCACCGACTACGACGTGTACCGTCAGGCCGTCAAAGCCTTTGAAAAAGATCGTCCGCTAGCGCTGACCCTAGGGCCACAGGATGAGTCTGTGCTGAAAGCCGAAATTCAGTAGGCAAAAAGTGCTTCATTTGCGCAAACGACCATTGCTACCGTTATTACGACAGTATTACGACAGTCAATTCACAAATTGCTATGTCTGCAACCCGCCTTCTCGCCTTTACCCTGCTCATTTTTCTTTCTACTGCCTGTAGTGAGCGTTCCCAAATCGCTGAGCCTGAAGCGGCACCTGCCGACATAAAACCTGAGGCTGCGGAGAGCATACCCAAGGCAGTTCCGGAGAATCAACTGCCCAGCACTGCACTCGGCACGTTTGATCAAAATCAGGAAGCTTGCTCATCAGGCACCTTCACAAAGCTAACCGTCACACCCGACAAACTTCAGTTCTACTATGGATATGCCGATATAAAGTCGGTCACGCTTCGAGATGAGGGCTACAACATCGACGCGACGTTTTTTCAGCTAGAAGGCGCGATGGAGGTGCGCCCTGAGGCAGCTACCTACCGGATCGAGCCGGAAGATCAAGGAGAGGGCATTCGGTTCAAGAACAATCCCACGGGTGAGCCGCCATCGCTGCTCGTGCGCTGCGACTGACTCTTTACGCTGCAATAGCCGTCCACCACACGGTAAAATATCGCTAACTTTACAAGCCACCGCAAACCCCAACTCTTATGGCGCAGCCCCGCATTCTCTCAGGCATTCAGACCACTGGCAACATGCATTTGGGCAACTATTTGGGGGCCATTCGCAACTGGGTAGAGCTGCAGGCTGACCATGACTGCTTTTTGTTTATGGCCGATTTGCACGCCATTACCGTGCCGCAAGACCCAAAGACGCTGGCTGAAAACACGCTAAAAATTGCCGCTACCTACATCGCTTGCGGTATTGACCCAGAGCAGTCCACTATTTTTGTGCAGTCTCAGCTACCCGAGCACAGCGAGCTGGCCTGGATTTTTAACTGCATTACGCCAATCGGCTGGCTAGAGCGGATGATCCAGTTCAAAGAAAAAGCCATCAAGCAGGGCGAAAACGTCAGCGTGGGCCTGATGGACTATCCGGTATTGCAGGCCGCTGATATTTTGCTGTATGAGCCTGATGTGGTGCCCGTCGGTGAAGACCAAAAGCAGCATCTAGAGCTGACGCGCGATATTGCGGCTCGATTGAACTTTCAGTTTGGCAGTGAGGACAAGCCGATACTCAAGGTGCCCGAGCCGATGATTCGCAAGGCAGGTGCGCGGGTAATGAGCCTGACAGATGGCACCAAAAAAATGTCAAAGTCTGACCCTTCTGAGCAAAGCCGGATTGACCTAACCGACCCGCCCGAGCTGATTACTAAGAAAATCAAGCGGGCTAAAACCGATCCTGAGCGCGGTTTAGAGTTTGATAATCCAGATCGGCCAGAGTGTAGCAATTTGCTAGGGCTCTATCAGCTGCTCTCTAACCAAACGAAAGCGGCGGTGGCGGCGGAATGTCAAGACATGGGCTGGGGGCAGTTTAAGCCGTTGCTCGCTGAGACGACGGTGGCGGCGCTGCGCCCGATTCAGCAAAAGTATAACGAGCTGATGAGCGATCGCACCTACCTACAGCAGGTATTAGCGGGCGGCAAGCAAAAAGCCCAGGCCGTAGCCGCCCCTACCCTAGCCAAAGTGAAAGCAGCGATTGGGTTCGCCTCAGCCTAATAGCGCTCTATCAGAAAAGCAAAACAGCATTACTTGTACAATTCAACCGATTCCAATCATAAGCATAAGCCCCTGTTAATAGAAGAAACTAGGTAAGATAGCCGATAATCCATGCCTAAGCTTACCTATGACCTTTGCAGCAAACGGACGCTCTCTGCCTAGTTTCACCGCTCAACCTGCCTATAAGATTAATCAGCAGACCAGTCGCCTGCGGTCGGCGGTGCGCTCGGGTGAGTTTTTGGTGACGGCGGAAGTGATGCCGCCCAAAGGGGGCAACCCTGGTCACATGCTAGAAATGGCCGCCCACCTTAGAGACTGGGTTCACGCGGTGAATGTCACCGACGGCAGCCGCGCCGTGTTGCGAATGTCGGCGTTGGCCTGCGCGGTGCTGCTAAAGCAGGCGGGAATTGAGCCCGTTTGCCAGATGACGGGGCGCGATCGCAATGCTATAGCCCTCCAAGCCGATCTGATGGGCGCACATGCCTTAGGCGTGTTCAACGTTTTAGCCCTCACGGGCGACCCGGTCAAAGCGGGCGACCATCCCAAAGCGAAGTCGGTGCATGAGCTAGAATCTATCCGCCTGCTGCGCGTCATTCGCCAGCTCAACAGCGGCACCGACTATAACGACAAGGCCCTGTGCGACGGCGAGCTAGATATTTTTGCAGGCGCAGCGGTAGATCCTCAGTCGTCAAGCTGGTCGGGGCTGCAACGCCGCTTTGACAAAAAGCTTGAGGCCGGGGCGCAGTTTTTTCAAAGCCAGCTCGTTTCTGACTTTGACAGGCTCGAAAAATTTATGGATGAGATTGTCGGCAAAAGCCTGAGCCGGACGTCTCCCGCCGACAATCGCCCCATCTTGGCGGGCATCTTTTTGCTCAAGTCTGCTAAAAATGCCGCCTTCATTAACCGCTGCGTCCCCGGTGTCAACATTCCTGAGCACATTATCAATCGCTTAGCGATCGCCAAAGACCCGCTCAACGAAGGCATGAAAATCGCGGCTGAGCAGGTTCGGCTCGCCCGAGATCTTTGCCAGGGCGTGCATATGATGGCCGTTCGCCGCGAAGATCTAATTCCCCAAATTTTAGAGATGGCAGGCGTAGAGCCCCAGATTAAGCGCCCGGTTGAACCGCAGACTAAGCCGCAAAAAGTAGAAGCTCTGAGCGCCGTTGATTAGGCAGTTAGGACTAGGCAGTAGGCGTGTTGTTTTGCTGAGCATAGGGTTCTCCGACTAAAATAACCGAGCCGCTGATGCGCTCAACCAGTGGCTGCGTGGTAGCCGACAGGCCCAAAGCGTTGCCGACATTGCGACGCTGCGATCGCAAAATTACCAGATCATAGTCGCGCGATCGCCCTTCAATCGCCCCTACCCAATTATCTTGCACCACGATTTGCACCGCGATGTCACAGGCCGCTGGAGGCAGCTCATCAATTAGCGTGTGTAGCTGCTTTTCTATCCGCAGGCGATGCGGCTTAGATGAAAAAGAGCTGCATACGTGCAGGAGCGTCATCTTGCCCTGATTGGCCGCTGCTAGCACTTGCGCAAACCGCAGCACCCGAATCGTCAGCGGCGAGGGATTTTCAATCGGCAGCAAAATATGCTTAAAGTCAGCGGGCGAGGCCAGCAGTCGGGCCACCACCACCGGACAGTGCGCCGACCACAGCACATCGTCATGCACGCTGTTGATTGCGCCTAGCTTTGGCTGATAGCCCATGCCTAGCACAATTAGGTTGGCGTCTTTTTCACGGCTGAGATGGCAGATTGCCTGAGGAATGCTGTATTCCACCCTGAGCGTCGGGCTTAACGGCACGGCAAAGTTTTGGCTAATAGCTTCGGCGGCGGCTAAGCGATGGCGGGCATGGGCGATCGCTCGCTGAAGCTGCGGCGAGTCCATCTGCGGCTGAGCCAGGGCAACGGCCAGCGGCACCACCTGACCCTGCTCGTAGTGAGCAATCGTCGCGGCTAGCTCTAACAGGCGAAACTCTGTTTTGGGGTTGTAAATGGGCACGACCACCGTAAACACCTTTGCCTGCTCAGGCGCTGCCGCTGGAACCGGAAGCCAGCTCAGCGGCGTCATGTTTTCCGAGGTTTTAGTCAGGGCAATACGGCGGGCCGTCCGCGCAGTAATCAGCGGCCCCATAATCGCGGTCACCAGCATCAGCAAAATTACGCTGTTGAAAACCTGCACGTTAATAATGTCGGCCTGATAGCCCACCAAAGCCGCTGCTAGGGTTGCCGCCACCTGCGGTAAAGAGAGCGACCACATTGTCCAAGTTTGAGGCCAGCTATAGCCAAACATCAGCTTGGTGCCCAGCGCCGCTAGCAGCTTAGAGACTATCAGCGCCCCTACAATCATGATCGGCAGCGCCACCGACTGAAGCAAGTCGCCCAGTGCGTCTAAATCCAGCAGCAGCCCCATGTTCACAAAAAACATTGGGATAAACAGCACCCCGCCCAAAAATTCAGTTTTTTCCTTGACGGGGCCATCGCCAATCACGCTGTTAATCGCTAGCCCCGCTAAAAATGCGCCAATGATGCTTTCTACGCCGATGAGCTGAGCCACCACCGCCGCCAAAAACACCGAGAGCATCACAAACAAAAACTGGTTGCCTTCGTCTTTACCGGTAGCGCGAAAAAAAGCCTCAGCCAGTCGCTTCAGGCCAAAGAGAACGGCGATCGCATACAGCCCTAGCGAGCCCAGCAGCACAATCAGCTTCGCCGTTGTAAAATCGCCCTTGCTAATCCCCAAGCAAATTGCCAGCACCACCAGCGCCGTCACATCTGTAAAAATAGTCGCCCCAACGGTAACGGTAACGGCCTCATCGCTCACCACGCCCAAGCGCTGCACAATCGGGTAGGCCAGCAGCGTATGAGAGGCCAGCAGCGAGCCAATGAGCACCGCTGCCAGCCAGCCAAAGTTAAAAAACAGCCCAACGGCCACCCCAAAAATGAAGGGGATAATGAACGTTAAAAACCCAAAGCTCAAAGACCGATTGCGCGTTCGTTGAAACAGCGCTAGGTCAATTTCTAAGCCCGCCACAAACATTAAATAGATTTTGCCGATTTCAGAGAGCAGCTTCATCGTCTCCGAAGCCGGATCAAGCCAGCCCAAAGCGCTGCCGCCAAACACAACGCCTGCCACCAGTAGCCCGACTAGCCCAGGCAGCTTAATCCGCTCGAACAAGGGTGGAATAATTAGGGCGATCGCCAGCAGCAGCACGAACGTGGTTGTGGGCGATCGCAGCGTTGCGGCAAAGGGCTCAACCAAAAGAATTGCCATAGGGAGATCTTTTTTAAATACAGGCCACACATAAGCGTATTAGATTTTCAAACAACTGAATCATTCGCTCAAGTCGCTTTAGCACCTAGATAATTCATCCCTCTAGCGAACAAGGTTTTGGGCCAAAAGCCACTCCCAAGACAGAGATCTGAGCAACAGCGAGCCTGATACTGTAACCTATCTAGGCAAGACAATTAGGACGTGAGGGCTGTGGGAGACAACATTTCGATATCGGCGGCTACCGAGAAAGTTACAAACATGGTGCAAGGGGCGATCGCGCTGCTGCCTAACCTCGTAATTGGCCTAGTCATTTTCATTATTTTTGTAATTATTGGTAGAGTCGTTCGTGGCTTTGTGCGTAAGCAAACGCGCGATCGCGACACCCGCAACGTCGGCCTAGTCTTTGGCCGACTCGCCCAGGGCGGACTCATTATTCTGGGCTTTTTAATTGCCGCAACGGTCGTCTTTCCCAGCTTTAACCCTGCCGACGCGCTAGCCACCCTTGGCATTGGCGGTGTCGCCATCGGTTTTGCCTTTAAAGATATTCTGCAAAACTTTTTAGCAGGCATTCTCATTCTCTTAACCGAGCCCTTCAGCCTTGACGATCAGATCATCTACAAAGACTACGAAGGCACCGTAGAACAGATTGAAACGCGGGCCACCTCAATTCGCACCTACGACGGTCGCCGCGTGGTTATTCCCAACGCCGAACTATTCACCAACGCGGTAATGGTCAACACCGCCTACGACCGCCGCCGATTGCAATACGACTTTGGCATTGGCTATGGCGACGATATTGCCCAGGCCAAAAAGATCATTTTAGACGTGCTAAGCAGCCGAGAAGAGGTGATCAAAAATCCTCAGCCGGAAGCGCTAGTAGTGGACTTAGCCGGTAGCAGCATCAACATTCGCGCTCGCTGGTGGATTGAACCGCCTCGTCGGGCTGACTACATGGCTTCTATGGACTGGGTGCTAGAAAACATCTGCGTCGAGTTGGTAGCCGCTGGCATCGATTTACCTTTCCCAACACAGCAAATTTTGCTTCACGATCAAACAGAAGAGACCGACGGCAACAGAGCCACGCAGCGCGAAGGCTGGCCGATAGGCCCCGAGGGTAATCCGCCTAGATCGTTGAGCATGTCTCGCTCGGTGCTAGCGCTGGCTAAAAGTCGGCGCGATCAAAGTCAAAACGGCCAGGGCAGCAGCCAGGAAAGTAGCCAACCAAAGGCAGATAGTCAACAATAGAAATAAGCTGAAATAAGCTCTATAGCTTTGAGGCAATGGGAGGCAATGGCAAAGGGCAATGGCAAATCAGATCCAAAAGTTTAAGCAGTGGCTGCTAGAGAAGCGTTCTTTTCGAGTATCGTGGTTTGCTAAAGATCCTAAGCATAAGCCAGCGCCTGAAGAAGCGCTCTCTAACCTGCCAGATGAAATGGTTCAGAAGCTGGTTCAGTCGGTCAACGATTTGCCGACTCATCCACATGAGCTAGCTACGATCAAACAAGCCGTCGAAGAAGCACTTGAAGCATGGCGGCACAATCCCCATGTATCTACAAATTCCATCGTGATTCTAGGCGATCCGGTTTCTTCGGTGTCCCGCATTCTAGCAGATAGCATGGGTGAACTACAGGCCGACCAAGCAGACAAGCTGCCTGTTCGGATGCTGAGCTGGGTCGAACGTCCTGCTGATGTCCACTCCATTAAGCAGCAGGTAAAAGAGAAACTAGGGCTCGACCAGGACGAAGCCGATAGAGCGTCAGATGAAAATTCTGAGAACGGCCAAAAGGAGACTGATGACGACCAGCACCTAATGATTATTCCTAACTTATGCTGGTGCTTTTTACGCAGCGCCGATGGATTAGATGGGTTGGACTATTTGCAGGAACTGCTGCCGCAAAATCAAAAGCAGTTTTGGGTTTTAGGCAGTGGCATTGTCGGTTGGGATTATCTAAAGTCTACACTTAAGTTTCACGCCTACTGTGGCGGCACCGTTGATCTTCCTCATCTCTCAGGTGAGGAGCTACAGAGCTGGTTAGAGCCCATCATTCAACGGTTTGACATTTTTTTCCCAGACACAGCGCTGCACAAGCGGCTACAAAACTCTGATAGCCTGCTGGGTATCGACATCGATATTGATCATCCGGTTGAAGCGCTCTCTGAAATTAGTCAAGAGGTTGGCGCTACGGTGCGCTCTTCAGTGCGGGCTGTGAAGGAAGAAATATTGTCTCATGAGACCCCAACCAAAGAAGAAGAAGAAGACAGTCCCAAGCTCGATTACTTTAACCGACTGTCTGATATTTCTGATGGAATTAGCGTGGTTGCGCTACAGCTATTCATTAAATCGCTGCGCTACCGAGAAAAAAAAGATATAGAAAAAATTGACACTCCGGTTGATGAAGACAACCCGAAAAGGCCAGAAGAAAAACCAGAAGAAAAGCCGAACGAAGCGTCTACTGAGCGGCGTCATCTGATAGCAACTATTCCTAAGCTGCCTGCGCTGCCTGAGCTAGGCCAAAACGACATGTATTTACTGTATTCTTTAATGCTGCATGGTGATATGACCGTTGCTGCACTGGCCAAAAGCTTGGGAGATGCGCCGCAAGTTGTCAACAATCAGGTGCAGATGCTGCGTAACGCTGGCCTGATTGAGCAGCTCGGCAAAGTGCTCAAAACGAATCCAGCCCACTATCCTAAGCTTAGAAGAGAGCTGGTTAGAAATAATTTTGTGATCAAGGCTCCATAGAATAAGCAGAAAGGGGAGCAGAGCGGATAGCAGAAAAATTAGCAGGCGAGGCAGTTAAAGGAATGATAGGCATTCAACATTTTAGCCAGGGGCTTAGTCAGGCTAACGTCATGCTGCTGGCTCAATCGGCTGGCAATGCAGCTAGCGATGCGGCCAAAGGTGCTGCCGATAGCGCAGGCAAAGCGGCTAGCGATACGGCTGAGCAGGCTAAGAGCATTCTTTCTAAAATTACCGGGCCAAAAATTTTACAGGCGCTCATTATCCTGCTCGTGGCCTATGCCATTATTAAGCTGGTTGACTGGGTTTCTATTACGCTCTCTGAAAAGGTAGCCCGCCATAATCGGCTGCGCGTCAAGCAGTTTCAGCCGTTTTTGCGCACGTTTGTGATGACGCTGACGGTAGTTATGCTAATGAACTTGTTTTTGAATCTTTCAAGAGAAAATGTGCTGGCGGTGACAGGTACGGTTGCCGTTGCCTTAGGCTTTGCCTTTAAGGACTACGCTAGCTCAATTATTGCGGGCATTGTGGGCTTGTTTGAAGCGCCTTATCGGGTGGGCGATCGCATTGCAATTGACGACGAATATGGCGAAGTCATCAGCTATGGACTGCGGGGCATTCGCCTGCGAACCCCCAGTGATAACATTGTCACCGTGCCACACAACTATATTTGGACTAACTCGGTATCTAATGCCAACATGGGCGAGCTAGAAGCCCAGGTAGTCACCGAGTTTTATCTTGCCCACGAAGCCAATCCAGAAGAAGTTGAAAATATCTTATATCGCATTGCCTACACCAGCAAATACACTCACCTGAAGCTGCCGATTAAGGTTGTCATGGCCGACCACAGCTGGGGTAGCCTGTTCAAGCTGCGCTCCTATCCGCTAGACGCACGAGATGAGTTCGCCTACGCCACTGACCTCACCGTTCGAGCCAAAAAAGAGTTCGCCAAGCGTAACCTTCCTTACCCCAAACGGTTTGATCTCACTGACGCAGAATAGCTGAACCCATCAGCTCAAAACCAAAGCATCAGCTCAGACTTTAGTTGCTTCTTCTAGGAATCTCATAGGGTGCGTCCAGATCTAGCGCATCACGGGCATCGTCTACGAGCACGTTATCTTCTCTAATCTCATCTAAATTAAGTTTTTCGTTGATAACTTCTCCCAACGAACTTGTTTTTTCTTGTGCTTCGGCTTCATCGCTGGCAGCTCGCGAAGCCTGACTGTTAATCGCACGACGGTTGGCCCGTAGCTGATCTACACTGTCTCCGGTGATGGTTGTTTCAGGATTCCCAATTGATTCAGTGATAGCCGCCTGCGCTGCTGGCTGCATGAACCCTAAAACCATAGCCACACCCAACAGTAGTGAAACCACTGTGGCAGTCAGCTTTTTGACAAATCTTTGAACTGTGAGAACCGCAGCATCGGACATACTTTTCACCTGAATAAAAAAGCTAAAAAAGAGTAACAGACATGCGATCTTTATTTTAAATGAAGCAAAGATCGGCCTTATTACTGTATGAAGAGGCCCAGCGATCGCACGCCTCTCATAAGACAGATAGCAAAACAGCTCATTCACCTTATGCTATGTCTTTGGGGACACCTGCTAAATTAACAGCTTAAGTCAGTTCTGATATTTTCCCTTGCGATCGCCCTTTTCAACCTTTTTCCCCTATGGATCCTAAAATTATTTTGTACATCGCTTTCGGGCTAGCGCTGCTAGGGTTTACCTGGCTACCTGGTGTGAAAGGCGCGCGTTTCATTAATATTCCGCTGATGTACTTTTTGCTGGCGGCGTTCCTATTTAGCAAGATAGCGGGACTGCCTGAGCTTGATCCAATAGGAAATGAAGCGCATCGAATCGCGACTGAGTATACAACTGAGCTGATTGTAATTTTCTCTTTAGCGGGGGCGGGGCTCTCGATTGATCGAAGCTTTCGGCTGCGAACCTGGCAATCTACACTGCGATTGCTCTGTATTGCAATGCCTCTCAGCATTGCCGCAGCCGCCTTTTTAGGCAATTGGATATTTGGCTTGCCCCTAGCAGATGCCGTACTGCTAGGGGCTTGCCTAGCACCTACTGATCCAGTAATGGCCCACAGCGTACAGGTCGGCCCGCCCAACAAGGGCAAAGAAGACCCGGTGCGCTTTAGCCTAACCACTGAAGCAGGGCTCAACGATGGCCTAGCGTTTCCTTTTGTTTATTTAGCTTTGGGCCTAGCCAAGCATCAGGGCAAATTCGGCGCGTGGTTGATCAACTGGACTGCTTATGATCTCGTTTTTCGGGTCGCAATGGGCACGGCGGTAGGGATTGCGATTGGCTGGCTGCTCGCTCACTATATGTTTCGTGTCTCTGATGAAACGGTGCGAGAAGAAACTCAAGAAGGACTGTTGATTGCAGCATCCATTTTCTTAGCCTACGGCGTTGGTGAGGCGCTTCACGGCTACGGCTTTTTAGCAGTATTTGCAGCGGCAGTGTCGAGCCGACAAAATATTGAAAAATATCACGACTACTATGCCAAGCCTTATCAGTTTGCCACCCAGCTAGAGCGCATTTTGGCAGGGCTTTTGCTGATAGCACTGGGCGGATTTGTGGCTACCAACGATTTAAACCTGCTGAGCTGGCAAAATTTCTTATTTGCAGGACTGTTCATTTTCTTAGCTCGGCCTTTATCAGGGCTGCTGTCTTTGGTGGGTCTAAAGCTATCAAAGTTGGAAAAGGGCTCGATTGCATTCTTAGGCATTCGCGGCTTTGGCTCGTACTACTATTTGGCCTACGCTCAAAACAACGGCAGCTTTAATCACGGCGGTATGCTTTGGAGCATTATTACGCTGACGGTGCTGATGTCACTGCTGATTCACGGCAACACGGCAACCATAGCGCTAGAGTGGATAGACGACAGACAGCGCCGCAGAAAGTCGAAGCGCTTGACCAAGGATATAGCCAGCACGTAGCAGAGGTAACAAGAAAAGCCGCCTATTGTTTGTATTTAATCTCTAGTTTGGGCAGCCCTTCTAACTTTTCTAAGGGGTCAAAGCTGCCGTTTTTAGGTGCGAGAATAGTTAACCCCCGAGGAATGCAGTGAACTTCTAGAGGCGTTGTTGTCTCTAGCATTTCGCCATCGACCACTACTTTTTGCTCAGGCTCGGC
>JBARVS010000058.1:0-1567 GCA_049646385.1 Phormidesmis sp. | reverse complement strand
GAGGCGGTTTCTTTAGGCATTGCTAACCAGCTCACCAATATACTAAGAGACGTGGGTGAAGATGCTAGGCGCGATCGCATCTATCTTCCGCTAGAAGATTTGGCCCTGTTTGACTACACGCCAGAAGATTTATTCAACGGGGTGATTGACGATCGCTGGCGTGGGCTAATGCGGTTTCAAATTCAGCGATCGCTCAAATACTATCGAGAAGCTGAAAGCGGCATCAGCAGGTTACATCCCGACGCCCGCTGGCCCGTATGGACAGCCTTAATGCTATATCGAAAAATTTTAGACGTAATTGTCGAAAACGACTACGACGTATTTAGCCGCAGAGCCTTTGTACCTAAATCGCGAAAAATTCTTTGCCTGCCGCAGGCGCTGATTCGCGCTCGCATTTCGTAATTCAGCGCGATCAAAAATCAAGCAAAAGGCTATCTTACTTTTAAGTCAAAGAGCCTTTTGCTTGATCTCACTTGATCTCAATAGCGAGATCTTTTACATAGATTGCTGATGTGATTTGTCGGATGAAATTTATTAAGAGGGCGTTGTTTGCGCAGCCAGCATTTCCTTGAGCTTGGCTAAGTCTTGTGCCCAGCGAGGATCGGGCTCAGCAGCGGCGGATTTGGTTTCTGAAACCACCGTTGCGTTTTGAGCGCGACGAGTTCCCCCTTTTTTCGCTCGGCGAGGGGCACTGTTGCCAGAACGACCGTCGGCACGATCACTCTGACGCGCTTCGGAATCATCTTCCTTTTCGGTGCGGGGCATGGCTTTTTCAACCTTGAGAGTGGCATCTTGAAGCGCAAACCCGTTGTATTTTTCAACTAGAGCATCTGCAACTTCGTCCGTTTTAGCGGTTACGAACCCAAACCCACGGCACTTGCCTGTCTTTCGATCTGAAATTAGCTTGATAGAAACCAAATCGTCGGTCTCCTCTGCAAAAATTGCCTCAAACGCTTCACGTTCTAAATCTCTGGGGAGATTGCCAAAATACAAACGAATTGACATTGAGAATGACCTCTAACTTTTAAATTCGGTTACAAGCTCCAACAGCGCTCACTCTAAAAACCCTCAAAGTTAAGACGCCTGTGATGCTTCATGCAGGGAGATGTGGAAAAACTTTCTATCAAAAGTCCCTCAAAAACTAATTCAGTCCGGATTATAAGGAGGGACACGGACGCGCCTTCGTATATAAACTATCACGATGTCTGTAGCCAAACCAGCTCGAAAAGATGAACTTGCATTGGATCTAAAGCCTTCTTTTGATAGGTGTTTTAGGTAGGTGAGTAAATCGGCTAAGCCAACTAGCCAAAGGAAAAGCCAGATGGAAAAACCAACTGGCCAATATGCTGTGTTGAGAGTAGGAGAACTCGCACTTTCACGCCGACCAAAAATAATAGAAAACTATTACGTTTAATCAAGTCAGAACATGAACAAGTTCTTGGGATGAATGTAACATCAATTGATATCTTTCGCAATATTTCTTTACTTTATCGGCAATGGGACAGGATGACCTCGTTAGGCTATCTAATTTTGTCGATTGTTTCTTGATATATTTGCCCAAAGCCTA
>JBARVS010000057.1:0-3325 GCA_049646385.1 Phormidesmis sp. | reverse complement strand
AAGGCTTTTCAGCAGCGCGATCGCCGCTTTGGGAAAGTCAATGACAGCAAAGATTCATAGCGCTTTTACCCGATGCCTTCGATGACGGGGTGGAAGTAAAAGGACAGGCTGATCACAACGTAAGTGGCAAGCAGCAGCGTACCTTCTAACCAGTTAGATTTGCCATCGGCGCTGATAGAATTGGCGACAAGGACAGCGACGACGACTGAAAGCAGCTCAAAGTTATTAAAGTCTAAATCCATGGGCTGGCCCATAAATGCGCCGATGAGCACCAGTAGCGGGCCCACAAAAAGGGCGATTTGCATACTGGAGCCAACCGCTACGTTCAGCGACAAATCCATTTTGTTTTTAAGGGCGACGGTGACGGCGGTGGCATGTTCAGCGGCATTGCCGATAATCGGTAGAATGATGACGCCCGTGAAGAGTTCGGAGAGGCCAAGCTGCTGAGAGGCAACTTCTAAGGTGCCCACTAAAAATTCTGATTCGACAGCGACAACTAAAGTTGCAGCAAGCAATACGCCGATCCACAGCTTGAGATTGGGCTGATGAGCTTCAGAAGGGGTGTCGCTGTGCGTCTTGCGGGAGCTTTTTTCATCTACTTTTTCATCTACATTGGTATCTAATACAGCCGTTAAAACAGTTGGCGCAGCGCTTTCTTGGGCAATACCCACGTCGTATAGATAAGCGTGAGTTTTCATTGAAAAAAGAAGGGTCAGGCCGTATACCAGCATCAGCACAACGGCGACGGCGATGGAGAGCTTTTGCAAAACGGGCTCTTCCATGCCAGTAGAGGTAAAGTCAACGGCGGTTGGCAGCAAGATGGCAATCACTGCCAAATTCATTGAAGAGGCGTTGAGCCTAGCAATGGTGGGCTGAAAGGTTTGTTCTTTGAACTTAAGGCCGCCGAGCAGCATGGCAAGGCCCATAACCAATAGTAAATTGCCGATAATAGAGCCCGTAATGCTGGACTTTACGACGTTTACTAGACCCGCACGGAGGGCGAAGATGGCGATAATTAGCTCGGTTGCGTTGCCAAAAGTGGCGTTCATTAAACCGCCCAAAGAGGGGCCAAGCACGACGGCGATTTCTTCGGTGGCGGTGCCCATCCAACCCGCTAGCGGGATAATCGCCAGGGCAGCGGTAACAAATACGATGAGATCGCCCCAGCCCAAGAAGTGAGCGGCTAGGGAGACGGGGATGAATCCAAGAAAACCGTAGAAAATTATGTTTTTGACAGACATTTAGCGGCTCCGAATCGGCATAGGCCAAGCGTTGGCATGTTGAGAATTAGGCAAAAAATAGGCGGGAATACGGGTGTAGGTTACCCGAGGAAAAGGATCCTATCAATATATGTTGGATTAATTAGAAGTTCAGACGAGCAGACAAAATGAAGATTTTAAAGGGGCTGAGTTTATTAATCGGACTGCCGATCGGGGCGATCGCACTCTTCTATTTTTGGGGCAGCGCGGGCAGCTATTCTAAGCAAAACTACGCGGCCATTTTGAACTATGCCGAAGGCGGCATGAATGAGGGTGCCGTCATCACGGCTGAGGATATTCATACCATCGTGAGCTACAACTTAGGCTACCTCTCAGGGCTAGCGAACAACACCACAGCTCAAACCGAGCGCGCTTTTTTTGAGGCTAACCAGCAGCAGGTTATTACGGCGTTAAAGGCGGCAAATCCGGATATTGTGGCGCTTCAGGAAGTTGATTTTGACTCGCGTCGTTCTTTTCATGTGGATCAGGCGCGGGCGATCGCCCAGGCCATCGACTTTATCAATGGGGCGATCGCCGTTAGCTGGGATAAAAACTACGTTCCCTTTCCCTACTGGCCGCCTGCCGCGCAGTTTGGCAAAATTCTCTCGGGCCAGTCGATTATCAGCCGCTTTCCGTTTTCGATTCAAAAGAACAGCCGCATAGTGTTAGAAAAAGTGGCGAGCAATCCCTTTTACTACAATGCCTTTTATTTAGATCGATTGGCTCAGGTCTCAGAGGTCGGCTGGCCAGGTAAGACGATAATCGTGATTAATGTGCATTTAGAAGCCTTTGATGAGCCGACGCGGGTGAGCCAGACGCGGTTTGTGCGATCGCTCGCTGAAGACTACGCCAAAACCCATCCGGTGATCGTTCTTGGCGACTTCAACAGCTCGCTCAACCGCGCCGAAGAATCAGAATTTTCAATTAAAATAATGGCCGACTCTGAGCCGTTTGCCTCAGCCGTACCTCAAGACCAATGGGGCAGCACAGCAATGGCTACTTTTCCATCCAATCAGCCCGAACATAAGCTGGACTACATTTGGTACTCGCCCGATACTATCGAAGCGGTGAGTGCTGAAGTGATTAGCGCCGCCGCCGAGTCGTCCGACCATTTACCCCTGATGATGAAGTTTCGGCTAAAGGATTAGCGACACAACTCATTGGCTATCTATCGGCTATCTGCGAGTGCGCACTTTTTTGTAGGGGTCTTGCTTGGCAATCCACTTAAGAAACTTTTGCAGATCGGGATGAGACTTTAGCAGATCGGCTGAGCTGAGGTCTGCGGCGAGTTCTTTGTTGGTAAACAGCGTATGGATTTGCTTATGGCAGGGCGGGCAAATGTCGATGGTGGGGCCGAGGCCAGCTCTGTCATACTTATTGCGACGCTTGTGGCGGCGCTTGGTTTCTTGCTTGGGCGTGAGGTGATGTTCGGTTAGCTTGGGGCAGTTGCGATCGCACAGCAAACATGAGGGCATTCGATTCGTCGGCGTTGTAGCTTACGGTTGTGGTTTACGGTAGAAGGACGGCTACACTTCAGCCTATTTCCCTTAACCATTTTAGGTTTCTCATGCTTGGCCTTGCCATTCACACCAGCAGTCCTCAGCTTGGGCTGGCGCTTCAGTCGATAGAGCAGAACACAAAAGAGGCGATTAGCCGCCATCAGGTGTGGGATTTAGGCCGAGAGGTGTCGAGCCATCTGCACGTTAAGCTGATAGAGTTTATTGCCCCTTATAGCTGGCAAGATCTCTGCTTTATTGCCGTTGCCAAAGGGCCGGGGGGCTTTACGGGCACTCGCATTGGCGTCGTTGCCGCGCGAACCCTCGCACAGCAGCTAAAAATTCCGCTGTTTGGCATTTCTTCTACGGCGGCATTGGCAGCTAGCACACAGTCAAAAGATCGAGATATTGCAGTGATAATGCCCGCAAAACGAGAGGCGGTTTTTGGCGCGATTTATAGCGCAGATGGCAAAGGCGGCTTACAAAGTGTGTTGGGCGATGAAGTGTTTCCTAAAGACAAGTGGCGTCAAATTGTCGCGAGCTGGGAGCGTCCTTTGCAGCAGGTTTCTA
>JBARVS010000056.1:0-1569 GCA_049646385.1 Phormidesmis sp. | reverse complement strand
CGTAACTACTCAGGCTGTAATGTCGGAAGAACAGGACTGCCGATAAAAGTGCTCTTCAAGGCGTCAAGAACGGTTAGTCCCTGCTTTCTCAACGTCGAGATGTAGCCGCGAATGCGACAGAACTCTCTTGCACCATCAGCCGAGCGAAAGCAGCCCGAAATCTTCTGCTTGAGCTTCATCATACGGATATCGCGTTCGGCCCGATTGTTATCAAAGGGCACCCGAAAGTCGCGCATGAAGGCGAGCACAGCCGTTTCATGCAGGTTGAGTCGGTCGAGTAAGTTCTTGGGCGGCGATTGCTTTGTACGGCCTCGCTTTTTCGGTGCATCTGCCAGGATGAGTGGGGGCGGGTTTGCCTTGAAGCCGTTAGTGAGTAGGGCTTGATAGAACACCTTGAATCCGGTCAGTTGCAGTGCGCTTAGCTGATTGCAACCGTCTGCTTTGGCGCTATCGACTCGGGCTTTTATCGTCGTTAGTAACGTCATCATGTCTTCGGCCCAAGGCTGCTCGTAGCGCTCAGCAATAAAGCGCAGTTCACGCAGGTGATGGGCGTTGCATAGCGCATGAGTGCATAGATACTTGAAGTAGCTCGCCCAGCCATCATGAACGCTGATGCCCTTGAAGTTTGGCAGCACGGCCATCTCGTTAATCGCCTCACGTCCCCGTTTAGGATGAACGAAGTAGTAAGTCAGCTCGGCAGTTGAGGCAACGTGAAGCCACCACAGCTTACGGTTGACGCGCAACCCAGTTTCGTCACAATGCAGTACCGCTACCGCTTCCAGGCTTTGCTTAATCTGTTGCTCAACTGGTGCAAGCTGCTCATAGCACTGCGCTCTGGCGTTGTACAACGTCGCTTCTGAAACCTCGCAACCGAACACTTCACTGAGCACTGCTCGGGTTCTGTCGGAAGGCAACAACTGCGCATTCATCAGGTACACCATCAGTCCGCGCAGGCCGCTGCCATACTGCATGGGCACGGTGACATCCACCGGGAACGCGCCTCGGCTCATCTCCCCACAAGCCGGGCAGCATTTCACTTCTACCTGATGTTCGATAACCTGCAAACGCAACGGTGGCAACTCATGCACCTGTCGCCGGTCGTACTCTACCGCGCTCACCGATGACAGCGATGTGCCGCACTCGTGACACTCACTTACCCCATGAGTGACCACCTCATCTACCTGCTCGCGCCATTCGAGCGTGCTGCCAGGATGTCCTTTCTGACCGCCGCTGCGCCGCTCGCTCTTTTTTCGCAAACTCTTCGTCCGTTCGCCAAAGCCATCGCCTGACGGTGGCTTGCTGCTGTTGCGGCTCGTCTTCTGCTGTTGGTTCTCTAGCTTCTCTAGACGCGCTTCTACTTCTGCTAACCGCGACACCAACGCCGTCACCAGCGCCACCACCGCATCTTCGCCTTGGCGGTAGACGGCTCTGATTTCCGCTTCGCTGATATTGAATTTCGCCGCTCGCTTACTCATCTCTAGAATGCCTGATGAATGCGCTTAACACCTTATCGGCTCTAACTCTGTAGCGCTTATAATCAACTTAAAGATTTAAGCCTGAGTAGTTACG